>NZ_JBVVAJ010000045.1:0-33188 GCF_055792805.1 Microvirga sp. HS2
AGTGCGCTCGCGGCGGGTGAGATCGACAAGATAGCGCTTGAGCATGGGAGAGCCCTCCCTCAGATCCGCTCAGTTTACACCCCCTCGAACCATCCCGCAGCTCCCCTGTGGCAAAGGACTAGTAGGTTCAAGGCCCTGGAGGAGCCACCGCCGCTTCGGCGTCCTGGTGCTCGCCTCGGCGAACCACCCGCATGGCGTAGATGGTCACCGGCCCGGCCCGGAGGAGATTCATGGCCGAGACGATCATCTCGGCCAAGCGCTCAGGCGCGATATCGTTTCCCTCGATGTCGAGGAGAAAATCCCGTGCTTCGACATAGCCCCCGTTGGTGAAGTCGACGCGGGCGTCGAACTTCACGCGATATGCGGAGACAGGATCGGCCCGGTAGGGCTCCGCCTCGGGATCCGGATGGAAGGTCCGAGGCAGATCCATCAGCGCAGCGAACCGCAGAACCGCTGGATGCGGTTGCAGGCATCCTCCAGCGCCGCGTTCGACGTGGCGTAGGAAATGCGGAAGTTCGGGCCGAGGCCGAAGGAGGAGCCGTGAACGGCCGCCACGCCTTCGGCTTCCAGCAGCTCGGAGACGAAGTCCTCGTCCGTCTCGATCACCTTGCCCGACGGCGCGGTCTTGCCGATGGCCTCGGCGCAGGACGGATAGACGTAGAACGCCCCTTCCGGCATCGGGCACTTCAGGAACTTCGCCTGGTTCAGCATGGAGACCACCAGATCGCGGCGCTCCTCGAAGGCCTTCTTGAAGACCTTCAGGTGATCCTGCGGTCCGTCGAGGGCCTCGACGGCGGCCCATTGCGAGATGGCGCTGGTGCCGGAGGTCTGCTGGCCCTGCACGAAGTCCATGGCCTTGATGAGATGCTCGGGGCCCGCGGCGTAGCCGATGCGCCAGCCGGTCATGGCATAGGCCTTGGACACGCCGTTCATGGTGAGCGTGCGGTCATAAAGGCCCGGCTCGACCTGGGCCGGCGTCACGAATTCGAAATCGCCGTAGGTCAGGTGCTCGTACATGTCGTCGGTGAGCACCCAAACGTGCGGATGACGCATCAGCACGTCGGTGATCGCCTTCATCTCCGCGCGGGAATAGGCCGCACCGGTCGGGTTCGACGGCGAGTTGAGGATGATCCACTTGGTCTGCGGCGTGATGGCGCGCTCGAGATCACCGGGCTGGAGCTTGAAGTTGTGCTCCATCGTGCAATCCACGAAGACGGGCTTGCCGCCGCAGAGCACCACCATCTCGGGATACGAAACCCAGTACGGGGCCGGAATGATGACCTCGTCGCCCGGGTTCAGGGTGGCGAGGAGCGCGTTGTAGATCACGTGCTTGCCGCCCGTGGAGACGATGGTCTGCGAGGGCTTGTAGTCGAGGCCGTTCTCGCGCTTGAACTTGCGGGCGATGGCCTCGCGCAGCGGCACGATGCCGGGAACGGGCGTGTACTTGGTCTCGCCGCGGCGGATGGCCGCGATGGCCGCTTCCTTGATGTTGTCGGGCGTGTCGAAATCCGGCTCCCCGACGGAAAGGCTGATCACGTCCCGACCCTGGGCTTTGAGGTCTCGCGCTTTCTGCGTGATGACGATCGTGGCAGACGGCTTGATGCGCGAGAGGGCGTCAGACAAAAAGCCCATGGGAAACCTCCGGTCGGGGCGTTAGGAAGAGAACGTGACGGGGGCGGACCCTAATCCGCCCAAGCTGTCCAAGCAAGTAAAACAGCCCCGGATTCCGGGATTTTCAGGAGCCGCCCTTTCATGACGCTTTCCCTTACCCGCCGCATGGCTTTCGGCCTTCTCGCAGGAGCCACCCTGCTTTCTCAAGCTGCCCTCGCCGAGTCTTATCCCAGCCGTGTGATCAAGATGATCGTGCCCTATCCGGCTGGCGGCCCGACGGACGTGATCGCCCGCATCGTGGCTGAGGAAATGGGCAAGGACCTCGGGCAGAACGTGATCGTCGAGAACTTGGCGGGCGCCTCCGGCGCCATCGGCACCCGCGCCGCCGCCCGGGCGGAGCCGGATGGCTACACCATCGTGTTCGGCAACAACCAGACCCACGGGAACAACATGTTCCTGCTGAAAGAGCCCGGCTACGATGCGGTGAAGGACTTCGCCCCCCTCGCGGGCGCAGGCGCCTTCGAGCACGTGTTCGTGGTGAAGAACGACCTGCCCGTGAAGTCGATTCCGGAGCTGGTCGAGCTCGCCAAGAAGGATCCGGGCAAGCTCAATTACGGCTCCACGGGCGTGGGCTCCGGCTCGCATCTGGCGACCGAGCTCTTCATGACCCGCACGGGCATCAAGATGACGCACGTCCCCTTCCGCGGCGCGGCGCCCCTGGTGACCGAGCTCATGGCCGGGCGCATCGACGTGTCGAACTCGACCCTTCCGAGCGTGCTGTCGCAGTTCCAGGCGGGCCAGATGCGCGCCATCGGCCTTGCGAGCCCGCAGCGCAATCCTCTCGCCCCCGACGTGCCCACCCTGCGCGAACAGGGCATCACCAATGCCGACGCGGAATCCTGGGCCGCCTTCTTCGCGCCCGTGAACACGCCTAAGCCGATCCTCGACAAGCTCTCGGGAACGATCATCGCGATCCTCAACAAGCCTGACGTAAAGGAGCGCATCACGAAGCTTGGCTTTACCTTGAACGTGCGCGATCCGGAGGCTTTCAAACCTTACCTGGACAAGGAAATCCAGACCTGGGCCGAGATCATCAAGGCAGCCCACATCAATGCCGAATAGCCTTTAGCGAGAGCGGTTTTCACAAGACGGCCGGGGATTTCCTCGGCCGTTTTTACATATGCAGAGCTTGCGCACCCCCTGTCTCGGCACGTTAATATTGGTTAATGAATAGTTAATTTCTGCACTTAGCAAGTTGTGTCAAAGCAAGACTCCAAAACAACCGGGAACCTTCCTGTAGTGAAAGGGTTTTTTCTCCAAAGCCACAGCGGCCTTCATGGGAAAAAGGCAATGAAGACATACCGACCCAGAAATCACGTCGCCTCCCGGGCTCATCGGATGGACCTGCGCCAGCAAACCCGCTGCTCGCTGGCGCTGATCATGCTGATGGGGCTCGCGACCGTTTCGGTTCTGGCGACCACGCAGACGGTGTCCGGCCAGAGCAAGAGCGCTGTCCACCTCTATTCATTCAAGTAACCCACGCATGAACGGGGGCGAGGTTGACGCCCCGCGCCAGGAGGTTAGCTCTTCGGCCTAGGATCGACGGAGAGCCTCCATGCCTAAACTTCGCCTCGCCCTTGCCTGCGCCATGCTCCTCGCCACGGCCCCGGCCGCTCTGGCCCAGGACACGCAGCGCCTCCGGACGGACAAGATCGAGGTGATCGTCGAAACCTTCGCCCGCAATCTTCAAAATCCCTGGAGCCTCGCCTTCCTCCCCGATCAGCGCATGCTGGTCACCGAGAAGCCCGGACAATTGCGCATCGTCAATGCCGACGGAGCGCTCTCCGAGCCGATCAGAGGGCTTCCCGCCATCTCGGCGCAAGGCCAGGGAGGGCTGCTGGACGTGGCCCTCGATCCGAACTTCTCCCAGAACCGGACGATCTACCTGAGCTTCGCCGAGGACCGGGGCGACGGCCAGAACGGCACGAGCGTGGCGCGTGGGCGCCTCAGTCAGGATGAGACTGCCCTGGAGGACGTCCAGGTCATTTTCCGGCAGGAGCCGTCCTATAGGGGCACTCAGCATTTCGGCTCGCGTCTGGTCTTCGACCGGGGCGGCAATCTCTTCGTGACCCTCGGCGAACGGAACGACCTGCGCGACCGGGCCCAGAACCTCGGCGATCATCTCGGCAAGATCGTCCGCATCAAGCCCACCGGCGGCCCGGCGGCCGACAATCCCTTCCTCAACCGCGAGGACGCGCGCCCGGAGATCTGGTCCTACGGCCACCGCAACGTCCAGGCGGCCGCCCTTCATCCGGAAACAGGCGAGCTCTGGACCGCCGAGCACGGCGCGCGCGGTGGCGATGAGGTCAACATTCCCCGCAAGGGCAGGAACTATGGCTGGCCCGTCATTTCGTACGGCGTGCATTATTCCGGCCGGAAAATCGGCGAAGGCACCAAAAAGCCGGGAATGGAGCAGCCGGTCTATTACTGGGACCCGTCCATCGCCCCGTCCGGCATGACCTTCTACACCGGCGACAGGTTTCCGGCCTGGCGCGGCAGCATTCTCGTGGGCGCCCTTGCGGGCAAGCTCGTCTCGCGCCTGGACATCGACGGCGATCGGGTGACCGGCGAGGAGCGCATGCTGCAGGGACTGGGCGAACGGATCCGCGACGTGCGCCAGGGCCCCGACGGCTTGATCTATCTCCTCACGGATTCACCGCAGGGGCGCATCCTGCGCATGAAGCCCGCGACGTGAGCCCTCTAGAGCTGTTTCCCCTTCCATGGAATCAGCTCTTCTCTTTGGTGCAACGCATTTTTTGCGGCGAACCAGGTCCACTTCGCCGAAGAACGCTCTAACCCCGCGGTCCCAGCAGGATGAGGGCCGCGCCCGCCAGGCAGATCGCGCCGCCCGCCATGTCCCACCGGTCGGGCCGTGCGCCCTCGACGATCCAGAGCCACAGGATCGACGCAGTGATGTAGACGCCGCCATAGGCTGCATAGGCCCGCCCGGCGGCATCGCTCGGGGCAAGGGTGAGCAGATAGGCGAAAAGCGCCAGGGCTCCGAAGCCCGGCAGCAGCCACAGCGGCGATTTGGCCAAGCGCAGCCACGCCCAGAAGGCGAAGCATCCCGCGATCTCGGCCAGAGCCGCCGCCGCATAGACGAGCACCGTCATGGTCGGGAGGCTCCGGCCATCAGCGCCCCTGGAAGATAAAGGCTGCGCCCGAGGCGATCAGCACGAAGCCGATGAGGTGGTTCCAGCCCAGGGGCTCCTTCAGGTAGAGCACGGAGAAGCCCGCGAAGACGATCAGCGTGATGACCTCCTGCATCGTCTTTAGTTCGGCCGCCGAGTAGACCGCCGAGCCGATGCGGTTGGCGGGAACCGCGAACCAGTATTCGACGAAGGCGATGCCCCAGGAGGCAAGAACCGCGATCCAGAGTGGCGACGCTTTGAATTTCAGGTGACCGTACCAGGCGAAGGTCATGAAGACATTCGAGGCGATCAGCATGAAAATGGGTGCGATCTGAGGATTCATGAGGGCACGATGTTGGGTGATGGCAGGAGTGGGCCTCTGCCCTATTCCTCTCATGGATGGTGTCAAGCGGCTCGATTGTCCGCCTCCGCCGCAGCAGCCCGGCGTTGGAAAGCTTGACGGCACGCGAACCGAAAGCCGTCTCAAGGGTTTTCCTGTCAACGAATTCAGGAAAGTCGCTTCAAGAGGATCTCGATGGATATCGCGCTCGACAAGGTCTGCGAACTCATTCTCCGGGCCAGGGCCATTGACGTGAAGGAGGGACCGACGGATCCCGCCTCCGGGTCGAACCCCATCGACGACGGCTCCGTCGACGCCCTCACCGCCTCGCCGGACGATGCCACGGAAGCCGAGCTTCGCGACGTGATCGCCGGCCTCAACGACGACGAGCGCGCGGATCTGATCGCCCTCGTCTATATCGGTCGAGGCGACATGGAGCCGGAAGAATGGGCCGATGCGGTGCGCCTTGCCCGCGAGCGCGAGGAAGCGAGTTCGCTCTCGACAGCGGATTGGCTCATCGGCATCCCGAACCTGGCCGACCTCCTGGACGAGGGCCTCAGCGCCATGGGCCGCAGCTGCACGTAAGTATGCGGCGCAAGCCATTGCCCTATCCCATGTGAATGACATCCGCAGCGCAATGCTGCAGGCTGTTCGAGTGGCGGCTGTAGCGCGGCATTGTCCCAATCCGCGCGAACCGGGATTGAAGCATTCGCCGCACGGCGACGATGCCCTATTTGCGACACGGATTGGGGGAACCCTCTCGCAGCCTGCCGAAGGAGGACGCCATGTCTCCGCGCAATCCGGAAGAAATGTCCGGAGTGGACCTGCAGAACAAGACACTGCGGGATGTCCACGAAGTGGCCGACAGCGCCACGCATGTCGCGCCGGATCCCGAGGCTCGCAGCACACCTCCTCTCGCGCCCCGGCCCGAAGAACCCGCCGACGCCAAGACCGTGCCTGATCGCGTCGAAGCCTATCTGAAAGGCCCGACCGTTTTCTCGGCTTGAGACCTCGATATCTCCGACAACATTCTCCCGCGAGGACCGCCGCCGCACATTGATGCATCAGGGTATAGCGGTGGAAGCCTGCTCTCGTCTTCGTGAGCGCCTCGTGCGGCCCTTTGGCGCCGTGTGAACAATGTGCCGCGTCATGAATTGAGGATCCGATCACATCCATAAAGCGGGCTCTGCTTTTGGGGCCGATGCTCTATGCAACAATCCTCGATTCAGGCGTTATCGACATGAGCGGAGCGCCTTGGCGCCCTCCGCCGTTCGACCTATCCTCATCGTGATTTGTCAGGAGCCCACATGAGCATTGGCCTGATCGCCCTGCTGGACGATATTGCCGGCTTGGCCAAAGTGGCCGCCGCGTCGCTCGACGACGTGGGAGCGCAAGCGGCCAAGGCGGGGGCGAAGGCCGCCGGCGTCGTGATCGATGACGCCGCCGTCACGCCGCGTTACGTCGTGGGATTCGCGGCCTCGCGCGAGCTTCCGATCGTCGGCAAGATCGCGCTGGGCTCGCTCAAGAACAAGCTCATCTATCTGCTGCCGGCCGCATTGCTCCTCAGCTTCGCGGCGCCCTGGGCGATCACGCCGCTGCTCATGATCGGGGGCGCCTATCTCTGCTACGAGGGCTCGGAAAAGGTGTTCGAAGCGCTTTTTCCGCATGGCGCTCATCAGCACGAGGCTGCGGTCGGCGAGGCGGTTCAAAGCGCGAAGAATGTCGAGGACGAGAAGGTCAGCAGCGCCATCAAGACCGACTTCATCCTCTCGGCCGAGATCATGGCGATCACGCTCGGGACGGTATCGGAAGCATCTTCCTGGACGCAGGCGCTGGTGCTTGCCGTAGTCGGCGTCGGCATCACCGCGCTGGTCTATGGCGGCGTCGCGCTGATCGTGAAGGCAGACGATGCGGGCGTGGCGCTGGCGAGAAACGCCCGTCCGATCTCCAGTCTCATAGGGCGCGATGCGCGGAGCACGCCGAACGGGGCCGACAGAGCCCTGGCCCCGCTCACGCGCGGTTTCGGGCGAGGCCTCGTTCGCGCCATGCCGCATATGCTGCGCATCCTCGGCATCGTGGGGACCGCCGCCATGGTCTGGGTCGGCGGCGGCATCATCATCCATGGGCTCGAAGGCTACGGCTTTACCTGGATCGGCCATGCAATCCACGACGTCGCCGCCGCCGCGGGCCATGCCGCGCCGGTCTTCAGCGGCTTCGTGGAATGGCTTGTCACCGCTGCGGCATCCGGCCTCTTCGGCCTTGCTCTGGGAGCCGTCCTGATCCCCCTGCTCCACTATGTGGTCGTGCCCCTGGCGAAGGCCGTACGCGGCGCCGGTGGGAAGGCGGAGAAACACACCGCCTGACCCCGCGCAGACGTGGACACCTTCCCATCCAGGCTCTTTTGTACCATATTCGTTCTATGGCCAAATCACCCAAGAAACCCAAGCTTTCCACCGGGAAGGCATCCAAACCCGAGCTGAAGCCGCTGGATCCCTATCTGGCCGATCTTCTCAATCCCGCCGTCAACCGGGAGCGGGAGGCGGCCGAGGGTTTCGCCGAGCGCGCGCAGGAAACGTTCATCCATGGCGACGTTGCGGATGTGGACCCGGCGCTCGCCAAGAAGCTGGGCCTCAAGGGCCCCGACGACGGGCCCGACGTGGCGAACGAGCTGGGCGACCTCGCCCCCGGGTCCGGCGTGTCGGCCACGGTCGACGCCCTCACCAAGCTGCTGACGGAAGGCGATCCGCGCTTCAAGAACGGCAGGCCCTGGGTGCCGCACCGCCCGCCACGCCCCGAGAAGTCCGAAGGCGGCATCCCGTTCAAGATCAAATCCGATTTCACGCCGTCCGGCGACCAGCCGCAGGCAATCCGCGAGCTCGTCGACGGAGTTCGCCGCAGCGAGCGCGATCAGGTGCTGCTCGGCGTCACCGGTTCGGGCAAGACCTTCACCATGGCCAAGGTGATCGAGGAGACGCAGCGCCCTGCCCTCATCCTCGCGCCGAACAAGACGCTGGCCGCGCAGCTCTACGGCGAGTTCAAGTCGTTCTTCCCCGACAACGCGGTGGAATACTTCGTCTCCTATTACGACTACTACCAGCCCGAGGCCTATGTGCCGCGCTCGGACACCTTCATCGAGAAGGAATCGTCCATCAACGAGCAGATCGACCGCATGCGTCACTCGGCGACGCGCGCGCTGCTCGAACGGGACGACGTGATCATCGTCGCCTCCGTCTCGTGCATCTACGGTATCGGCTCGGTGGAAACCTATACGGCCATGACCTTCTCCGTGAAGGTGGGCGAACGCATCGAGCAGCGGCAGCTCATCGCGGATCTCGTGGCGCTGCAGTACAAGCGCATCCAGAGCGACTTCGCCCGCGGAACGTTCCGCGTGCGCGGCGACGTGATCGAACTCTTCCCGGCCCACTTGGAGGACCGCGCCTGGCGCATCGGCCTGTTCGGCGACGAGATCGAGAGCATCGTCGAGTTCGATCCGCTCACCGGCAAGAAGACCAACGACCTCTCCTTCGTGAAGGTCTATGCGAACTCGCACTACGTGACGCCGCGCCCCACGTTGCAGCAGGCCGTGAAGGGCATCCAGGACGAACTGCAGCACCGCCTGCAGGAACTCGCCCGCATGGGCCGCCTGCTCGAAGCGCAGCGTCTGGAACAGCGCACGCAGTTCGACCTCGAGATGATCGAGGCCACCGGCGTCTGCAACGGCATCGAGAACTATTCGCGCTATCTCACGGGCCGCAAGCCCGGCGAGCCGCCGCCGACGCTATTCGAGTATCTCCCCGACAACGCCCTCGTGTTCACGGACGAGAGCCACGTGACCGTGCCGCAGATCGGCGGCATGTATCGCGGCGACTTCCGTCGCAAGGCGACGCTCGCGGAATACGGCTTCCGCCTCCCCTCCTGCCTCGACAACCGCCCCCTGCGCTTCGAGGAATGGGACGCCATGCGCCCGCAATCGGTCCATGTGTCGGCAACGCCCGGCAAATGGGAGATGGAGCAGACCGGCGGCGTGTTCGTGGAGCAGGTCATCCGCCCGACGGGCCTCGTCGACCCGGTGGTGGAGATCCGTCCCGCGCGCAGCCAGGTCGACGATCTACTGCACGAGGTGAAGGAGCTGTCCGCGAAGGGCTTTCGCACGCTCGTCACCACGCTCACCAAGCGCATGGCGGAGGATCTCACGGAATATCTCCACGAGAACGGCGTGCGCGTGCGCTACATGCATTCCGACATCGACACGCTGGAGCGCATCGAGATCATCCGCGACCTGCGCCTCGGCGCATTCGACGTGCTCATCGGCATCAACCTGCTGCGCGAGGGCCTCGACATTCCCGAATGCGCGCTCGTCGCCATTCTCGATGCGGACAAGGAAGGCTTCCTGCGGTCAGAGACCTCGCTCGTGCAGACGATCGGCCGCGCGGCGCGTAACGTGGAAGGCAAGGCGATCCTCTACGCGGACCAGATCACGGGCTCGATGGAGCGCGCGATCGCCGAAACCAACCGACGCCGCGAGAAGCAGCTCGCCTACAATGTCGAGCACGGCATCACGCCGCAATCGGTGAAGAAGAACATCGCGGATATTCTGGAGAGCGTCTACGAGCGCGATCACGTCTCCGTCGATACGGGGCTTGCCGACAAGACGGTGGGCCACAACCTCAAGGCCGTCATCGCGGATATGGAAAAGCGCATGCGCGAAGCCGCCGCGAACCTCGAATTCGAGGAAGCCGCGCGGCTGCGCGACGAGCTGAAGCGCCTGCAGGCGACCGAGCTTGCGATCAGCGACGATCCGATGGCGCGGCAATCCGATGTGGAGAAGGACGCCGGCAAATACGGCGGCTCGCGCAAGTACGGCCGCAGCGCCAACCTGCCGCCGAAGGGCCTGCCGCCATCAGCAGATGGCGCGAGCGGAGGCGACGAGGATTCAGCATCCTACGGCCCGCTCGGCAAGGGCCGATCGGACGAGGGCACCCGGATCCGCAAGCCCGGCCTCGACGAGATGGGCCCCGGCACGGATCGCGAAATCCCGCTGAACTTCCGCGAGCGCCCGACGGGCCGCTCCACACAGGGCTTCGCGGGGCAGAAGCCGAAATACAAGGGACGCAAGGGGCGGTAAGCCGCCTCTTTGCCATCCTCCGTCAGCGCCACCCCACCTCGAAGACCGGCACCGGCTGCACGAAGCCCTTCAGGGCTCTTGGCCCGAGATCGACGACTTGGGCGCGATTGGACAGGAGCCCCGACACCGCCTCCGAGACGATGATGGTGTCGGGCTCTGCGCATTGGCACAGGCGCGCCGCCATCTGGACGGTTGCCCCGAACAGGTCGTTGTGGTCGGCGACAGGCTCGCCCGCGTCCAGTCCGATCCGCACCCGCAGCTTCTCGCGGCTTGCGAGATTGAAGGCGTCGAAAGCCTGCTGAATGGCGCGGGCGCATTGCACGCCGGCCAGGGCATCGTCGAAGGCCGCCATGATGCCGTCGCCCGTATGCTTGACCTCGCGCCCGCCCGTGTGGCGCAGCGCGCGGCGCACGAGCGCGTCATGGGCGCGAACCATCTCGACGGCCCGGACATCCCCCAGGCGCGCGGTCATTCCGGTGGAATCGACGATGTCGGTGAACATGATGGTGCGCATGGCCGGACCGACCGGAGCACCGCTGGCGGCTTCTGACGGAGCAGGATCCGCGATACGGCCGAGAAAGGCTTCGACGGCGGACAGGTCCACTTCGATGACGTCCCTGGCAATGTGGCCATGGGCCTCGTCATGGACCCGCATTGCGGTGTCGATGTCGGGCGCATCAATGAGGCAGAACGCCGTGCCCCGCGTCTCGTCGAACCAATAGGTCAGGAAGCGCACGCCAAAGGACCCCTGCACCTCCAGATCCTTCCGATGGGCCTCGGCGATGTCTCCCGCCGTCAGGCCTTTCATGTCGTGCCGGTCCAGGAATATGGCCATCGCGTCCTCCGGCCCCCGCAGGCAATCTACACCCTTCTGCGGCGCGCCGGAATGAGCAAAGGGCAAGCGCCTCCTGTGCCGGTGCGGCTCAACGCTACGCGCCGGCCACCCGCGACAGCATGAAGGCCATCAGGAAGCCTGCCACCGAAATGAGGCCCACATCATCGTGCGTGGTCTCGAAGGCCTCGGGGATCATGTGTCGATGACCATGGAGAGGATCGCGCCTGCGGCCACTGCCGTTACAGCAGCCGACCATCGCGGCGATGCCGGAGGCGAACGCGATCCCACCCCAGGCGCTGAAGATGTAACCTGGTGTGCGCCCGGCCTTGCGCATCCCTGTGGCGATCCTTTCATCCCGACCTCACCCGTCATCTCGTAGGGGATACGAGATGACGGGGTCTTTCCCGGCGTGACAGCCTTCAGAAAGAGGGTCGGTCCTTCGGGAAAGCAGGCTTTCACAGGAGTTCTGCCTGAGAATGGCCTGCGGGGTTTGAAATTTTCCCGACGGTGTCGACAGGACAGACGCTAGCGCTCTGCGGGCAGCACAGATGTGCGGCCGCGCACAAGCTTGGCCGTTCTGGTTGAACGGCGGAAAGGCGACCCGGAGGCCGCCTTCGCAATCCCTGTCCGCCCGGTTACAGGCGTCCCATCAACAGCAGAACGATGAGGATCAGAAGGATTACGCCGAGCAGACCGCTCGGCCCGTAACCCCAGCCGCGGCTGTAGGGCCAAGCCGGCACGGCGCCGATCAGCAGAAGAATGACGATGATGAGCAGGATGGTGCTTACGCCCATGATGGTGCCTCCTTGAAAGGTCTCGTCCGAAGGGCTGCTCCTGCTGCAAGGATGGCCCGTGAGCCCGCAACCCTCAGCCGAAACTGAGCTGTTGCAGGAAAACTTGGCCGTTCGGATTTAGTTCCCAGGAAACAGCGACGCAGCACTCTCCAACGCTTCCACAGGAATCTCCGCCTTGGCGGAACGATCAACTTGGCTTGACGTTACCCCCATGGCGATCGGGTGCCGCCGTCAGTGCGACCCCTGCGGGAGGTCGCCCCCTCGAGCGGATCAGGTCGACCCGATGCACAAAAAGTTTTCAAAGCAAATGTCTCAGCACGATCCAGAGCCTGTTCCGGGCCTCAGAAAGTCGTCCTCACCGGCGCTCAGCCGCTCGGTCCAGGCCCAGCTCGGCCAGCGCCTGCGGCAGTTCTATGAAGCCCTGGCCCTCGGCGAGCAGCCGGTTCCGGATCGCTTCATCGAGATCATCAACCGCTTGGACGAGCGGATGCCGGAGAAGCAGCAATCATGAGCATCGATATCGATCTTCGCGACTCCATGCTCAAGGCGACGCCGAACCTTCGCGCCTTCGCCATTTCGCTGACGAACAACGTGGACCGTGCGGACGATCTCGTGCAGGAGACCCTCATGCGGGCGATCGCCAATATCGATCGTTTCCAGCCCGGCACCAACATGCAGGCGTGGCTCTTCACCATCCTGCGCAATCTCTTTCACTCCGAATACCGCAAGCGGCGGCGCGAGGTGGAGGATGCGGACGGCAAATATGCGGCCACCCTCTCGGTGCAGCCGGACCAGATGCCCCACCTCGATTTCGAGGACTTGCAGAAGGCGCTGGCGCGCCTGCCGCACGACCAGCGCGAAGCCCTGCTGCTGGTTGGGGCTTCTGGCTTCTCCTACGAGCAGGCCGCGGAGATCTGCGGCTGCGCGGTCGGCACCATCAAGAGCCGCGTCAACCGCGCCCGCAACCGCCTCGCGGAACTGATGCATTTCGATGACATGGACGAGGACATCGGCCCCGACCGCGTAACCCTCTCGGTGATGCACGCCATGGCCTGAGGCGCCGAGCCTACCCACGAACGCCACAAGCCCGGCGAAGCGGCGAGCCGCTCCCGGGCTTTTCATTCATCCAACGTGTCGGGCTTGAATTGCGCAGCTTGAGAAGCGCGCAATCGGCTTACCGGCGCCGGAACTGCTGGTTGCCGCGCTGCGGCGGACGCGGGCCGGACGATGCACCCGAGTCCTTGTGGCGGAAGATGAGCCGGCCCTTTCCGAGGTCGTAGGGCGACATCTCGACGGTGACGCGGTCGCCCGCGAGCGTCTTGATGCGGTTCTTCTTCATCTTGCCGGCCGTGTAGGCAACGACCTCGTGGCCGGTGTCCAACTGCACGCGATAGCGCGCGTCCGGCAGAATTTCAGTCACAAGTCCTTCGAAGGTGATCAGTTCTTCCTTTGCCATGCAAAGCCTTCCTCATAACAAAAAAGCCGCTCCTGAGGCGGAACGGCCGATAAACAAGAGAGCGCGCCGGGCACGCTCTCCAGTATCAAACCTTACGCGTTCTGCAGGTTCACTGCAGAGGTGCGGCCAGTGCGCTGATCCGTCTGAAGCTCGTAGGAGATCTTCTGACCTTCGCGCAGACCACGCATGCCGGCGCGCTCGAGCGCCGTCGCATGGACGAACACGTCCTTGCCGCCGTTGTCGGGCTGGATGAAACCATAACCCTTGGTTTCATTGTACCACTTCACGGTTCCCTGTTCCATGGGAAATCCTTTCACTGTCGCTTGCACGTGGGCGAGGGCCGAGACCAAATCGCCCGCTAGTCGATATTGGTAGAGAGAAGGAACGTGCGCCCGGCAGTGCCAAAGCGAAGTAGCCCAGTCGTCCGGCCAAATGTCGATGCGACAATAAGTAGGGGAAGGATGGGGCAATTGCAAGGCAAGACCGTTAAGCCTTGTTAGGTATCCCGGCCCTCGCGAAGGCCTGAAACAAAGGCCTGGAGGGCCTGTTCTCCCGCGTCCGTAAAGCGAATCTCGTCGCTGTCGGCCTCGGCGAGACCCCGCTCCCGCAGCTCGGACACGGCGGCATCGCTCGCCTTGTGCCCGGCCCCGTCGCGCCGGGCCACGCTCCTGACCATCTGCCCGCTGGACAGCTGGTGATAGGCGGCAAAGGCAAAGACCGCCAGCGCATCGTCGCTCAATCGGGGTCGTTCGGCCATGGGATATCTCTGTCTCGGGAGGGCTCGTACGACCGTCAATGCAATTGCGGCGAACCCGTTCGGGCCAGCCTGTGAAAAAGCCCCGCGAGGAACGGCTTTTGCGGCCTCACGTTGTTGGAGCAAGGCCGCGCTCCGGGCAGATCCACCCCGGCAGGGCGCGAGGCAACTGGAAACGCACCGATAAGAGACACAGAAAGGAGCCCTCCCATGGCCAACGATCGCTATCGCGACGAGGACGACGGCTATATCGCCCGCCACGGCTTCGGCAACGAACGCTCAGGCTATGACCGTAGCCGGAGCACCAGCTACGAGAGGACGTCGAGGCGCGATTACGGGGATTCCGCCGGCTACGGCTCGGGCGGCTCCTCCCGTGACTGGCACGACGTCGTCGGCGAGGACCGGGACTACAACCCCTTGTCGCTCTTCCGGTCCGGCAGGAGCCGGGATCGCGACTGGGGCCCTCCCCGCTCGGGCAGCGCCTATGAGCCGGATCTTGACCGCTACGGCTCGACCTCGTTCGGTCGCGGCTCCCGCGATTACAACGAGGACAGGGGCTTCCTCGAACGGGCCGGGGACGAAGTCCGGTCCTGGTTCGGCGACGAGGACGCCGAGCGCCGCCGCGACCGGGACATGCGCCAGGCCGGGCATTATCGGGGCCGGGGCCCGAAGGGCTACACCCGCTCCGACGAGCGCATCCTGGACGACGTGAACGACCGCCTGACGGACGATCCGCATGTGGACGCCTCCGAGATCGAGGTATCGGTGTCCAACCGCGAGGTCACCTTGAGCGGCACCGTGAACAGCCGCTTCGAGAAACGGCATGCGGAGGACATCGCCGAGTCCGTCTCGGGCGTCACCCACGTCCAGAACAATCTGCGCGTTCAGCAATACGCGGATGCCGGCATGGGCGGCAGCATGCTCTCCGGGGCCGCGGCCGCAGGCGCCGGAACGGTCGGACGGATCGAGCCGAGCACGGCTGGCACGGACGAGACCGGCAGCCGCAAGAACCGCACCTGACCTCATCCGTTTTCCGGGGAACCGGCTTTTCCCCCGGAAAACTCGTGAGCCGCGACGCGGATGCGCTCCCGCCCCTTGGGACCGGAGCGCATCTGTCGTACCAGGATCTTGCCTTTTCCCGAACGCGCACGACCTCCTAACGCATCCGGGAAACGGGGCCGGTTTTTCCGCGCCCGACGATGCGCTATGCAGGGGAAAGAGACATCGGATGGGTCCCGGGAGTGGGATCCGCTTCTTAAGTCCGACGCCCGAGGCGGCGGGAGGAACGAGGACGACAATGGCAGGTATCTCCGTCACGCTCGAAGGCGACAACATCCAGATCGCGTTCCAGAAGGGCGAACAATCGACGGCCGTGGTCATGGACCCTCATGCCGCCCGTTCCTTGGTCAAGGCCCTCAGCCAGCTCCTCATCGCCATCGGCGAAAGCAGCGAGGACGGAGAGGAGGTGCCGGAGGAACTGGTGGAAGTCACCTCGTCCACCATCGATGTCGGCACCGATGAGCATGGGCTGGCTGTGGTCGGGCTCCAGGCCGGCATGATGCCCCCGTTCCTGCTGCGCCTTAAGGACGACGAGGCCCGGCATATCGCCACGAGCCTGCTGGAAATCCTCAACAGCCCACGGGACGTGCGCACCTCCCACGGGGACCACTGACCCGAGCGCGCTGCGGAACTTCATTACCGCCATACGGTTGTCGAACGCGGGTCATCATCGGCTCCGCTTTGGACAAGGCTATGGCAGCTCACGACCCAGATCTTACTCTCAATCCTCCTTACAGCGTCCCCATCATGGACGCGAAGGCGGAACCGACACTGAAACATCCGGAATCCGAGGCCTTCTACGCCGAGGCCCTGCGGGAGCTGAACCAGCTCGGCCTGCCCTTCCTGCTCGCTGGTACCTATGCGCTTGCAGCCCATACCGGCATCACGCGCCCCACGAAGGACCTCGATATCTTCTGCAAGGCCGGCGACTACACCCGGGTTCTGTCGCACTTCAAATCCTTGGGCTATTCCGTCGAGATCGAGGATGATCGCTGGCTCGGCAAGGTGTTCAAGGGCAAGTACTTCTTCGATGTGATCTTCGCCTCGTCCAACGGCACGATGCCGATCGGCGATCCCTGGTTCGAGCATGCACGACAAATCGAGGTGTTCGGCCAACCGGTGCGCATCGTCGGTCCGACAGAGCTCATCTGGTCGAAATGCTTCATCCAGCTCCGCCACCGTTACGACGGCGCGGACGTGGCGCACACCATCCTCAAGGCGCACGACCAGATCGACTGGCATCGCCTGCTCGCCTATATGGAAGTTCACTGGGAGGTGCTGCTCATGCACCTGCTCAATTTCCGTTGGATCTACCCATCCGAGCGCGACAAGGTCCCGCGCTGGGTCATGGACGAGTTGCTCGACAGGCTGTCCAAGCAGCTCGATCTTCCCCCGCCGCAGATGAAGGTGTGCCGCGGGCGGATGTTTTCCCGGATCGATTACGAGATTGACGTGAAGCAATGGGGCTTCGCCGATGTCGGCGGCGAAGGTGAATGGCGGAATGAGTGATGTTGAGAAGATCATGAAGGTCGCGGCCATGGGCGACCTTCACACGCGCGAGGACAATGGCAGCTCCTATCGCGATCTGTTCGGTGAAATCTCCAGGGAAGCGGACGTTCTCGTCCTGACGGGCGATCTCACGGATCTCGGCAAGCCGAAAGAGGCCGAGATCCTCGCACAGGATCTCAAGGCCTGCTCGATCCCTGTCGTCGGCGTACTCGGCAATCACGATTACGAATGCGGCGCAGCGGAAGAAGTGACGCATATCCTGCGCGAGGCGGGCATGAAGCTTCTCGACGGGCAATCGGTGGAGATCGACGGCGTCGGCTTTGTCGGCGTCAAAGGCTTCGCCGGCGGCTTCGGGCGTCGGATGCTGGGATCTTTCGGCGAGCCCGCCATCAAGCAATTCGTCGGCGAGACCATGAACGAGACCCTGCGGCTCGAGAACGCCATGCGCCAGGTGCGCGCGAAGCGATCCGTGGTGATCCTGCATTACGCGCCGGTGCCCGAGACGATCGAAGGAGAGCCGCTGGAGATCTACCCGTTTCTCGGCTCCTCGCGCCTGGCGGAAACCATCGACCGCTTCAAGGTCAACGCCATCGTGCACGGCCATGCGCATCGCGGCCGCTTCGAAGGGCGCACTCCGGGCGGACAGCCGGTCTACAACGTCGCCAAGCACATCGAAAAGCCGAGCGGAAAGCCCTACGCCATCCTGGAGGTCTGAACCCTTAGCGCATCGTGCGGACCCAGCGGGCCACGATGCGCTCATCCGAGAATGGAGCATCGGATGGATCCCAAAAGTGGAATCCACTTTTGGGTCCGATGGTCTAGAACCGCGTTCCCGGACCGGTCGGATTTCCGGGCAGGTAGTCGGGCTCGGAGCCTGGCCCTTTCGGATCCGTGATTCCGGGATCGTTCACGGGATAAGGCGTGCGCGGGCCCGTCGGCCCGGTATCCGGCAGATCGTCAGGATCGTTGCCGGGCGGCATGTCGCTCGGGATGTTTCCGCCCGGCAGCGGCTCGTCCGTCGGCATTCCTGGATTGGCCATTCTTCTTGTCCTCGTTGACTTGTCCGTGATCAGGTCAACAGGTCCGCGCAAATCGGGTTCCACGAGCGCGGCGTTTGGAACCCCCGCTCCCCTCGTCCGTTCCATGGCGTCCCCTCACAACGTCACAACAAAGGAGAGCGTCATGCCTGACATCCAACAGGCCAAGATCCTCATCATGGCGACGGACGGTTTCGAACAATCCGAACTCATGGTGCCGCAGCAGAAGCTCGCGGAGGCAGGCGCGACGGTCGAGGTCGCCGCGCCCAAGTCGCGCATGAAGCCCGGCGAGATCCGCGGCTGGGACGAGAAGGACTGGGGCAAGAGCGTGAAGGTCGACAAGGATATCGAGAATGTCGATCCTTCCGCCTACGACGCGCTCGTGCTGCCCGGCGGCCAGATCAATCCCGACAAGCTGCGCGTCGAGCAGAAAGCCATCGAGATCATCCGGGCCTTCTACGAGTCCGGCAAGGTCGTCGCCGCGATCTGCCACGCACCGTGGCTGCTCATGGAGGCAGGCCTGATCAAAGGCAAGAAATGCACGTCCTATCACTCGATCAAGACGGACGTGAAGAACGCGGGCGGCGAGTGGCGCGACGAAACGGTGGTGACGGATCAGGGACTGATCACCAGCCGCAATCCGGGCGATCTCGACGCCTTCGTCAAGAAGATCATCGAGGAGATCCGCGAGGGCTCCCACGCCGGCCGCCGCCACGCGACGGAGTGATCGATCGCGCGAAGGCACAAACAAAAAAGCGGCCGGGGAAACCCGGCCGCTTTCGCATTCATGCGTTTGAAGAGATTTAATCCTGCTGGATCGCAGAGATCTTCCAGGGACCGCCCTGATCCCGGCGGAACGTCCACACCTCCCTGGCCTCCTCCGGCTTCGAAGGATCGCCTTCCAGCACACGGCCGGTCGCCTGGTCGGTCAGCACGTCCACCAGCGAGAAGCGCATGGCCACGGTCGCATAATCCGTCGAGCCTTCGCGCCAGGCCTCGGAGAGGTCGCCCTGGAGGAGACGCACGTCGGAGACCTTGTTCACGACGCCGCGCGCCTTGTTATCGTTGAGCTCCTCCTGGATGTAGCCGGCCATCTCAGGGGTCGCCATCGTCCAGAGCTTTTCGATGTCCTGACGGGAATAGGCATCCTGCAGCTCGACGAGCGAACGCTCGAAAGCGGCGTAATCCTGCTCGCCGATGCCGATTTCATCGCGCACGGCGGGGCGGCGGGAAGACCGGTTCATGCCACCCAGCGCTCCGCCGAGAGCACCGCCACCCAGGCCGCCAAGGCCACCCGCCAGACCACCTGCCGAGCTGCCCGCCATAGGACGCTCGCCGGCCGGAGGCACGCTGCCGCCCGTCATGGTGCGATGGACGCCCTGCGGACCGGCATAAGACGGTTCCTGACGGCGACGAAACCACTTCATGGCGAACGAGATCACGAGCACGATCAGGCCGATCTGGAGCAGCAGCCCCACCACGGAGGCGAGACCCGCGAGGCCGCCGAAGAACCCGTTGCCCATGAGCATGCCGAGCAGGCCCGCGCCGAAGAGGCCGGCCATGAGGCCCGTGCCGAAGCCGAAGCGGCGCGGCTGAGCCACGTTCGGAGTCGCCGTGCCGGGCCGGTTGAGATTCGGGCCCTGGTTCGGAACTTGCGAGCGCTGAATGGGCGCGGCGGCATCGGGCGCCGTCCGGGTAGCTGGAGGCGGAGAATAGGTGCGCGCGCCACGCGATCCGAAGCTGCCCCGTCCCCCGCCGACGCGAGCCTCGGCAGCGCTGCCGGCCAGAACCAAGGCGGCAGCCAGAGCAACCATGACGCGGCTTCGGCGAGAGGCAAATTTCATCATTTTCCGTTTCATCCCTTCAGAGCACGATGCTCTCGCCCTTATGTGGGAACGGTAACGCTTTTGCAAAAGGGGCTGTGGACGTCAAACGGCCCGGAAATGGCGCACCCTGCGCCGGGCCGCCGCGAACCGGCCTTTGCGGCGCAGAAGACGCGCCACGCCGCGGCGCAGGGCAGCCGCCTTCCCTCGGACAAAGCCCAGGATGCGGACGGCCTGCTGCCAGACCTGCGTGCGGGCGAGCCAGGCATGGACCTGGTCGCGGATCAGAAGAATGCGGGCATGGCACCAAGCGAACCAACGGATCGAGAGCAGCTTGTCGCGGCCGATGGCGAATAGCCGCTCCGCCAGCCCGAGGCCCACCACCTTGGCCAGGACGAACATCATGATGCCGGAGAGAAAGCGGCCCTGTCCGAAAAGATAGAGGGCATAAACCTTGAAGGGCTCGATGATGGCGAGTGGAATCAGAAACAGCATCAGAATGCCGACAGGCGGCAATCTCGCGATTTTGGCCTCGATCCACCGGATCAGGCCGATCCGCGCCATCGCCTGCACGGCCGGGACCACGACGGCACGGAAGACGTCGTCGAGCAGGACCACGACGACGGCCATGATCAGCAGGGGCGTGTTCAGGACGCGCCGCATGCGTCGGGAAGGGGCAACGGGTCGGCCAAACATGACACTCACATCGGCCCAGGGTCTGGGCCCGAATTATGGGCAATGTGTGGCTCCCC
The DNA here is from genome assembly GCF_055792805.1 of Microvirga sp. HS2. Classification (NCBI taxonomy): domain Bacteria; kingdom Pseudomonadati; phylum Pseudomonadota; class Alphaproteobacteria; order Hyphomicrobiales; family Methylobacteriaceae; genus Microvirga; species Microvirga sp. HS2. The sequence goes on from NZ_JBVVAJ010000045.1 coordinate 20,287, forward strand.
GTGCCCCGTTCCAAGGCGGCCGGCCTCCGTTTCAGCGGTGGTGATGGGATTTTAGCCGCTCGATGCGTTTCGAGGCTTCGGCCTTGTCGAGCTTCGGGTCATAGGCCTCCGGATCGTGGGCCTGCTCGGACAGGGTCTTGAGATAGGACGCCTGGGCGCCTGTCATGGGCTCGCGCCCCGTCACCCAATCCTCGGGGTCCTTGATCTGATTGCTGTCGGCATCCGGATTGACCTTCGGATTGTCCGCTTCGGGATTGTGCTCGTGCTCGCCGGGGCGGCGGTTCGGGGTTTTGCTGCGGGCTGCCATGCGAGACTCCTATTGTTCGCTATTTGTTCTAAAACGAGAACATCTGAATCAGATCATTGGTTCCGCTGCGGAATGACGGGCTACTCCTGCAGACTCGTCCCCGTTATCCACAGGTCCGGCGCTCGACTCGCCCTCAAGCCCATGTTCTTGCTTCGTACTCACTGCAACGAGGATGGCGATCATGCGCAAGCCGGGTGGTCTGGAGCGGCTCTATGTGGATTTCGATTCCTTCTTCGCGAGCGCAGAGCAGCACCTGCAGCCGCATCTTCGCGGCAGGCCCATGGGAGTCATTCCGGTCGATTCCGAGCATACGGGCCTGATCGCCGTCAGCCGCGAGGCCAAGGCGCTGGGCGTCAGGCGCGGGGCTTTCGTGCGCGACGTGCGCCGCCGCTTCCCGGATTTCGTGTTCGTGAACGCACGGCATGAACGCTATGTGGAGCTTCACCGAAGGATCCTTCACGTCATCGAGAGCGTGGTTCCGGTGAAGGCGGTCTGCTCCATCGACGAGATGGTCTGCGCCCTTCTCCCGTCCGAGCAGGCGGAAGGGCTTGCCCTCGGCAAGCGCGTGAAGGACGCGGTTGCAACACGGATCGGCGCGACGCTGACATGTTCCGTCGGGCTCGGCCCCAACGATCTCCTGGCCAAGATCGCCGCCGAGATGCACAAGCCGGACGGGCTCTTCGCCCTCCACCCGGACGATCTGCCGGCCCCCCTGCTCTCCCTCGACCTCACCGACATTCCGGGCATCGCGCGCGGCAATGCCGCCCGGCTCGCGCGCGCCGGCATCACCGACATGGCGTCTCTCTGGCGGCTTCAGCCGAAGGAGCTGCGCCGTCTCTGGGGCAGCGTTGAGGGCGAACGGATGTGGATGGGGTTGCACGGCTACACGATCGAGCGGCCCGAGACCCAGCGGCGCATGTTCGGTCACGGGCGCGTGCTTCCGTCCGACTGGCGGCATCTCGGCGGCGCCTATGCCGCTGCGCGCGTCCTGCTGGTGAAAGCCTCGCGCCGCATGCGCCGGGCCGGCTTTTCGGCCCGCGCCCTCGCGCTCTGGCTGACGGACAGGGACAGCGCGGGCTGGTATGGCGAGGAGCGCTTTCCTCCCACCTGGGACGACCCCTCGCTGCTGGCCGCCTTGAGCCATGTCTTCCTGCATGCCGAGCGGGAGGACATGCGCCGCAGCCGCAGCGTCCATGTGGCGCTGCATGATCTGGTGCCCTTAAGGGATATCGGGGAGGATCTGTTCGGGTATACGGCGGAGGCGCGGCTCAAACGCCGGATGGAGGAGCTGTCCCTCATCGCCGACCGGCTCAACGCCAGTCACGGGCAGACGCTCCTGCATTGGGGGCCGATGGTGGATATCCCCGGCGGCTATGCCGGGACGAAGATCGCCTTCAACCGCATCCCCGACGCGGAGGATTTTTAACGCGCTGCGGCCCCCGAGACGTCGATGCCCGGGACGAGCCCGGGCATGACGATGAGCTTGATTGGAGCAAAAGCCTTAAGCAGCCTTCGCCTTGGGCTGCACCTCGGCGGTGTAGTCGTCCATCAGCGTCTTGGTGATGGTGCCCGGCGTGAAGGTGTAGGGACCGACCTCGGCCACGGGGGTCACTTCCGCCGCGCTTCCGGTGATGAAGCACTCTTGGAAGCCCGCCATCTCCTCCGGCATGATCCGGCGTTCGGCCACTTCGAGGCCGCGGCGCTTGGCGAGCTCGATCACCGTCTGGCGCGTGATGCCGTCGAGGAAGCAATCGGCGATGGGGGTGTGGACCACGCCGTCCTTGACGAAGAACACGTTGGCGCCGGTGCACTCGGCGACGCGGCCCTGCCAGTCGAGCATGAGCGCATCGGCATAGCCCTTCCGCTCGGCCTTATGCTTCGAGATGGTGCAGATCATGTAGAGACCGGCCGCCTTCGCCGTGGAGGGAGCCGTCGCCGGGTCGGGACGGCGGTATTCCGCCATGTCGATGCGGATGCCCTTCATCTTCTGGGCCGGATCGAAATAGCTCGGCCATTCCCAGGCGGCGATGGCGAGATGGATTTTGTTGTGCTGAGCGGCCACGCCCATCATCTCCGAACCGCGCCAGGCGACGGGACGCAGATAGGCGTCCGTCATGCCGTTCTTCTCCAGCACGAGGCGCTTGGCCGCGTCGATTTCGGCGACGGTATAGGGGATCTCGAAATCGAGAATCTGGGCGGAACGCTTCAGGCGCTCGGCATGCTGGATCGACTTGAAGATCTCGCCCCCGTAGGCCCGCTCTCCCTCGAATACGCTCGATCCGTAATGGAGGCCGTGCGAGAGCACGTGGAGCTGGGCATCCTTCCAGGGTACGAGCTGCCCGTCGTACCAGATCCATCCATCACGTTGATCGAAGGGGGTCGCGGACATCGTTTTCTCCTTAACTGCCGACCTTTGTGGCAAACCGGGGCCGTGAAATTTCCGGTCGCTCTCGTGACGTTTCGGTTTCATTCATTTCACGAAAGCGACTTGACGAGTAACAATCGTCCTGAGATATGTCAACAAGGCTGACATAAAATTGGATAGGGACGGTGCCAGACGCGATTCCGGCTTTCAAGAGACAGGTACCCCAGCAAAGCCCCGATACGGACATTCTGGCCGAAACGCCGGCCTATGACCTGATCGAGCTGCTTTTCTTCGCCTATCGTGACTTCGTCAGCGATCCCGACCGCATTCTCGACGAATACGGCTTCGGCCGGGCGCACCACCGGGTCCTGCACTTCGTCAGCCGCCAGCCCGGCCTGACGATCGCCGAGCTTCTGGATATCCTGAGAATCACGAAGCAGAGCCTGAACCGTGTCCTGAAGGAACTGATCGAGAAGGATTTCATCGAAAGCCGGATGGGCGTCGCGGACCGGCGCCAGAGGCTGCTCCACGCCACGCCGCAGGGCCATGACCTGGCCCTCAAGCTCGCCAAGCTCCAGACGCGCCGGATCATGCGGGCGCTGGCGGACGGGGATCCCGGGGGCAAGGAGGCCGTCAGCCAGTATCTCCTGTGTCTCATCGATTCGGACGATCGCGAGCATGTGAAGCGCCTCGTATTCGGGCCGGAGAAAACCTGATAAAGCAGGGGCCCCGGAACAACGCCCTGGAGCCCATGGAAGCGAACCGCATCGATATTCCCGACCATGCCCCCCACGTCCTGGTGGTGGACGACGACCGGCGTCTTCGAGACCTCCTGACCCGGTTTCTCTCCGAGAACGGCTATCGCGTGACGGCGGCGGCCAGCGCGGCGGAAGCGCGGTCCAAGACCGAAAACTTCCTGTTCGACGCCCTCGTCCTCGACGTCATGATGCCGGGCGAAACCGGCTTCGATTATGCCCGGAGCATCCGGCAGACGTCCCAGGTGCCGATCCTGATGCTCACCGCCCGGTCCGAGACCTCCGATCGCGTGACGGGCCTCGAGATCGGCGCGGACGATTACCTTTCGAAGCCGTTCGAGCCGCGCGAGCTTCTGCTGCGTCTCGGCAATATTCTCCGGCGTGCCGTTCCCGCGCAGGGCGGCCGTGGCGGTGACGTTCCCGAAATCATCCATTTCGGGCCCTTCTCCTACCGCTTCGACCGCGGCGAGCTGCGCCGCGGCGACGAGATCGTGCGCATCACGGAGCGTGAACGCGAGATCCTGACCATCCTCGGAACGGCGACCGGCGACAACGTCCCCCGCGATGCGCTGGCCGGAAACGGCGCAGCGGCGAACGAGCGCACGGTGGACGTGCAGATCAACCGCCTGCGGCGCAAGATCGAGACCGATCCGGCCAATCCGATTTTCCTGCAGACCGTGCGCGGAATCGGGTATCGTCTCGTGATCGACAGATGAAGATTGGCGCGACCCTTCATTATGCGCCGCTCGACCGGGCGGCGCGCTGGTTCGGCAGATTCCTGCCGAAGGGTCTCTACGCGCGCGCTCTCATCATCATCATCGCACCCGTCATCCTGCTGCAATCCGTTGTCGCTTACGTGTTCATGGAGCGGCATTACGAGCTGGTGACGCGCCGTCTCTCCTCCGCCGTCACGGCGGACATCGCGGCCCTCGTCCAGATCTACGAGAGCTATCCGCAGGACAAGGAGGCGACGACGCTCTCGCGCATCGCATCCGAGAGCCTGCAGCTCGACGTGGACATCCTGCACAACACGGATCTTCCCCCGCCGGGCCCGAAGCCGTTCTTCTCGATTCTGGACGAGACGCTCTCCAACGAACTGCGCCGGCAGATCGACCGGCCCTACTGGCTCGACACGGTGGGGCGCTCCAACTACGTGGAGATTCGCGTCAAGCTCGACCAGAGCACCGTCATGCGCGTTCTCGCGCGGCGCAGTCAGGCTTATGCCTCGAACTCGCACATCTTCCTGGTCTGGATGGGCGGCTCGTCCTTCGTGCTGCTCGGCATCGCGATCCTGTTCCTTCGCAACCAGATCCGCCCGATCCTGAGGCTCGCCGAAGCCGCCGAGGCGCTGGGCAAGGGCCGCGAGATCGAGTTCCGCCCCCGCGGAGCGCGCGAGGTGCGTCAGGCCGGCTACTCCTTCCTCGAGATGAAGCGGCGCATCGAGCGTAATCTCGAGCAACGCACGACCATGCTCAACGGCGTCAGCCACGATCTGCGCACCATCCTCACGCGCTTCAAGCTCTCCCTCGCGCTCATGGAGGAAACGCCGGAGATCGAGGATCTCAAGCGCGACGTGGACGAAATGAGCCGCATGCTCGAAGGCTACCTCGCCTTCGCGCGCGGTGAGAACGGCGATGCCGGAGAGCAGGCCGGCGAGACGGATCTGCGCAACCTTCTCCACGAGGTGCAATTGGATGCCGAGCGCCAGGGCCATGTCACGGAACTCAACATCGTGGGGGATCCGATCATCATCGTCCGCCCCGACGCCTTCCGGCGCCTTCTTTTCAATCTCGTCTCCAACGCCGCGCGGCACGGCGACCGCATCGCCATTTCCGCCGACCACGAAACGCGCTGGCTGACCCTGCATGTGGACGACGACGGGCCGGGCATTCCCGCGGATCTGCGCGAGGAAGTGTTCAAGCCGTTCGTGCGCCTCGACGAAGCGCGCAACCAGGACGAGGGGGGCTCGGGCCTCGGCCTGTCCATCGCGCGCGACATCGCGCGCTCCCATGGCGGCGACATCACCCTGGGTGAGAGCCCGCTCGGCGGCCTGCGCGCGACAGTGCGGCTGCCTGCTTGAGGCTCATTTCCGGATCGGCTCAGCCCGTCATGCCCTGTCCCGTCATCACCGGCCTTGTGCCGGTGATGACGCGAGGGTCTCGTTCCGGACGCCTGCCTCAATACAGCCTTCCGCCGACCGGCACGTCGCGGTCGGGCCGGATCAGCATCACGTCGCCGTTCGCATCCGGCACGCCGAGCGTGAGCACCTCCGACATGAACGGCCCGATCTGGCGCGGCGGGAAATTGACCACCGCGAGCACCAGGGATCCGACGAGGTCTTCGAGCGTGTGGTTCACGGTGATCTGCGCGGACGAGCGCTTGGTACCGATCTCGGGCCCGAAATCGATGGTGAGCTTGAAGGCAGGTTTGCGGGCCTGCGGAAACGGCTCGGCGCCGACGATGCGCCCGACGCGAATGTCCACTTTCAGAAAATCGTCGAACGAAATCGTCGGCGTCAGCGATTGCGCCTGATCCATGGTGCCCCCTTCTTGTCTTCAGATTGCGGACGCGGGATTATCCGCATCGCCTTCACCGGCTTCACGTTTCGCGCGCCGTGTGGACCGGCCCTCTCTCAGCGCGCGCCCGAAGGCGCGAAAAGGCGCGGTCAGGCGGCGCAGATCCTCGGCGCCTTCGAGCACGCGCTCGCCGCGCCGCAATTCGCGGTCGAGGCGCGCCATGGTTTTGGCGAGGGCCGGATCGTCGTCGTTGAGCCAGGTGCGCATCGTATTGGAATAGACGAGCACCGCACCCTGAAGTTTCAGGGTGCCGAGCTGCCCTTCGGTGCCGATGCCGGCAGCGGCCAGCATGAAGCGCATGGAGTTGACGGCCACCTGATGGAGGGCGGCCAGGGAGAGCGGATCGTTTCGGATATCGCGGAAAATCCGCTGGAGCGCCTCCTTGTAGGGCTCCAGGGCATCGAAACGGCGCATGAGCACATCGAAGACGCGCTCGCGCGCCGGTTCCCCGGCGAGGTCATCCGTGGTCTCCTCCAGCACCTTGCGGTCGATCCGGCGGGAGAGGCCGCCGAGCACCGCACCCTTCGAGGGGAACACATCGCGGAACTCGGCCAGCGAAACGCCTGCGGCCTCCGCGATATCGTTGATCTCGATCTCGTTCCAGGCCCGCGTGGCCGCGAGCCCCATCAGGGCGTCGATGATGGCGCTGCGCTTGTCGACCGGGCTTTCCACCGTCATGGCATTCTCCTGAACATCTCATCCGCCTGTTGGATCTAGGCGCGACGGCCCGCCTGTCAGCCCGCGAGCTCCCCGGCACGGCGCTTGGCCGCAGCCACGGCCTCGCGCATGAGCCCTTTCAGACCGTCCGGGTCGCGCATGAGAACCTCGAGCGCCGCCGCCGTCGTGCCGCCCGGCGAGGTCACGTTCTGCCGCAGCGTCGCGGGCGGAAGATCGCTCCGGAACAGAAGCTCGCCCGCGCCGGTGACGGTGGCGCGCGCCAGGCGCTGCGCGAGATCCGCGGGCAGGCCCGCCGCGGCTCCCGCTTCGGCGAGGCACTCCACGAGATGGAACACATAGGCTGGCCCGGACCCGGAAACGGCGGTGACCGCGTCGATGAGATCCTCGGACGCAAGCCATTCGACGATGCCGTTGCTGGACAACAGCGCGTCGGCGGTCTGGCGCTGTCTCTCGGACACCGCCGCATTGGCCGCCGCGCCGGTCGCGCCGCGTCCGATACTCGCCGGCAGGTTCGGCATGGCGCGCACGACTGCAGAGGCGGCGGGTAGGCGGCCCGTCAGGTCGCCGATCGTCTTGCCCGCGAGAATGGAGATGATGAGCGTGTGCGGGCCAAGATAGCCGTTCAGCGCCGGCGCGGCATCCTCCAGCATCTGCGGCTTGATGGCGAGCACGAGAACGTCGGGTGCGGCAGGGTGATCGGCCGGATTGAGCGCGATGCCCTTCTCGGCGCACAGGCGGGCCATGTCTACCGAAGGACGGGGATCGATGACCGTCACGCCGGAGGGATTCATGCCGACGTCGAGCCAGCCCTCCAGCATGGAGCCTCCCATCTTGCCGGCACCGACGAGGATGAGAGAGGACGGCAGGCGCTCGGGATGAAGGGACATGACAAAACTTCCGGCAGATGGATGAAGCGAGGGCCGCTACTATTCACAAGCCGCCCTGCCCTGTCGAGGCCGGTTCTGGGCTGAGATTTAAGCCTCGCCCTCGGTTTCGAACAGAACGCTGTCGAGCGCCTCGCGGGCCGACTTTCCGGCCCAGATCACGAATTGGAACGCCTGGAAATAACGCTCGCAAGCCTCGACGGCCACGCGCAGCATCGTCTCGCACTGGCCCTGCGTCGGATCCGCGCCGCCCGCCAGGAGCAGGGAATGCCGGAACATCACCACGTTTTCCGTGCTCCACAGGTCGAAATGGCCGACCCAGAGCTGCTCGTTGATGAGGGAGATGAGCTGGAGCACGTCCTGACGCCGCCGCTCAGGAACCTTCAGGTCGAAGGCGCAGGCCACGTGAAGCGCCTCCACATCCTCGATCCAGGTGAAGGCGATATCGTAATCGGCCCACCGACCAGCGACCGAGACCGACATTTCGTCAGCTTCCGCCCGATCGAAAATCCAATGTCGCAAGGAAGCCAGCCGCTCGACAACGTCGAGAGGATGTTCCAGGCGATCGATTTCGATGTGATGCTGAGACATGTCGATCCAAAAAACTTGCTTGCCTACGTTATGGTAAACACAATGAGGCAATATTATTTCGTAAATCCGAGCAATATTTGAGAAGTACATCTCGAATACGCATAAGCATCCGAGATTCTTGTCACGTCATGCCCGAATCAGCTCATGAATCACAGTCTTAGATTTTGCGCCTGCTCACAATGCGCCATCGGGGCCTGTCCACAACAGGAGGAATGCCTCTAAGGCAGCCCCCTACCTCGAAAGACAAGGGCTGACTTCACATGTGCGGCATCAGCCCCAATGCCCCGTCGACCGCGCCGGTTGACGGCAAACCGGACCGAGTTCGCCGAAGAATGGCCTAGGAAGCGGAGGCAGCGGCGGCCGCTCCGGACTGGGCGAGCTTGTCTTCCAGCACCTTCAGGCGGGCTTCCAGGCGCTCGTTCTCGGCGCGGGCGGCCAGCACCATCTCGCGCAGAACCTCGACCTCCTCGCGGGTGGCGACGTCCATGTCCTTGATCAGCCGCTCGAATTGGCTGCGGACCACGGTTTCGACCTCGCGCCTGACACCCTGGGCGGCGCCGGCGGCGTCGGTGGCCAGACGGGCGAGTTCGTCGAAGATCCGGTTGGAGGATTGGGTCATGTTCGGAAGTCCACACCTTTTGAGAGGCCTCAAAGCCCGGGAAAGGCAGATGTGGGCGCATTTGCCCGAAACTGCAACAGGGTTGACGATCCGTCCCCACCCGGTCCAATGGCAATGCGTTCACTGAAGGCCCATCATGCCTCTGTCATTTCCCAACATCGACCCCATCGCCTTCTCCATCGGCCCTTTCGCGGTCCGCTGGTATGCGCTCGCCTATGTGGCGGGCCTCCTGGGCGGGTGGTTCTATGCCAAGCGCCTCGCGGCGAAGACGGAACTCTGGACCCCGCTCCGCCAGCCGAAGCCCACCGACATCGACGATCTCATCGTCTGGGTCGCCCTCGGCGTCGTCCTGGGGGGACGCACCGGCTATGTGCTGTTCTATAACCTGAGCGCCTATCTCCAGAACCCGCTCGAAGCGCTTGCCGTCTGGCACGGCGGCATGTCGTTCCATGGCGGCTTCCTCGGCGCGGCGCTGGCCCTCGTCCTGTTCGCCCGCTCGCGCGGACTCAACGCGCTCGCGCTGCTCGACATGGCGTCCGTGGTGACGCCCATCGGCCTGTTCTTCGGGCGCATCGCCAATTTCATCAACGGTGAATTGTGGGGCCGTCCCGCGCCCGATTTCCCCTATGCCGTCGTGTTCCCCCATGCAGGCCCCCTGCCCCGCCACCCGAGCCAGCTCTACGAGGCCTTCGGCGAGGGCCTCGTGCTGTTCGTCATCATGGCGTTCGCCGCGCGCCGGTTCGGTTTCCAGCGGCCAGGCCTTCTCGGCGGCATCTTCGTGCTGGGCTATGCGATCGCCCGTATCGTCTGCGAGTTCTTCCGCGAGCCGGATGCGCAGCTCGGCTTCCTGTTCGGCTCCTCGGTGGAGGGCCTGGGAGGCGGCATCACCATGGGCATGCTGCTCTCCGTGCCGATGGCGATCGTGGGCCTCGTCTTCATCGTCATGGCGCTGCGCGGCTACACGCGTCCGGCCAAAGCCGTCGAGGCCGCATGAGGGCCCTGGGCGAGCATGTGCGCGCGATGATCGCCCTCGAAGGGCCGATCACGGTCGAGCGCTACATGAGCCTCTGCCTGGGTCATTATTATGCGACCCGCGATCCGCTGGGGACGGGCGGCGACTTCACCACGGCGCCCGAGATCAGCCAGATGTTCGGAGAGCTGCTCGGCCTCTGGATGCTGGAAGCCTGGAACGGCATGGGCCGCCCCGATCCCGTGCATCTCGTGGAGCTGGGGCCCGGACGCGGCACATTGATGGCGGATCTCCTGCGCGCGACGAAGCTCCTGCCCGATTTCGGAGCCGCCGCTGAGGTGCATCTCGTGGAGACGAGCCCCGTCCTGCGGCAGCGGCAGCAGGCGGTCCTTGCGCCCTCGGGGCGTGCCATCCAATGGCACGCGCGGCTGGAGGATGTGCCCGAAGGCCCGATGCTGCTCGTCGCGAACGAATTCTTCGACGCGCTTCCCGTGCGCCAGTTCCTCGCTACGGAACGGGGCTGGTGCGAGCGCCTCGTCGGGCTCGAAGGCGACCGCCTCGTCTTCGGCCTGCGCGCCGAAGCCGAGCAGGCGCTCGGCCAGCCTTTGCGGATCGGAGATGTGCTCGAATGGCCCGCCGCGTCCATCGAGATCATGCAGGGCCTTTCCCAAAGGCTCGCCCGCGAGACGGGCGCTGCCCTCGTCATCGATTACGGTTACTGGGGTCCCGCCTTCGGCGACACGCTGCAGGCCTTGAAAAATCACGCCTTCGTCGATCCGCTCGAGGATCCGGGCGAGGCCGATCTGACGACCCATGTGGATTTTCAGCGTCTGTCGCAGACGGCCTTGGCGCAGGGCCTTCGGGTCCACGGGCCCGGCACGCAGCGCGATTTTCTCCTCGCCCTTGGAATCGAAGCCCGCGCCGCCTCTCTCAAGACACGCGCCACACCTGCGCAATCGGCCGATATCGATGCGGCGCTCGCGCGCCTGACGGAGCACGGCGACAGGGGCATGGGAGATCTCTTTAAGGTTTTGGCCGTTACCCATGAGGCTCTCGAAGCCGTTCCCGGGCTGCCGCCCCGCCCCTCCGCTCCTTGACGTTTCAGGCCCCATGTTCATCCAAGCCCCCGCCCTCTCCTCGCTTCCCCGGATCCGCCATGCCTTCTTCACGCGCCAAGGCGGCGTGTCGGAGGGGATCTATGCCTCTCTCAACGGAGGTGTCGGCTCCTCGGACGAGCCCGAGCGGGTGAGGGAAAACCGCCGCCGAATGGCGGAAGCTCTGGCCGTGACCCCGGAGGCGCTGATCAGCGTGCATCAGGTGCACTCGCCCGACGCGGTCCTCGTTGAAGGCCCCTGGAGCTCCGAACGTCCGAAAGCCGACGCCATGGTCACGACGACGCCGGGCCTGGCGCTCGCCATCACCACGGCTGATTGCGGCCCGGTGCTGTTCGCGGATGCGCAGGGGGGCGTGATCGGAGCCGCCCATTCCGGCTGGCGTGGCGCCGTCACGGGCGTCCTCGAATCCACGCTCCAGGCCATGGAGCGCCTGGGGGCGGAGCGCCGTCGGATCGTCGCCGTGCTCGGTCCCACGATCAGCCAGGCGGCCTATGAAGTGGGCCCGGAATTCGTGCAGCGCTTCGCCGAGGAGGCGCCCGGGCACGAGCGCTTCTTCCGGTCCGGCGAGAAGGCGGGCCATGCCATGTTCGATCTTCCCGGCTTCATCGGCGCGCGCCTGCAGGCGGCGGGAATCGGCGCCTTCGTGGATCTGGACTTATGCACCTATTACGACGAGGCGCGGTTCTTCAGCTATCGCCGCACCACCCATCGCAAGGAGCCCGATTACGGCCGCCTGATCTCGGCGATCGCGCTCACTCCCTGATTCCCGCCACGTCCGGCGTTTCCCAGGCAAGGTGCTGGCCGCCGTCGACGGCGATCATCTGCCCCGTGACGCTGCGCGCGTGGGTGAGATAGACCACGGCCTCCGCGATCTCCTCCGGGGTGCCGCCATGTCCGAGAAGCACCGCGCGGGATTGCTTGCCGAAATCCTCATCCCCCTGGCGCTCGTTCGCCAGGGTGGGACCGGGTCCGACCGCGTTCACGCGGATGCGCGGCGCAAGCGCCTGCGCCATGGTCTGCGTCGCGGTAAACAGGGCCGCCTTCGTCAGCGTGTACGAGAAGAATTGCGGCGTGAGCTTCCAGACCCGCTGATCGACGATGTTGACGATGGAGCCCTCGCGATCCGATGGGAGCTGACGCGCGAAGTCCCGCGAGAGAAGAGCCGGCGCCCGCAGGTTCACAGCGAAATGCCGGTCCCAGCGCTCCTGCGAAAGAGTCTCGATCTCGTCCGGTTCGAATTCCGACGCGTTGTTGACGAGCAGCGTCAATGGACGGCCCAGGCGCATGACCGCGTCGTCCACCAGGCGCTCGACGGACGACGCATCGGCGAGGTCGCCCTGCACGACGACGGCGCGTCCGCCCGATGCTCCGATCGTCGCGGCGATCTCTTCCGCCACGTCCGTCGACCGGCGGCAATGGATGGCGACCTCGAATCCCTCCCGCGCGAGACGCTCCACGATGCTCCGGCCGATTCTTTGGGCTCCCCCGGTCACGAGCGCAGTCTTAATCATTCTTTACCTCTTGATACGGTAGCACGTAGCGCGAATTGTGGCCTTTGCCCCGAAAATGACATTTTTTGACAGCGCCGGCGAACTTATAGCCAAGTTGTTCGTTGTGGAGTCCAGCGAGGCCATAAGGGGAAACTCAATTTCAATGCCACATTGCTGCCACAGTGCCTTTCGGGTGTTGTGGTTGTCATGTCACAGCCCTCGTCCGGTTGTCGCTCTATAAACGGATAGTACCCCGTTCGCGCCAGGGGCCCCTGGACCGTGCGGAGTATGACATCGATAAGGAAAGAGAAACCATGAAGAAGATTCTTCTCGCTAGCGTCGCTCTCGTCGGCTTCGCCGGTGCTGCTTCGGCTGCGGACCTGCCCATGCGCGCCGCTCCTCCGGCTCCGATCGTGGCCGCTGCCCCGATCTTCACCTGGACCGGCTTCTACGTCGGTGTGAACGCCGGTGTTGGCTTCAACAACGGCGACGACGATCTCGTGTTCGGCACGGACACCATCTTCGCTGACAGCAATGACGACGCCAGCTTCA
>NZ_JBVVAJ010000046.1:0-32013 GCF_055792805.1 Microvirga sp. HS2
ACATCGACCTGACGTAACTTGGCGACGATCTCTTCCGGCTTGTGGCGCTTCCTGGGCATTGTGGTCCTCCTGTCTGCCTCAAGACATACTTCAAGGTGGACCAATTCAATGGGGGTGAATCAGACATGACCCCCTGATGTGCCTCAATCAATGCAAACTGGTTTGTTAAGCACTCTTAGGCTCTTTTGCTTTTGATAAAATGCATTGAGCGATCTGGTTTAATGCAGATGGGTTTGCTTGGACCCAATCAAGAAGCTGGTGAGGAGCGTCTTCGAAATGTAAGACCTCAAGCTTTGTTGTCGCTAGCGCTCGCTGATAGCAATCAATAACGTCAACTGGGATGACGTCATCACGTCCCGCTGAAATGAGCACAGCCTCTCCAGCGAAGTGTCCTAACGACGATAGAACCCGAGCGGATCGATAGCTATTCGGTGTACGGATTACTCTCGTGAAGTTTGAGCCGAATGGAACATCATAGGCGTCCGCCGCATACAATGCAGGGACTGATAGTACCAAGACCTGAGGATTTGTTTGGGCAGCGGCCTCCGCTGCCACGTAACCGCCCATACTGTTACCCATCAGAATAGTTGGGGCGAAGGCTCCCATGTAGTCAATGGCCGCGAGGGTCTCCTGCACCCTCCGGTGGAGGCTCGACCCTTCCAAAGTGCCTGAACTTTCGCCGTGCCCCGAAAAGTCAAAAGAGAAGGTTGCTAGACCGGATCTAGCGAGCACATGAGCTAAGGAGGCTATGCGCAATCGTGATCCGTTTCCGCCTCCGTGAAGATACAGCATAGAGCCGGACGGATCTTTCGGTTTTGTCCAACTGTACCGGAGTTCTTCCCTTCCAGCGCGAAAGCTACCTTCTAGACATTCAGGCCTGTTTTTCAACTTACTATTCTACCGATGCAAAATTTGAGTTACGGAGACCTTCCAAACCTTTGGAGGATTGTTTTAGGTTCTGCTCCTTCAGGAAGCTTTCTCCTGGCTCAGAAACACAACTTGATCTGCCAGATTTCTTGATAGCAAGGCCTGAGCTGCTAGCGATGCAGGATTTGACCGAGGAACTCCCTAGCCCGTTCCGTCTTCGGGTTTTCGAAGAACTGCGCCGGTGGAGCCTCCTCCACGACCTCGCCTCTGTCCATGAACACGATCCGGTCGGCCACCGTGCGGGCGAAGCCCATCTCGTGGGTGACACAGACCATCGTCATGCCCTCGTTCGCCAGGCCGACCATGACGTCCAGCACCTCCTTGATCATCTCTGGGTCGAGCGCCGAGGTCGGCTCGTCGAACAGCATGACGCGAGGCTTCATGCACAGGGCCCTGGCAATGGCAACCCGTTGTTGCTGGCCACCGGAGAGTTGGGTGGGGTACTTGTCCGCTTTATCAGCGATGCGGACACGATCGAGGTAATGGCGAGCCGTTTCCTCTGCCTCCTTGCGTGGCACTTTCCTAATCTTGACGGGGGCGATCGTCAGGTTCTGCAAGACCGTCAGGTGAGGAAACAGGTTGAAGTGCTGGAATACCATCCCGACCTCACGCCGGATGGCGTTGACGTTCTTCACGCTTTTGTCGAGCTCGATGCCGTCGACGACGATGCGCCCCTCCTGGTGCTCCTCCAGGCGGTTGATGCACCGGATCATCGTCGACTTGCCGGATCCCGAGGGACCGCACACCACCACGCGCTCCCTCGCGCCGATCCGCAGGTTGACGTTCCTCAGGGCGTGGAAGTCGCCGTAGTACTTGTTCACGCCGGTCATCTCGATCATCGTCTTCCCCTCGTCACGGCTCGCTCGGCTGTCGCTCATGTCTCATTCCCTTCCCGCACCAGTCATCCGGCCATCCAGCCGCCGTCGACCATGAGGTTCTCGCCCGTGATGTACGTCGCCTCATCGCTGGCCAGGAACAGGGCGGCGCTCGCCACGTCCTCGGGCCGTCCGAGGCGCGGCATGGGCGTCCTCGCGCGCGAGTAGTCCATCCAGCGTGGCTCGACGGCACGCCCCGTCTTCCCGGTCAGGATCTTTCCCGGCGCCACGGCGTTGCAGACGATGCCGCGCTGTGCGTAGTCGACGGCGATCTGGCGCGTCATGTAGACCACGCCTGCCTTCGAGGTGCCGTAGGCGATGTCCTCGGGGCAGGCGATCATGCCGTGCTGGGAGGAGATGTTGACGATCCGTCCCCTGACGTCGTTCACCATGTCCTGCTCAAGCATCCGGCGGACGGCCGCCCGGGAGACGAGGAACGTCCCTGTCAGGTTGATACCCGTCGCCCGGTTCCAGTCGGCGAGGCTCGTCTCATGCAGGGGGGTCCCGATGCCGACGGCGGCATTGTTGACCAGCACGTCGATGCGCCCGAAGTGCGAGACGACGGCATCGACGGCCCGCTGGGCGTCCTCCTCACTGGAGATGTCCGTCTGCACGAAGTGGCATTCGTGTCCTTCGAGAAGCTTCCGGGTGGGCGTGCCGCCCTCACGGACCTGCTCGGTGACGTCGGCGAGCACGAGCCGGGCGCCTTCCTTCGCGAACCGCAGCGCGATGGCCCGGCCGATGCCGGACGAGGCCCCGGTGACCAGAATGGCCTTCCCCTCAAGACGTCCCATTGCCGATCCTCCCTGTCCCGGAACGGTGCTGTCCGCCCAGGAAACCCATCATGTCCGTGGCCGCGTCCTCCAGGCTTCGGGACGAGCACGGCCCGATCTCGGAACGGAGCCGCTCCACCGCCAGCGGTGCCCGGTCCCGGGGCAGCCCATACGTGACAGTCGCGGCCTCTCCCGCCTCGGCGATGCGCCACGAGAACCCAGGGAATCGCGGCGCGAGGTGACGGCACCAACCCGCAACGTCGGTCATCCGCGAGCCGCCGACGTTGTAGACGGGGTGGGCGAGCGCATCCTTCAGCGTGAGCGCGGCCAGCGCCTCGCCTGCGTCCCGGGAATAGAGCCAGTCGGCCGTCATGGCGCGTGGCAGCACGGCCGTCCGTCCCGCGAGGGCCGCGTCCAGGACCTGCCGATGAGGGCTGAGGTTGTCCCGCAGTCCCGTCGCGTATTCCCACGGCCCGAATACGGGGCCGAGGCGGACCACGTGGACGGTCCGCCCCATGAGGGTGGCAAGGCGCAGCGCGCCCTGCTCGGCGGCTACCTTGGAAATTCCGTAGAGCGCTGCCGGGGCAAGGGTGGAGGACACCTCGTCGTAGGCCCCGCCGGGGCCGGGATCGGCGAAGCCGTAGACGGCGACCGAGCTCAGGACGATGATCCGCCTCATGAACGGCATCCCGAGCGCCTCGCCGACGACGTGCATGGTGCCAGACGTGTTGACGTCGAAGATGCGGGCCGCTTCCCGCCGCTCCCGGTCGGCATCGGGCGTGATCGCGGCGGCATGTACCACGCGATCGATCCCGAACTCAGCCAGTACGGCCCGGACCGATGCCGGGTCCGTCACGTCTCCGCGGGCGAAGGTCGCGCCGCCAAGTCGGTCGCGGAATGCGTCGGGCGGTGCGGCCGATGCCAGGAGGACCACTCCCTCGCCCCGGCGGCGGAGTGCCTCGGCGAGGGCCAGTCCCACGAAGCCCGTGCCCCCGGTGATCAAGGTCGTCATTGGATCCTCCCTACCTTGACGCCAGAATGCGGCGCTCGAGCCGGCCGACGTAGCGGGATGCGGGCCAGAGCAGGACGAAGAAGATGGCGGCGGCGGCCATGAGCGGTGTCGGGTTGTAGGTCTGCTCCTGCGCCACGCGGGCGGAGCGGAGCAGCTCCGGCAGGGCCACGAGGGAGGCGATGGATGTTGTCTTCACCAGTTCGAGCGAGTTGCTCGCGAGCGGCGCCAGTACGTTCCGGATCGCCTGCGGGAGGATGATGAAGGTCACCGTCTGGATGGGGTTGAAGCCGAGTGCGTTAGCGGCCTCGCGCTGTCCCTTGGGAACCGACAGGATGCCTGCCCGGAAGATCTCCCCGAAGTAGCCCGAGTTGTTGAGCACCAGTGCGAGCACGACCGCGGCGAACCCGCCGAGGTTCAGCCCAAGGAAGGGGAGGCTGTAGAAGATCAGGATCAGCAGGACGAGGACGGGGAAGGACCGCAGCACGTCGATATAGACGATGAGGAAGGCGTTGAGCGGTCGGTTCCCGAAGCTGTAGAGGACGCCGATCAGGAGGCCTGCCGCGATGGCGAGCGGCAGCGAGACGAGCGTGATCAGGAAGGTGAGTTCGAGACCCTGGATCAGCAGCGGGTAGACCTGCTGGAGGGAGTCGAGGTTCGCGAAGTTCTCGATGAAGAGTTCCATGTTGCGCCTCAGTGTCCGTGACCGTGTCCGTAACGATGCTCGATCCAGCGGCTGGCCACGACGAGCGGGATGAAGAACGTCAGGTAGAAGGCTGCCGCGAGGGTGAGGGGTGACGGGTTCGCCACGATGGCCGTCACGCTCTGCGCCTGGCCCAGCGCCTCGGGCAGGGAGACAGCCGTGCCCAGCGCCGTGCCCTTGCTGATGGCGATAGCCCTGTTGGTGAGCAGCGGGATCGCGAGCCGGACCGCTTGGGGCAGGATGATCGAGAAGAGCGTGCGGAAGAACCCGAACCCGAGGGCGCTGGCCGCATCCCACTGCCCGCGCGGCAGCGCCATGATCGCGGCGTAGAAGATCTCCGAGGCGAACGCGGACAGCACGGCGCCCAGGGCGAGGACGGTCGTCATGAAGGGCGACAGGTTGACGCCCGCATAGGGGAGGCCGAAATAGATGAAGATGATGACGACGAGCTGCGGGAGCGTCCTGAAGACGTCGACGTAGGCGACGATGAAGGCGTTGAGCGCCTTCACGTTCATGACCCGCAGGATGGCGAGCACGAGGCCGAGCGAGATCCCGACCGCGATGACGAGGAGGGAGACGGCGACCGTTACGCCGAATCCGTCGAGGACCTTGGGGAATGCCTCCTCAATAACCTTGGCGTTCAGGTAGTTTTCGATGAGTCTTTCCATGGCCCCGCCTACTTGTCCGGTCTGCGGCCCGCACCGTAGCGCGGGCCGCGAGAAGCATCAGGTCACTTGCACTCGGGCACGTGAGGGGTCGGCTCGAAGCCCTTGAAGCCGGGCGCGCCGTAGCCGACGTAGACGGCATCGATGGACGACCCGGCATCCGGGGCGGAGCCGTACCACTTCTCGTGGAGCTTGCGCATCGTGCCGTCGAGCTTCAGGCACTCGATCACGCCTTCCACCTTGTTGCGGTACTCCCCGCTCTCGTTGCGAAAGGCGTAGCCGAAGTTCCTGCCGTTGAAGTCTTTGAAGGCCACCTTAATCGCCTTGTTCTTGCTGGCAGCGTACACCGTCGTCGGGATCTCGTTGATCGCCGCGAAGGCGCGATTGGTGATGACGGCCTGCACGGTGTCCGGGAATGTATCGTAGCGCTGCACCTCGAAGCTGTACTTCTCGGCATTGTCGGTGGCCCATGTGTCGGAGAGCGTGCCGCGGTTGACCGCGATCGCCTTGCCCTTGAGCTCCGCGTATCCCTTCATCTCGGCGTTCGCCTTGACCAGGAACCCGTTGCCCGTCGCGAAGATCGGCTCGCTGAAGAGCATGCGCTCGGAGCGTTCCGCCGTGATATTCATCGGGTTGACCGTGAACTCGATCTTCTTCGCGAAGAGGGCAGGGAACAGCCCGGAGAAGTTGATGTCGATGATCTCGACGGAAGGACGTCCGAGGCGCTTGCCGATCTCCCTGACGAGGTCGGCCCCAAATCCTTCGGCCCCGGAGGCGCCGCGGATCATCCAGGGAGCGACGCCGAAGTCGGTCCCGACGACGAGGGGCTTGTCGGAGGGGTGGTCGGCCTCCTGGGCCAGGGCGGGTCCGGCGACAAGGGCACCGACGATCACGGCTGCCCCGAAACGACTGATCTTGCTGAACATTGATCTACTCCTCTGGTTTTTGGCTTCGATGCTGTCTTGCGTTGCGGCCCCGACGGGCCGATGGCTGTGGCCCCGTCTCCCCGGGCGTTCATCGCTCCTTTGGCTCGTGGTTGGCGATCCAGTGACGCGCGATCTCCGAGCGCTGGCAGACCCAGACGCCTTCGTGCTTCGCGACGTGGTCGAGGAAACGTTCGAGTCCCGCGGCCCTCCCGGGATGGCCGACGAGGCGCAGGTGCAGCCCGACCGACATCATTTTCGGGGAGGTCGCCCCCTCCCGGTACAGGAAGTCGAAGCTGTCCCGCAGGTAATGGAAGAGGTCGTCCGCCGTCGCCATGCCGCCGCGGATGAACTTGGCGTCGTTGTTGACGAGTCCGTAGGGGATGACGAGGTGCTGTTTCCCACCGACGGTCGTCCAGTACGGCAGCTCGTCGTTGTAGGCGTCGGAGTCGTAGAGGAAGCCTCCTTCCTCGACGACGAGGCGGCGCGTGTTCAGGCCGGCCCCGTAGCGGCAGTACCAGCCGAGCGGCCTGTTGCCGAGAGTCCTGGTCATGCTCTCGACCGTACGGCGGATGCGCTCCCTTTCCTCGTCCTCGGACAGGTGCTGGTGGCGCTCCCACTTCCAGCCGTGGGCGCAGGCGTCGAAGCCCGCATCGCGGATCGCGGCGCAGACCTCGGGATTGCGCTCGAGGGCGAGGCCGCAGCCGAAGATGGTCGCCGTCATGCGGCGCTCCTGGAGGAGGCGGGCGATCCGCCAGAAGCCGATGCGACTGCCGTATTCGAACATGGACTCCGCCGCGAGGTCCCGCCCCTCGAAGCCGCCGCCACCTTCCGTTAGCCCCGTCTCGGTGAAGCCGTCCCCGTCCAGGACGGAAGGCTCCCCGCCTTCCTCATAGTTGATGCAGAGGTTCAGGGCGAGCCGCGCCTCCCCGGGCCAGCGGGGATGGGGCGGGTTCGCCCCGTATCCTACGAAATCCCGGTCGAGGTGCGTGGATGACGTCATGATGAAGGACTCCATGTCTGCGGTGCGTCGATGACCACGGGCCGTTCCACGTCCAGGAACACGTCGTCGTCGCCCTGGCCTGCCAGGTTCATGACCACGGCGAACTCAGCGCCGGGTTCGAGGACGGTCAGCCCGTGGTGCCACACGTTGCGGGCGTAGGTGACGCCTTGCCCGCCGCTCGCCAGGAATGCCTCCAGGGTCTCGAGGTCCGGCGACCCGTCCGCCTTGGAGCGGCAGACGACGACGAGGTAGCGCAGCGGCGACCGGGGAATGAACGTCTGGGCGGAATGGGGATGGCGTTCCAGTTTGTCCAAGACCACCGGGAACGTGCTGACCTTCGCCGGGCGGGTGAGCCAGAGGGTCGGCTTGACGTCCTTGGCGCCTGGAGAGCGCTCGAAGGCCTCGTGGACGTAGTGGCGGGTTCCTTCGCCGCGATGCTCAACGACCGTGCCGAAGGGGGCGAAGGCAGCCTGCTCGAGCGGCCGGGGCCTCAGGGTGCGTATGGCGGGGTCATTGTCCGGCATTGCGCGCTCCGAAACCGAATGCCACCAGGTAGCTGTCGCGGATGTTGTCGAGATGCTCCGTCATGGCCCTGCGCGCGGCATCGCGGTCCCCTGCGATCAGGGCATCCACGATGGCGGTGTGCTCACGGATCGCCTGTGCGTCGCGCCCCGGGACGCGCTCGATGTTCGACATGCGGATGCGGTGCCTCGCGTCCTGGATGAAGCCGCTCAGGGAGCGGTTCCCGCAATGCTCGGCAACGAGGTCGTGCACCTCGTCACCGGCAAGCCACACGGAGGTGGGGCTTTGCCCGTCACCGGTCCCGGCGATGCGGGCCTTGAGGCGGTCGAGGACGGCGACGGGAATCTTGCCGACCGCAAGGGCCGCAGCCTCCGGCTCGAGGAGGCGCCTGACCACGAGAAGTTCGAGGACCTCGCCAGACCCGATCTCGCGGACCACCATCGCCCCGTTGGTCAGCCTGACAACGTAGCCTTCCCCGTGGAGCCTGCTCAACGCCGACCGCATGGGCGTGCGCGACACGCTGATCGCCTCGGCCAGCCGGCGCTCGTCAAGGACGGAACCAGCGGGAAGCTCGCGTTCCCTGATCCACTGGAGAAGCGTGTCGTAGGCGCGTTCCGTCGCCGTTTGCTCTCCGGATGCCGCAGGCGGCTTCGATTGCGCTTGTGTGGCGTTACGCATTTAGTGTTCCTTTGGTATACCCAATAAATCCCCAGAGCATCCCCGCGTCAAGGCGTTATCGCCACAGGGGGATCATACCTTTGGATTACTTGGATTTCGGGCAGTAGACGCCGTGCTCGCATGAGCACGCGCGAACATGACCGTGTGGATGAGGCACCGATGTGCCCTTCGTTCCTGATGACTCCAGTCATCGGACGTCGTCTGCTGTAAGATTATCGCCGTCATCTGAAAGATCGTGAGTTCTCACAAGGACCATGGCTGCCGCGTCGCGACCTCGCACTGGGCGTGGCACACAGTGACGATTCCTCACTAACACTACTTTGGCACTTTCATGAGTGAGCCAAGGGTGAAGCGAGCCCGGCAGATCGGACATCGCAGGCGCATGGCGTGCGTCAGATGATCAAGCAGCCGGCGCCGGATGGCCGGTAAGCTGGGTTGAGGTGGCGGCCCGCTGCCTATTCTTTTTTCCCCCTTTGGCTGCCCGCAGCCGTAGATGCTGCAGGAACAGGTAGGCGATCAGCGTCAGCAGCGCATGCCGATGCAAGCCCCGCCACGAGCGGCCCTCGAAGTGATCGAGCCCGAGCTCCTCTTTCAACTGCTGATGCGCCTGCTCGCACACCCAGCGCGCCTTGATGAGCGATGCCAGCTGCTTCAGAGGCGTGTCGGGCGGCAGATTGGAGAGATAGTACTTGCGCTCGCCTGACGCGCGGTGTTCGCCCACCAGCCAGACCTCCTCGCCGGGCAGATGCTGAGTGGCCTGCCTGCCCAGCTGAACCGCCGGTCCATCGGCGACCCGCACACGCGCCGCGGCAAATCGTGCTTGCAGCGGACCCTTGGTGCCGCGCCGCCACGTGGTCCGACGCCAACAGGCCTTCGCCAGCACGATCTCGGCTGCCACTGACTTCTGATCCGGGATCAGCGTCTTGCGCGGGCGTCCGCGCGTTGTGGCCGAGGCGATCATCTGCACATCAGCGGGATAGACCTTCTGGATGCGAACTGTTCCGACCGCCCACCACAGGCCTAGAGCGGTGAGCGACCGGCGGAAGGACCCGCTGACGCCATAGCCGGCATCGGCCAGCACCGCCCCGAATCTCACACCCGCTTGCATGACCCGCTGGAGTTCCGCCAAGGCGATCTCGGGTTTGGAGCGCTCCACCCAGAATGCCTCGGGCACACCGGCGTGCTTGAGGCGTTCCGGATCCTTGATCCAGGCGTCGGGCAGGAACAGGCGCAAGATGATCGGGGCTGGCACCTCATCTTTGGCGAGCGGGAGTGAGACCAGGCTCTGACAATTGGCGTTCTTGCCCACCACCCCGGCATACTGGGGACCCACCCCAACCGAGTGAGTGCCCTTCTTGAGCAGGGCGGTGTCATCGATCACCAGGACGGCGTCAGGCCCGCCGACAAGTCGGTTGGCCTGGGCCAGGAGCTCGGCTTCGAGTGGCGCCTCGTCCCATGGCCCCACGGTGACGAAGTGATGGAGTTGGTCGTAGTCGGCCGGCGCCACCCGAGCCGCGATCGGTTGCAGGCTCTTGCGCTCACCAGGCCCAATCAGGCCGGCCACATAGAGCGGGCACATGCGCCGACGGGCCGGATGCCGGAGGGGTGTGAGGAAAGGCTCGAGCCAGGACTGAAGTTCGTGTTCCCACGCCACTGAGGTGCTCATGACGACCTGCCGCAGACAATCCTTCAGGAAGAAAGGTCAATGGCGCTCGCCCAGTTCCTCAAACCTGCCAAAGTAGTGCTAAACAGTGTCTGGAAAAGAGCAATAGATGGTCCTTTGTGAGCTAAGCTCTAGGTGAAACCTTGACCCGTTGCGAGGCTGGGGAGCGCGCAAGGTTTGTGCAATAAACCTCGGCGGCATTATAAACCAAACACAGCGATCCTGGAGATGAGATCGATGTCTCGGATCTTGGTTCGACGCATTTCGCGCCCAACCGCCTGAACAGAAGCACCGGCGGTGCGAGAGAGCGGCAATAGTCGAAGGTGAGGCAAATCCGCCTTACGCCAACCATCGTCGCAAGCAGATGCCAGCAATGATCCTCATTTTGGAACGCCTTAGCCATGCCCGTCATAGTAGTGATGCTTGCTACCGCCGACCACGAGGTCAGAACCTCGCGCAAAGCCATAGTTCCCAAGGAAAATCTGTCTTTGGTTTATAATGCCGGCGTATAATCAGGAACCTGTGTAAGCCGCGTGCCACCGTGATCCTGCGGGCGATGGTGGATCCGGCATAGCCGCGCTGATCGAGCGTTGCGATGTAGTCGCGGATCTGCTCCAAGCCGACCTCGTCCAGGCCAAGGCTGTTCTCAGCGAGCCAGGCAAGGTAGCACTTGAGATCGTCAGTGTAGGTTGCAATGGTGCCCGCCGAGGCTCCGAGTTCCGTTGCCAGGGCGTCGAGCCAGAGCTGGGCCAGCCGCTGATTGGTGCGCATGCGATCCTCCCGTGAGGGGGGACCCTGCCACAGCCCCGGTTGCCAACCTCTTGTCAAAAATCCGCAAGCCAACCACCTGCTGTGGCCCGAATTCTCGGCCGATCACGGGAACCAAAATAACCTGCCTTACACCGTCAGGGTCTTCAGCTTGTTTCGGCGGTTCGGATCCAGCTTCAGCGGGAGCACGGTCACAATCTTCTGCTCTCGTCGCTGGTAGACAATTCTCACCTTCGGGGATGCTGCCAGATTGCGGCGTGTCAGCCTGGCGATGACCATGACCCTGGGGTGGGGGGCCCAGTAAGGACTCGCAAAAGCAGCTCGGTACTTGAACTCGATCCGATCAACCAGATCAATCAAGGAGGCGGGATCATAATCGTCGAGATTGTAGCGCTCGCGGAATCGCCGGAGTGCGTGGATCGTCCAGTGGCGTTCGATCGCCGCCATGATGTCCTGATGAGACTTGGTGAGGGTCATAACCGCTCGACAGAGAACCCCGTAGCCATGATCAGGATTATGTTTCACGTCAGCACAATTGCAAACGTGTCCTCCGACAGAATTGGCCGTAATCGAACGTGATGCTAGACTCTCGTCTATGACACAGATAGCCGACGAGATCCGCACCCTCATTGCTGATCTGTACGATGATTCTGAGGAGTTCCTGAAGACGCCGCACCAGTGGTTCGGCGGGCGTTCGCCGGACGAGCTCATGGCGACGGAGGCGGGCCAGTTCGTGCTCCTGAAGTTTCTTCGCGGAGGAGACCACATGCCACCCATTGAACCGGATCGAGACTTCAAGCCCTACACGACCGCATGCGCCGATGACTGCATTGACCAGACGATCGCCCGTCTCGAGGAGCAAATTGAGCAACTCAGGGCTCTCAAGGGATCTGGTCCGGAGATCGCTACCGTCATCGGAAGGGCACGGAAGATTTATGGCGACGAGGGCTTGCTGTGGCTCCTTGAGTATAACCAGGTCCTGCAGACGACACCTTTGGATCTCGTGCTCCAAGGTAAGGCCGAGCGTGTCCTAGCGCAGCTTGGACGGATTGAGCATGGTACCTACGCATAAGCACAGAGACGTCGACTGTGGTAGACAGTCCTGAGTAGATTGCAGCGTTCGGGCTCCCAAAGTGCTCACCGTAGCGTCTGCCATCGAGCGACAGCCCAAGTAATTGGAATCTTTGATGTGGCATATCACTCCCTCCGGTCGCCTGGATGTACTCGCTGTCTTCAGGTACGTCGATGGTCGCTATGTGCCGGCCGGTGACCTGACGTTCCATGGGCACGACATTCTGCGCCCCGGCGCATTCCAATATGCTCAAAGCTATCTTGAGGCTGACGGTGCCAGCCCGATCGATCCCATCGGTCTCCCGCTGGCGCATCACCGCTTCCTCGGCGTTCCCGAGGTGCCCCTTGCTTGCCTTGATGCCGGACCGGAAGGCTGGGGCCGAACCGTGCTGTCCGCGGCTTTTGAGGCGTCCACCTTTGGTGCGGGCGAACTCCTGGCAGCCGGCACAACGGCTCGAGCGGGAGACCTTGCCTTTGGCGCATCAGCGCAAGCAGGGCCAGGGACCTATTATCCGGATCAAGCACTTTGTCCCGCAAGCCCAGATGCGAGTTTCGACCTCGAAGCTCTGATGACAGCCGCGATCGCTGCGGACGAGGGCAGTGCGACGCAGGAACAGCTAGCCCTGCTCGTCAGAGCCAGTGCCGATGTGGGAGGAGCCCGCCCAAAGGTCAGATGGCGCGACGGGGAGGGGGAATGGATTGCGAAGTTCTCAACCTGGGGTGACAAGTTCGACGATCCCCGCATCGAGGCCGTCTGTCTGGACGTCGCTGAAGTCGCGGGTCTTCCGGTCCCCGAGCGTCAGCTCATGACCTTCTCGGGCAAAACCGTTCTGCTCGTGCGGCGCTTCGACCGGTCGGATGACGGCAGACCTTACTCGTACCTGAGCATGGGCACGCTGCTTCAGGAGCCGCCAGGCAGCTATGGCACATCGAAAACCTACACGGACATGGCAGCGGTGGCCCGCTCGATCGGCGTCCGGGATCCGGAGGAGCAAATGTTCCGCCGGCTGCTGGTCAATGCCTCCCTGCACAACACCGATGATCATCTGCGCAACCATGCTGTGATCAACAGGGGTGCGGGATGGGAACTCTCACCCGTGTTCGACGTGGTGCCTTATCTTGGACGGAAGCGGCACGTCTGCGCGCCTGGAGCTGGGTTCAGCGCTGACTGTGACCCAGAGGCGGCATTCGCTTCCTATGCGGCTTTCGGGCTGACACGCGAGCAAGCCGAGGGCATCCTGGATGATGTCAGAGCGGCCATGAGGCGCCTCCCCGTGCTTTATGAGCAGCGCGAGGTGTGCCGCGCCGACCGCGAGTTCCTGAGGATGCTGGAGACATGATGACCAAGATCCGCGCTGTGTGCTTCGATGCCTTCGGAACCCTGGTCGAGATCACCGACAGGCGCCGGCCGTTCCAGGCGGTGCTGCAGGGAGGGGTGAAGACGATTACGGCTAGGGAGGTCCTGACGCGGCCGCTCAGTCTGCGGGAGGTTGCCGCGAGGGTCGGTCATGAGCTTGAGGAGCGCGGCCTGGCGGATTTTGAAGCGGACCTGCAGGCTGAGTGTGCCTCTGTCCGGCTGCGGCCCGGGATCGCTGAAATCTGGCAAACTCTGCGGGAGCGAGGCCTGCGCATCGGCATCTGCTCGAACCTGGCACTCCCCTATGGAGCACCGCTTGTCTCCGCCCTGCCGGGTACTCCGGATGCCATGATCCTCTCCTACGAGGTGGGGCTGGTGAAACCGGATCCGGCCATCTTCCGTCTGGTCTACGACCGGCTGGGGCTCCAGCCGGCGGAGATCCTGTTCGTCGGCGATACCCCATCGGCCGATATCGACGGGCCACAGGCGATTGGCATGCCGGCGATGCTCATCTCAGAGTTCGAAGCATACACCAAGCGCGACGTTCATAGGATCGGAGAGCTCTCCGCAGACATCATCGCGGCAATCCAATTCGCGGAAGATGGCGCTAGATCTCAGGATCTGTCGCGCGGCAATGCCGGAGATGTCCACGTCATCCATGGTTCTGGCCTCGGGCCGTTGATCAGTGTTGAGGAGGGCAAAGCGCGCCTGGAGGAGATCACGGTCGATGATGACTCGACAGACTGGGCGGCATCGGAGCTCCTCGGAACTGACGGCATGGCAGCGAGGCTTGGCGTCTCGATCGCAACTCTCGACGACTGGAGGGACAGAGGCAAAGCCATTGCCTTCCGGAACGAAGCCAAGGGGTTCGTCTACCCGGCGCGCCAGTTTGATCGCTCCCGCCCGATTGACGGCCTCGACCTGGTTGCCGGGTATTTTCCCTCCCCAGAGGAGGCATGGGAGTGGCTGGTCACGCCCAACCTGTACACCGGGAGCACCGCACCCATCGACCGACTGCGGTCAAAATACCTTGAGGAGGTCATCCGCGCGGCGGAAGGCGCCCTCGACTTCCAATGAAAAGCGCACAACGGAGGTGAGAGTATCGACTCCCCGCCTGGGGCATAGCTGTCGTTTGCAATATGGCTGAAGTATCTCTCCACAGCATCAAGCTTGCCCTGCTTCACCAGTTCTTCAACCGTAGAATTGCCGGAGCTCGGAAACGCGTTGCTCTTGTCCCAACCAGTCGAGGGAACAGGGTCACTCTGCTCCTTGAGCTCGTGCGACATCGATCACGTCGTCGATGCGCCCTTCACTGAGGGCCTCCAGAGGGGACATCCCTTCAAGCGCATCGTCCGGAACCAGGAGCCATTCGAGCCGCATCCAGTCGTTGCGCATGGGCATGGCCTCCAGGACGACGGCGAGGCCTTCGACGATCGCATCGGATGTGAACTGACATGCCGGGTAGCCGTATACACCACCGCTTCGGACCGCGATCAGCCCTCCTGCTTTGTGTCGATCCTCGATGGCTTCCTCGGAAACGTTGAGGAGGGATGCAACCTGCGGAAGCGGGTACAGGCCACCAGCCATCTCGACCAATTCCGTCTTTCGAGCGAGCCCGCCAGCGATGAGGGTCTGGATCTCGGCCACCATTGCTTTAACCTCACAGGCTAGTGCCATCAAGGAAAGAGGGTCCGGATGACCTGGCAGATCCGGCCCCCTGTGGCTACCCTCGAACCGAATTAGGGGAGTTCGTCTCCCACACAGCCAATATAACCTACTCGGTCAATTCGACAACCTTGAGCCCAACGCGCCGCCGGGTGTGGGACATTGGATAATCCAGAGGATTGCAGACAACGCGCATCTTATGATCCCCCGCTGGCATCAGGTAGTCGAACGGGGCGTGCACATGTCCATGTATCCAGAGCTTGGTATTCGGAAAACGACCCGGGTCAATGTTGTTTACGAAGAAGGTGTTCAGGAAATCTCCCTGGAACTCGGCTTCGACAGACTGGAGGAAGGGAGCATGATGTGTGACGATCACATCCGCCTTCGCCTGTTCGAGGAAGGTCACGTGGTCCTGGTTGAGTGCGTTCCACTTCCATGCCGCGCAGTCGCGGATGTTCGCAAAGTCGGGGAACCGCGATGTCGAGAGCATGCCGAGCTCATCCATATGGGTCCAGAGCGTCGCAATGGCGAACCGAATGCCGTTGATCACGACGACCTCACCAGTGTCGTATGGGAACTCGGCACCGTAATAGTCGTGATTGCCATTCACATGGATGACAGGCAAACCCAATTGATCCTCGATCTTTGTGAGCACTTGGTGACGGATCTCAGGATCGGGATGCGTGTCACCGGCGATCACCAGGACATCGGCATCGATCTCACGGGGAAGCGAGAGGCTGCCATAGACATGGAACATCCCTTCTGGCATCCCCAGAGGGGATGGATCCTTGCGGTGCTCAAGGTGAAGATCGGAGATTAACGCAATCTTGGTCAAAGGTAGGTCCTGGGCTGAAGCCGTGCTCCCATATCATGAGAGACCGTTCGGAACAGCTATCCTCCAGGCCGACAGACTTCTTTTCAAAAGGGCCGTTATCAGAAATTCTGCTGGCAGCGTTGAAACATACTTTTATAATCGAATTCAGGTAGTAGATCGATCAGCCTGAAAAATACTACGACTCTTCATAGGACGCAGCGCTATGGTCAGCAAGCGTCGGCAGATTTTTGAGATCCAACGCACAGCGAACAAGGCAATTGAAGTCTTGGAAGGCTGACTTCACCGCCATCAGCGTTGTGCTTGCTAAGTGCGGGACAACTCAAGTCCGAGCCGTTCATCAGCTTGCGTTCGGTGACCGCATCGGACAGGCAAAGGCGATCGTCTTATCATCCATAGAATTGCGTGCTCGGGCCAAAAGATGTCCCTTGGCAAGGGCATCTGCGATGCCGGTCGCACACCACATTCACACGGGCTGATACGCCACGCGCCCGATGAATCACACGATGCTTGGTCAAGGTAAACAATCAGTCTTTGTCCGAGGCGTTCCTTGAATGTCGCGACGCGCCATCATCAATCGTGGTGCTGATGGCTTCTATGGAGAGAGGGAGAAGATCCCGGAAGTTACAATTCCAAGAGATCGCAAGAGTAGCAGACGGCTGAAGGACAAGACGAGACAAATCCCAAAAAGGACAATCGGCGCTTCGCGCTAAGCTGAACCAGAGCGCTTCGGCTCCAGGAAAGTCTGACACCGTCGCCTTCCGCAACAGGCTGGTTCTCATCACAGCAGCACCAGCTCACACTCCCATCAACCCTCTCCTCGAAAGACACACTTCATGTCGACAGACTCCCTCGCTCATGACGAGGCTTTGCACGAACTCATCGCCCAAACCGGAAAGCGCCTCATCGGCCAGGATGCCGCTATCACGGCCTTTGCGACAGAGATCTCCCGGCATCTCGCTCTCAGCCCGCTGCAACGCAGGCCGGGCATTTACCTCGTTGCTGGCCCGAATGGCGACGACAATCATCTCGGACTGCCTGCGGGCCTTGCCGCCTGCCTCAAGAGTGGCGGCGGACTGTATGAATTGGCCGCCAGCACTGGAGAAGATCTGGACCATATTTTCGCACCCATCTCCGGCGGCACCGAAGTCCGTTCTCTTCTGCGCACGGCGAAGGATAACTCGAACCCTGTGTTCGTCCTTCAGGATGTCGACAAGGCTCATCCCAACCTCGTCAAGACCCTCATAGACGCCTGGAGCTACGGATTCGTGGACGATGGATCTGGTGAAAGGATCTCCCTGGCCGAGGCGATCTTCGTTCTGACGACCGAGCTGGCCCAGGACCAAATCGGAGAGATCGCCCGCACCGACCCGGATCCGGCCCGCTTGCATGTCGAGTGTCTCAAGGCTCTCGTCGATGCCGGCTTTCCAGCCTCGCTCCTCAGACACGTCGACTTCGCCTTCGGCCTGAAGCGGCTCACGTCCGGCGAACTGATGCGTGCCTATTACGAGCGCCTTGCCGCTCTGGTGGCTTCTCATGGGCTGGTTCTGGAGGAGGGCGGGCTTGACGCGCGCATTCTTCTCCATGCCATAGACCCGACGGCTGAGCCCACCGTCCCGGATCTCATGTTGCCGTGGGATAACCTTTCCGATCGCTTGGCGCAAATCAAAGCAGCCGGCGCTGGTACCGTCAGGCTCATCCTGGATGAGGAGGTCATCCGTATCCTGCCGACCGAAAGAGGAACGCCGCAGTGGCTGATAGACGCGTTCGTCGCTGCCAATCGGGATCTCTCGGCTGACGGGGAGCCCAAGGATGAGTGAGAGCATGAGCGATCACGAACTGACCGTTGAGGCGCGGCTCGAGGCGCATGCGCTGATCGATCGCCTGACGAGGGAGGGACAGACCTTCGGCCGTGACGATGCCCGGCGCTTAATCGCTCTGATCCCGGTCACGCCGCGGCGGCGCTTCTCGTTCACGGGCCTGTTCCAGGGCCGTGGGCCTGGCTTTCGCGGCCGAGCGGCGGGAATCGGCGATGTGGAGCTGGACGGCGAGGGCAGGCAAAAGCAGGTGACCTGGAACGCTCCCCCGGTTCACCGGATCGGCGGCTACCTGGTTACTCATACGCCAGGGCAGGTTGTGATCGACCTCTTGTGGATCGCGACCCGGGAGGATGCGTCCGGGCAGAGCTGCCAGCTCCTTTATGAGGCCGAGACGGGCGAGCCGAAAGCGATGGAGATTTCCGTTCAGCGAACACTCACGCTACTGTTCGTGCGCTTGGCCTACATTTCCTATGTACCGTGGAAGACGCCGGACACTACGACGGCTCATCATCCTCGTTAGTGCTCGCCAGCGGCAGGCCTGATTTTAACAGGCCTGCCGCATGGTGGCGTACACGATGTTATGTAGTCAGCGGAAGCCTATCTGACGGTAGTTCATGCGGTGGGGTCGAAGAACGGGTCGGCCTGATGTTGCCTGTCGGCGGGGAGTTCCAGATTCTGCAATAGAGAAGAAGCTGAACTCAAAACGACCATTCACACAATCATGATCTTGGTATAACCCAATCCTTCTATAGTTTTGCTGGTTCTATTTTTACGATTTGTTTCGTCTGATGAAAAGCCTGAGATCTTTACTATCCGCTGGCTCAATGTGTGTCGCTTCATCAAGCCACTCTGATGGAATCAGCCTGACCGGCCACCCGGCATTTTTGAGTTGTTCAATTTCAGATGTCTCATCGAGTGCTGCGAATCCCCCGACGGGGTAGATCATTGCGCAATATTGCCCGTGCCGATTCTTGACGCAGAGCGCTCGCCCGAATTGATCAATAGTGACAAGCTCGTCGATGGCTTCGGATATTAGGCGTCCCTTGTACGGCTTGCCGGCATAGGCCCGAGATCCCTTCTGCGCATTTCTGATTAAGATACGCAATGCCTCAATCCCAGCATTGGCCGTCGGGGGCCATTGAGTGTAGTTGAATGAGGCGAACAGCTCCGTACGGCATCGGGAGCGGGTCATCATCACGTTGGCTCGTTTGTCACCGCTCGGTGTCGAGATCGGTCCCAGATTCGGATGCAGTTCGCCGCTCGCTGTCCGGCCGTAGGTCAGTGAGACAAGAATGATGTCCCGCTCCTCACCCTGAACGTCAGAGATTGTTTTGACAAACAACGGTTCGTCAGCCGGAAGGGTATCGATTTCGGGGCAGTCCTGCAGCAACGATGTAATCAGCCGCCGTTGCGGCTCGTTCATTGTGATGATGCCGATGGATTTCGGCCAATCTCTGGCCACCATAGGCTTGTTTTCGGTGTCGCGGATACAGCGCCGCACGGCTTCGACAACCTGCTTCGCTTCCTCAAGATTCACTCGAGAGATAGGATCGTAGATTCCGCTGACGGCATGGAACTTCACGCCGTAGTATTCGTCCGGCAGCGGCGATGGTACGAGCCGCAGGCGATTGCGGTAAAAGAGACGGTTTGAGGCCTCGATCAGAGCGGGGTGGCGCGACCGGTAATGATACTCGAGCATCCTTGTCGGGAACGAGGCTCGTTCAGCCGCCGTTAGAAGGCTTGTCATCTCAGCGTCACCTTTGCGTGGATCCATCCAGAGCGGCACATCTGGTGGCATCTGCTGGCTGTCGCCACAGACAACAAGCTGCCTTGAAGCGGCGATTGCAGCAGCGGCCGACGACAGTGGCATTTGGGAGGCCTCATCGACGACGAGGATATCAAAGGTCCATTCATCTGGAACACAGAGCGCGAAGGCCTCTGGAGAGGTCAAAATGGCCTTTGGCCGCCTATGCTCGGGGCACGACCGGAGCATGTTGATGATGCCAGCTGTTTCCGGCACGCCAAGCACTTCCGCAACCTTTGTTCGATTCAAGCCCTCTCCCTGCAGCATGAGAACTTGGGAGGCCTCCGGAGACGACCGCAGATGCTTCCATATTGCCTCGATCGCATTCATCTTCTCCGCCATGACCAGGACCGACTTGCCATCATGGATCGCGTTGGCGATCACATTCACGATGGTCTGGGACTTCCCGGTTCCAGGGGGTCCCTGGACGACGAGCTCAGGGCAGCCGGAACGCGTGTCCGTGATGATGCTGTCTTGGAAGGAGTCGGCCCTGACCCGATGCAGATTTTGTCCCCCGCTAAGTGCCCGGTGGGTTTCGAGCACCTGTGGCCGGATGAGTTGTGCCGCAGCTTCATCACCGCGGCTGGCGAGGACAAGGCGGGTAAGCGTGGCATGGTTCAGGAGACTCGGATTGCGGTGGGGGTCGAGCCGCGACGCCATCAGCCGACGGGTCTGATTGAAGGATCCCACGACAAGCCGATCCTCGTAGCCAGCGATCTTG
This sequence comes from Microvirga sp. HS2, assembly GCF_055792805.1. Classification (NCBI taxonomy): domain Bacteria; kingdom Pseudomonadati; phylum Pseudomonadota; class Alphaproteobacteria; order Hyphomicrobiales; family Methylobacteriaceae; genus Microvirga; species Microvirga sp. HS2. Next base: position 19,780 of record NZ_JBVVAJ010000046.1, read on the forward strand.
GGATGAATGTCGGCTTCTGGACCTTCTGGAAGGACGTCCGGCACCTCGTCTTTGGGAATCCCAAGGCGGGCAAGGAGTGTCTCGTTGAGTTCGGGTGCAGCCCCAGTGGACCTGACTCGGATCCTCTCATGAGAGATATCCAGCTCGATCGACTGGAGATAGAGCGGGGCAAAGCAATAGGTCTCGTCAGCTTCGTCCCAGGCAACAATGCCGAGGCCGAGGTTAAGGGCCGATAGGCCCTGCTGATCCCGCAGCTTCCGATCCTCTGCAGCAATCTCTTCTAAGATCGAGCGTGTTTCTGCTAGAGGAATTTCTGTCTTGAGCTCCTCTCCGATCTGCAGGCTCTGCATGGACGCGAGAGCCGCTTGGGCAGCATAGGCCGAGCCCTCCAACGGCAGAATCCGCCTGGAGCCGCTTCGTGGGAGGGTCGTCAGCGGGGTCTGGTCAGACGCATGGAAGACCGAAGTCTGCATGGCCTCAAGATGAGCAGAGATGTCAGGATACGGCATGGCAGATTTACTTTTGAGATAAGGCAGGCAAGTCTGCCGCGCGGACACAAATAAGCCTGCCGCGCGGACACAAATTCCGATGCGCCCCGACAGCGGTTTCACATTATACTCGAGGAAAAAGCTTGGCGATCTACATCAGCTTGTGGCGGAGCTTGTCGGGACTCTGCCATGCTGAGACCCTCTTGAGGGGATCGTCGAAAGGCGAGTAGGCCACCAGCACATCCGGATCGCGCTCAGGGTGTGCCCATAGCAGAATTTCCCGGCGGGAAAGGTGTTCCGGCCATTGGAGCGCATTGACGATCCTGACATAAACATCGCGAAGCGTGGGTCTCCAACTCTCACGGGCATTGTCAGTCGGGTAACCTTCGGCGAGTGCGGTCTCAGTCTGGTAGTCAAACTCGGCGAGCTCAATTCGGACCTTCGTCAATTCGCATCCACTCTGAAGCTCAGCACTGAGCGACGCCGCACGACACATGCGCAGGTTGACCCAGTTCCATGCCTCCCGGCGTAGACTTTCTTCTATGATGTCTATCCCACTATATCCCTTTGTATACTCTCTGGGTCCTCTATACACGCGGTTCAGGTATTCCCTGGCCTTATCTTCGGGCCAATCCTTACGTAGTTGGGGGTCCTGAGAGGTGGCCCTAATCCATGCAAACAAGGTATCGTCCGAGAGTTCCAGTAGGTTGGCGGCCGCCGGAAGTCTGTGGGTTTCGGCAAAGTATGGATACAGAGCCAAAAGCACTTCCGGCATCGTTGTGGGATCGCATGGGTTTGACAGATCGTAGGGAAGAGGGAGACCCTGGCGCATCTGGGCGGCTTTGGTGATTTCATTGACTCGACGCTCATAATCGACGAACGCGTCTTCCCGAGCCGCCTTCTGCTTGCGTTGCGCTTCCTCGCACGCCAGTGCCCTGTCAGGTCCTTGATAGGCGTCGAATTTCGGCGCGACCCTCTTGGGCGGTGCCGGTTCGGGCTGGGGCAGACAGTTGTCATTCGCGGGCAAGCCACCGCTTTTCGGCAAGAAGACCGCAGCGGTCTGAGGAAGCACTTCCCGAGTTGGCAGGATTGGCATCTGCTCGGTCGTTAGCACAGGTGCGGGGACGGTCACCCGTGCGCGCCCAGACGACCTGGGGCCACTGCGCCCACCAGCCTTTGCGCGCGACCTGCGTGGGGGCGGGGGATCGCTGGGAAGATTTTTCCTCGGCCGTCCACGGGGGCGCTTGGCAGGAACCTCGTTCGAGTTCCAAGGACCCGGCGACACTGCCTTCGCCAGGCCAGGATCATACTGCCCGGTTGCGTCGAGGCAGCGCTCGATCCGGCGGCACTCATGAAGCAGGCTGGTTTGCCATGCTCGGATGCCCGCGACGTTCTTCTCATAAACGGCCCTGGCTGCTTTGATTTCAAGCTCGGTCTTATCGGCAAGACGCCGCAGGCGCCGCATGCGGGCGCTCGGGCGCTCCTTGCCCCACAGATAGTCTTCTTTTCTGGCCATCGAACCCCGAACCCGATTCGTCTCTTCTTGGAGGGTTGGACCCTCGTTCCTACGCTGTGAATATTATACCGGATGGGTCTGAGCGCGGTCAATTTTTCCCACTCAATCGCGAGCGGAACCAGCGCCCGCGGGGGCGTCCGCAATGATCAAGCTCGCGCATTGTCATCAGGCATAAGGTGAAAATCTGCGGGTAGCCTTCGACTTTCACGAACGCCAATCCTGGAGAAATCCCGCAATTTCCTCGCCACGGTGCGTGGTGGCAATATCTGAGCCACAGGAGATTACCACCTCTTTCACCGCCACGATCTAAGAGGGGGGCTTGGAGAAGGCCGTGCAAGGCGGGCTCAATACCTCAAACTATATGCAGGATGGCTCAGCAAGGTCCCTGCGGAGGCCCAGAAGAGGCTTCTGAGCATTCCAGGAGGTCTCGCCATGGCTGAGCGGTTGGGCTAGACCAGTTTGGGGTTGAACGGAATCGTGGGATCTGACTCGATAGTGGTGGGGGCGTGAGCAATGAGGCTCGCCATGACCGCACCACTCTCTCAGGATCTTCGCCGGCGCATTGCCCGGGCTGTTGCCAACGGTAGCTCGATCCGCCAAGCGGCCACGCGTTACGAGGTCAGCCCGTCGGCGGCCGTGAAATTGATGCAGCGGGTGCGCAAGACCGGCTCTCTCGCCCCTGATCGGGTGGGCGGGCATCGCCGTCCGGTACTCGAGCCGCATGAGGATCTCCTCCATAGCCTGGGCGCCGCGAAGTCTGGCATCACGCTCTCCGAGATCCAGGTTGAGTTGAAAGCCCGTGGGATCGTGGTGGCGGCTCTCTCCACTATCCTGCTGACCCTGCGCCGGCTCGGCCTGCGGCACAAAAAAAGTCGCTCCGGGCGGCCGAGCAGGACCGGCCGGATGTAGCGCGCGAGCGTCAGCGCTGGCGTGTGTGGCAGCGCTACATGGACAGCACCCGCTTTGTGTTCCTGGATGAGACAGGCACCACCACCACGATGACGCGCCGCTATGGCTGGGCTCCCAAGGGCGAGCGCGTGGTCGATGCCACGCCGTGGGGGCACTGGAAGGTCACGACCTTCGTGGCCGGCCTGCGCGCCAGCGGTCTCATCGCCCCGATGGTGCTCGACGGCCCGATGACCGGTGAGGTGTTCCGCGCCTATGTCGAGCAGGTGCTGATCCCGGAACTCTCGCCCGGTGATGTGGTGGTGCTCGACAACCTGGCGGCCCACAAGGTCGCGGGCATCCGGGAGATGATCCAGGCGGCAGGAGCGAGTCTGCTGTACCTGCCGCCGTACTCGCCGGACCTGAACCCGATCGAGCAGGTGTTTGCGAAACTCAAAGCACTGCTGCGCAAGGCCGCGGCGCGGACAAAAGAAACTCTCTGGGCCACCATTGGCGAACTGCTCGATGAGTTCTCGCCCGAGGAGTGCCAGAACTATCTCACCAACAGCGGTTATGAACTCGTGTAAGTCGAAAATGCTCTAGCGGCGGGCTCAATACTGTAAATTTTGTGGGTCGGGTTCCCAGGGCTCAACACCTCAGTTCCGACGCAGCAACTTTGTTGCACAAAAGATAGGAATGTTTGCAGGTCGAGTCCAAGGCTTAATACCTCAATTTTTGTGTATTAAAGTTACACTGTGTCTTTCCGCCCAATGCCTTGGGACGACGGACGCCCACCTTGGGTGTCGGAGTCGGCCTTGAGTTTGAGCTCAGTAGCAGCCTTTGACCCAGCTGCCGTGTAGCCCACTGCGTCGAGGTGAAGATGGGACCGGAGCCTCACGGCAGCTATAAGCCAGCAGGCATGAGGTGGAAATCTGCGGGCCGCCTTTGATTTTCACGGGACCGCTTTTGGAGGCAGTTGGCGATCGTGGCCCCATGTTAGGATCTTGGGAAATATGCGAGCCGCAGAGATTTTCACCAGCGATGGCTTCGTAGCCTTTGACGGGGATCCGAAGGGCAAGATCAGAGCGAGGCTCAATACCGCAGTCTGCCCGCAGAATGGGTCCGCAAGGGCCCTGCGGAGGCCAAGGAGCGGCTTTGGCGGGTTCCGGGAGCTTCGGGGATGGACGGTGTGATCGGGGCACCTGTGGGCTCAATACCGCAGTTGCGACGCACAACTATTATTTCGTGTCGCTTGAGATCAGTACTGTAGTTTTTGTGCACCGAGATCCGGGCTCAATACTGTAGATCCGACCCATAAACGTTGTAACGTGATGTTTTTAGGAATATTTAACGACGAGGGTCGAGGGCTCAATACCGCAGTTTTTGTGCAAGAATTTAATCCAGGGCGCCCGAGCCAGTTTCCTCGACTGCTATGGCACCTGCAGCCGGCGCCAGGGCACGCCAACATAGCGCGGGTAGCACGCCTGATCCAGCTCACGCGGGACCTTCTTGGTCGCAGGGGGGAGCCCGACGTATGGGCGCTTTTTCCAATCCAGCCCGCAGGCGCACGCCGGAAATTGAGGCGCGAAAAATCAACGAAACTCATCGCTTTTCGCTCGCGGCGGCATAGTGCTGGCAGCTGCATTTCGGTAAATTCTTGGGCCTGCGAGCTCGTATTTGTCGCGCCTCAAAACGTGATTAAATACGGCCGCTTCGGGGACTCGATCATATCGTCAATCACGGTGCCAAGGCGCTCGATGAGGCGGCCAGACTTGGTTGAGATGCACCGGTCGTGCGCGATTATTTTCACCTCCAGAGTTGCTACTCTGCACGTCCTCAAAGCGCGGTGGCACGATGCTCGCGGTCTGCCGATTGCCGGCAGGTCCAAGCCAGGGCTCTCGAGCCGGCTAGGGGGTCGGGGAGATTAGGGTCTCGTCCGATCATTGTGGGATGCCGTAATGGAAAACGCACACCGGCGTCACAGGTCCGCCAGCCGGTCAAATCTCGGCGGCTCGTATCAGGCGCACGTGGAAGAGCGTATACGCGGCGCCAGCTGTGTCAGGATCAGTCCGACCGACTAACGCTCGTTTCCCATCAAGCGCAGGAAGCCGTCCGTGCCGGTGACCCTCGGCTGACCGAAGTTGAGATTGCCCAGTTTCCAGGACTGAAGCACCACGGACGTGCTGCCGACCGACTTCGGCTTTACACCGCCTTCGGCTACCCGCTCAATGCTCAGTGCCGTGCCGCTCCAGTCGAGCAGCAGGCGATCCTCAGGCCTAAATCCCGCCCGGTCCCAGAGCTGCCGTGGCAGGCGGATCGCGGTATAGAAGCGGGTTCTGCCCTTGGGATCGGCAATCGACTTCACCACGATATCGGCGGACTCGCTCACAATCGCGTCGTTCTCGGCCTTCCGCCTGCCCTTGGTCCTCCGGGATGGCTCCTGCACCGATGCATCTGCAGCAGGTGCCGGCACGGCATCGACGGCCTGCATCTGTGCGACCTCGGCTCCCGCTCCGGAGGCTTGATCTGTTGCAGGGCGGGACCGATGCGGGAGCGCCTGGATGGCATTGGCCACCTGCCGAAGTTCGCCCGAGAGCCCCTCAGCCGATTGGGTGAGGGCAGGGGACAGACTGGCGAGGGCTTCAGTCTGTCGGCTGCCAAGCGCCACCAGCTGGCTCAACTGGTCAGCCATGAACTCAACGGCGGAGCGCAGACTCTTCAGGTCTGCCGCCATGCTGGAGAGGGCCTGCTCGGCCTCGGGTGAAGGAGCCGGCCCGGCGTTTGCTGGCTGCGGCGCCTGGGGGGCAGGGGGCTGAATGGGCTTCGCCTCCTTGGGCCGGAATACCTCGGCTGCCAGTTCCTCCGGCTTTCCCAAGTGGCGGGCCAGAATGTCAGCCGTGTCCCGGTGCCGTCGGTCCAGGGCCTTGGTCTCGCGGCGCTGACCAGGGGAATGCGTCTCCTGAGCATGGCGCGGGCGAGCGAGGCAGGCCGGACAGAGGTCAAAGGAGGGAGCTCGGCCGAGCAGCCAGCCGCGATCCTTGAAGTAGCCTCGAACGGTGTCGTTGCCGGTGGGCCTGGTCGCTTCGTAGGTGTCGGTCTTCTGGCATTCCGAGCATCGGGCGGTGAAGCGGTACTTGGAGGGGGCGCCACCGGTACGGGTGATCTGCGGCTCGAACTGACGTGCGATGCCGGGCATCTCGCTAATCCTGATCGTTGAAAAAGGTTTTCAGGCCGAGGACGATGCAGTGTCCTGATCTCTCGGCCCGCAAAAGAGGTGTTAGGGATGGGCAAGGGATTAACACCAGTCTCGCCAAATTCCAACCCGTCGGTGCCGGTATCCTTCATCCATCGGGAAGGGAAACAGGACGGGCACGCTTTCAAGCATACCTGAAGCCGCTATCATCACGGGATGGGCTCTCCTATATCCAGGTATTAGCAGATGCCGGTGTCAGTGGAGGCTGAGATGATTGAGACATTTCATGGGCGAGCCATCGCCGGCCGGGGCGACGCCGAGAGTGTTGCCATCCAGGTCCTGAACTTCATCGTCGCGGACGTCGATCGGATCATCCAGTTTCTGAACGTCACCGGCCTTCAGCCCGAGACGATCCGCGCGTCAGCCACTTCATCGCACTTTCTGCTGGGCGTGCTGGAATATGTAGCGAAAGACGATGAACTCCTGAAGGCAATCAATGAGGAGCTCAAAATCCGGCCAGCCGCTATCCTGGCGGCCATCGTGCATCTTTCGCCAGAGTCCGACATGAAGCCGCGCGATAAGGATAAGAAGGTCGACACGGCCCCTCAACTGCCGCGGCGTAACCTGTTCCACTGAAGGGAAAGGCCTTCTCACCCGCCGTTGCCAGGTTGATGAGGAGGCCTCCCGTTCCGGAAAGCCAGGATTGGAGTGCTGGCTTCCGCTCAGAGTAATGCTCAGACGCGATGACAGTTTCGGCGCAGCTCAAGAAAAAGCCTCGGCTCGCGACCGCGGCTCCCCGTCATAGAAACGCTTGAAGATTAGGATATAGGCGGAGAGGCTCGGCGATTGCAGCTGCACCACTTACAGTCACTGCTTGATGCAAGAAGTCGTGATGAGTTGGAGCTGCGAACTCATCTTAGCCAAATCATCGGAACGAGCTGCTGATCACTCGGATTGGTGGGCAGACGTACTGATCGGCGCCTGGGCCAACACCTGTTCAAGCTGCGTCACCAGCGCGCCACGTTTCTCTGCACTCAGCTTGTCCAAGTTATGTTGGCGCCATTTGACAGCAGGAAGATTCTTGACTGCATCAACGCCGAGCAGTCCCCATTCGGGTTCGCCTCGCTCGAACGAGAGGAGAAAGCGGCGGTGGGCATCAGGCATGCCGCCGACGACGGTTTCGATCATCGTCTCTCTCACCTGAATGAGCTCGTCGATGGTCACAGGGGCTACTGTCATACCATCAAAACCATGGGTGAATTCATGAGAGATGTCCTTTCGTGGCGGTGCCAAAACCTCGGCCATCGGTCGGTCATGGCTCAGCAGATAGACAATGAAGGCGGTCCGCAGTTCCCCCGTGATACCCTCATTCGCCAGTAGATCGCGAACATCGAACAGGTCACGCGGGTGCTGGCGGTCGAATGCGGCCACCAGTTTGCCAGCATAAAGGTCGGCGAACGACACGATCTGGATTTCGGCGAACCCGAAGGCGTCCTCGACATTCGGCGATACTCCCCTCATCTCAGGCTCGTAGACGCAGCCCCGCAGGACGGGTGTCACCTCGATCTTGATCTGTGCTCCGGCGGTCTGCACTGTCAGCTTGGTGACAATCCCTTCACGGGCATTGTTCACTTCGTTGACGTGGACACCCTGCAGGTTTTGTCTGATGCGACCGGCGATCCGCTTCATGGCGGAATTGATTGCCGCCAGGGATTCCGGCCTGCCAGCCACCGGCAAATAGGTCAGATCGATATCGACAGACAGCCGCGGCAGGTTACGAACGAAGAGATTGATTGCGGTCCCGCCCTTCAGGGCAAAACAGTCTTCCTCCGCCACGAAGGGAATGATTGAGACCAGCAGGGCGACCTAACGACGGTACTGTTCAGCTGGGGGCATAAAGATCATCCGGTACGGTGATTTGGTAAACAGGATCGAGCCTGCCGCCCTTGACGAGCATGCGCTTGCCGGTTCCGAGATCGATCTGTGAGCGGTCGATCCGCTTCAGCCAGGCATGCTGATGGCGATCCGCAAAGAAGAAGAACAGCCGTTTCACCTTGATGCTGCGGCAGTCGGCAAGCAGCTTTTCAAGGCGCCGGGGGCTCAAGGTGCGCAGCCCCTCCACCAGCATGTCGACCTGATGGAAGCTCTCATGATTGGGCAACTCGTCCAGGAGCTCGAACAGCGCCCGCTCGGGCGTCGATACCGTTAAGGGCCAATTCCATTGCCCCCAAGGGAGCTGGTTCAGGGTACTATGCAGGCTGTCATTGCTGGAGCCGACATTAGTTTCGACATCCCAATCCAGGCTGGTAAGCCCTGTCGTCACCGGGTCGGACTTGAACAGAGTCTGTGACTTGTGGAACCGGAAGGTCTCTTTCAGGGGAAGCTTGCTCAGCCATCCAGGCGGCGGTTCGCGCCCGTACAGGTGAATTGTTTGCGGACCCTGGGCGGAAACATAGTGGCTGAAGCCCTGTAGATCGAGTGCGGTACGGCCGCCGACGATGAGTGGCTGTTTTAGAAGGACTTGCAGCGATATGACAACCTGCTGCCAGGAAAGGGTGCCCCAAGGCCGCTTATAGGTTCCGCGAGCAGGCTGCTCGAGCCAGCCGGCCGAAACGTACTGGCTGCGAAGGCTGCTGGAATAGCCATGGCGTTCCATCCAAGCGGCGTCGACAAGCAGCCCCTCTGGCAAGGTCTTGTCCAGCTGGTTTAATTTTCCTTGATTTGGCTCAGCCATGCTTAGCAAATTAGCACGAATTCAAACTCTGGCGCAAGTTTGCCTTGGCGCTCAATCCCTAAGTCAGATTGGGGGAAGTAATCGATTTCCAAACTAGGATGATCGCTGCCAATCACCATCGTAATAGGGCAATACCAAGCATACCCTTAACTATATATCTGTCATTGCAATGTAGAAATGGCACTCAGTGTGCAAATTAGAAATGACACCAGTGTATATTTTGAGTCGTTTAGCGCTGACCCGTCTCCTGAACCCAGCACAGCTGGTCAGGGTTGCTGTGCTGGGTTCAGGAAACCTCCAGTAAAAGCTGAAAACGGAATGATCTTTCTAGCAGGATACCATCCGATCCGAGATGGCCATGCCGCTCTTCAGCTGACCTTGAACATGTGACGCTCGCCCTGTCCCCGCCGACGCGGCGCCTTGGCCGAGCGCTGCTCGTCCCGCTCCTGCTGGATCTGCGCCACATAGCTGAGGACCTCACTCAGCCGCTTGTTCTCGACGATCGCGGCCTGGGTGACCCGCTGGTGTTTATCGAACTGGCGATACGGCAGGGCGATGCCTTGCCAGCGCACCTCGAGCCTTCCGTCAGGGAATTCGAAAATCTCAACGTACTTGCCGGCCAATCCCGCACTCAGCGGCGTCTCGTCCAGAATAATCCGCTGGCGGTCATAGGAGAGCGCCAGTTGCTGCGTGACATAGCGCTGCTCACGCCAGGCCAGAATTGCATCGAGTTGGGCTGGGGCATGCTCCAGCGGACGATGCAGATCCTCCGATCGCGCGGGAGTGATGGCAAACCGCTCGTTGAAGCGCGCCACAAAGGCTGAAAGGTAGGCGTTCGCCGCATCGAGCGTCGAGATCCCCTCGAGCCGGAGCTCCTTCACCAACCGGTCCTGCAGCGTGCGGTTGACCCGTTCCACCCGCCCTTTGGCCTGGCTCGAGTTCGCGCACAGGATCTCGATCCCCAGCTCACTCAGCGCACGCCCGAACTGGGTCAGGCCTTGACCGCCCTGAGCCTGCGCCTTCGACACGCGAAAGATCGAGTGTTTGTCGGAATAGAAGGCGAGGGGCCGCCCGTGGCGCGTCAGATAGCTCTTCAACGTCTCGAAATACGCCAAAGCGCTTTCGGATGGGACAAACCGCAGCGCCACCAACCGGCTGGTGGCGTCATCGATGAAGACGATCAGCGTGCATCGCGGGCCACGATCCTCGAACCAGCGGTGCTCGCTGCCGTCGATCTGCACCAACTCGCCAAAATGATCGCGGCGCAAACGCGGCTGATGCAGCTGACGCCGCTGCTTGCGCGACAACCAGAGGCCTTCCTCGCGCATCCATGTGCGCAGCGTCTCCCGCGAGACCCTCAGGTCGTGGCGCTCCAGAAGCATCTGGCATGCGAAGGTCGGTCCAAAGTCGCGGTAATTCTCCGTGACGTAGGCGATGGCCAACTGCCGGACATGCGGCCCCAGCCGTCGATTGGAAGGCCGTCCGCGGGCCCGGTGCCGCAGACCGGCCGCACCATGCTCGGCAAACTGGCGGGCGAGCCGATGCGCCTGGCGCCGGGTGACGCCCATGAGACCGGCCGCCGCGGTCATCGTTAGGCGGCCTGCAAAAACCGATGCCAGCACCTCAGCGCGGCGAAGTTCTCGTTCGCTCATCTCCACCCAGCCCATGCCACACTCCCATGCACGTCCGTTCAGGGGAGTGTGACATTCCTAGTTTGCCACGGTGGGACATTTTAACTTTGCGCCTACAATATCATTTCGCATAACAAACGTTTTGACAATAAGTGTTGTGGTGGACAGTTGCAGCGACTTCACCGGGTAGATCAATACGCCTGCCGTCATATGCCTGAATCAGCGACTCACGCGCCAAATCCGGCCTCCCGCATCATCCGACACGACAATCGATCCATCCGGCAGCTCCTTCACATCGACTGGACGTCCAGCGCCGCTCAGGAAACTCTGTCCATTGCCGGTGCGGCTGCCGCCAAGCCGTAGCCGCACAACCTGATACCCGACCGGAATGCTGCGATTCCAGCTCCCGTGTTCGGCGATCAGCGCTTCACCTCGCAACTCGGGAAACATGGCCCCGCGATAGAAGTGGACCCCGAGCGTGGCGACATGGGCCTGAAATTCATAGACGGGCGGGGTTTGCGGTGCGGGTGGAACCGCCGTCTCGAAACCGCGCAATCGCACGCGGCCACCGAAATATGGAAAGCCGTAGAAGGCACCCGGCTGCAGCTCGTTGAGCTCATCAGGCGGAGTGTCGTCTCCCATCCCGTCGGCGCCATTGTCGGTGAAGTACATGACCGCACCGTTCCAGTCGAAACCAACCGAATTGCGGATGCCCCAAGCGACGCGCCGGAACTCCCCGCCGGTTGGACTGACGCTGATGATCGTCCCCTGCAAACCCTCAGGCTGACAAATTTTACACGGTGAGCCGATCGAAACGTACAGCCGGCTATCGGGCCCTGCCCGAATATAGCGCAAGCCGTGGTGGGCCAGGGTCGGCAGTCTGACCGGCAGATCAACCCGATCAGCCAGTCGGCCGCCGGGCATCGTGCTAAAGGCCGAGATGCGATCGCGCGATGCAACGTAGAGCCTGTTCCCAAGGCAGGTGACGCCATTGGGGGCAACGAGCCCGGAAGCAGCCCGCACGGCCGGGGCACCTGCAAGGGAGACGCCGAAGACGGCATTGCCCTTCGTTCCGACATAAAGCGCATCGCCGCAGGCGGCCATGGCGCGGGCGGACGGCACCCGGGCGAACACCTCGACGCGGGCCCCTGGTAAGCTATGGACCGTTTGACCAAGGCACGGGGACGACGCCAATCCCGCGGCGGCAAGGCCGACAAGAGCGAAGGACCGGAACGGCTTTTCGAGAGCCATCATTCCCTCCCGACCGGATCGAACACCTTACTTATGCATCCATCGCCGAATCTGGAGAACTCACAATATCGCGGGGCTGACGCGTTCAAGGGAGAGACGGGCAAGGTCCGCTGCCGAGACCAGGCTCGGCCAAGCCGACGCCAGCAGGGGCGTCAAAGAACAGAAGCAAGTCAGGCTGTTGCCACCGAGACCTGAGCGTATCGGGAACTGCCATAGGCGTCCCCGCTCCGTGCTGAAGAGACCTCTCTACTCCCCTCCTCGGGCGCAAGCGCTCGGCCGACCGCCCTCCTCTTATCGTCCGTTGCAGCTCCCATCTTTTCTTCGGGTCGCCGGCGACCTCTAAAACTTACTCCCCATGATCGCTCGCGTAATGACCCGAGCGCGCACCGATTTCAGAAAAATTCGCGAGGCGCGCAGTTTTTATCTTGCAAAGGGGTGAGGATGGGGTATGTGTCGCGCCCCGCGCCGTGGCGAGAGCCGGCGAGCGCGGTTATTTTTTTCCGAACCCGCTGACGATCAGTTCCTGAGCCTTTGCC
>NZ_JBVVAJ010000047.1:0-31056 GCF_055792805.1 Microvirga sp. HS2
GGCATTCGCAATCGCCCTCTCGACCGCGTGGAGCTGCTGGGCGAGGTCGACACAGGGACGGCCGGCCTCGATCATCTGGATGACGGAGGCAAGATGGCCATGCGCCCGCTTCAAGCGGGCGATGATGTCAGGATGGTTGGCATGGGTCATGAAGCTTCCTATCCCCCCGGAGGGGATAAGGCAAGTGTGTGTGACTGGCCTGGCAATGGCGTTCCCCCCGGGGCCGCCTCGCTGCTCCAATCAGCCAGGGCTCCTCATGTTCGACACTCGCTCCGAATGCACGCACCGTCACCTGCTCTTGTGATTGCGCTCTCCGGAGCGGACGCGAGCGCATGGGTCCTCGGCGCGGGGCACGCCATCAAGGCGGTGGCCTTTGCCGGCGCGCCTCCGCCGCACGATCCTGGATGCCCCGTTGGCCACTCTCGTGCTTGTTCCCACCTTGAGGGTAGAGTACTTATCCCGGTCCCAAGAAAAGAAATTCGATAGAGTCTCATGTCATGGCTGAAATAGATGGGCGCGAGCGTCGAGCGAGACATGAGACATCCGGCTTCTGGCTCGAAATGGTACAAACCTGGGGAGGAGGCACGCGCGTGGAAGGCACTGGAAAGCCGACCCAGCTCGCAAGGCTGAAAGCTCGCCTTGAGCAGCTCGGACATCCGACGCTCGTCACCCGCGAGCCGGGCGGATCGCCCTTGGCCGAGGATATCCGGACATTCATTCTCGCTGGCCGCGCCAAGCCCTTGGGACCATTCGCCGAAGCCATCATGTTCGCGGCCGCGCGGATCGACCACCTGGACAGCGTCATCGTCCCGGCGCTCCGGAGCGGCACAATCGTGCTGTGCGATCGCTTCACGGCTTCCACCCGTGCCTATCAGAGGGCGTCCGGAACGATCCCGGCGTCGCTGATCGACGATCTCGAGCGCGTGACCCTGGCGGGCACCAGGCCCGACCTGACCTTCATCCTGGACATGCCGGCTGAGGCCGGGCTTGCCCATGGCGGTGAGCGCGGGGCGGGAACAGGCGGGGAGGGTGGCCGCTCCGAAGACGAGGATCTCGCCTTTCACCGGTCCCTGCGGCAGGCCTGCCTCGCCATGGCCAAGGTCGCCCCGCAGCGCTGCGCCGTCATCAATGCCGATCAGCCGGCGGACGAGGTCGAGGCCGCAATCTGGGCGACCCTGCGGGACCGGTTTCCTGCGCTGACCGAACATACCGAGAGGCCTCTCGATGTCGCGTGACGTGCAGGAGGCTCTCGATCCCGATCAGTTCGATGGGGCTCCGCATCCGCGGGATCAATTCTCTTTCTTCGGCCACCGGGAAGGCGAGGGCGCCTTTATCGAGGGCCTTCGCAGCGGCCGGCTGCACCACGCCTGGCTGATCGGCGGGCCGCAGGGAATCGGCAAGGCGACTCTCGCCTATCGTCTCGCCAGAACCGTCCTCGATCCGCGTCGCGCGAACGATCCGGAGCTCGGCAGCCTGGACGTGCCGCCGGATGCGGGCGTGGCGCGGCAGGTCTCCGCCCTGTCGCATCCGAACCTGTCGGTTCTGCGGAGGGCTCCCGCCACCGACAAAAAGGCCGCGTCGACGACCATCCCGGTCGATGCTGTCCGAAAGGCCCTGAACATGTTCGGCTCGACGGCCGCCGACGGAGGCTATCGGGTTTGCATCGTCGACAGCGCCGAGGATCTCACCATTTCGAGCGCCAACGCGCTCCTCAAGGTGATCGAGGAGCCTCCGCCGCGCTCTCTGTTCCTGATCGTCAGCCATGCTCCGCAGAGGGTTCTGCCGACCATCCGCTCCCGTTGCCGGAGACTGCTTCTGCGCCCCCTGGACGACGCCCAGATCACAGCCGCCATCCGTTCCCTCGGAGGATCATGGGCCGATTTGCCTGGCGAATTGCTCGATCAGGCCCTGCCTTACGGCGAAGGGTCGGTGCGGCGGACACTCGAATTGCTCGACGCGGACAAGGTTGCGTTCATCGAGCAGGTAACGCGACATCTCGACAGCTTGCCACGGGTTGACACCCGGCAGATCCATGCCCTGGCCGAAGCGCTCGCGAAGCGGGATGCCGACGACAGCTATGAACTCGCCCTGGAAACCATCGAGCGATGGGTTTCCGGCAAGCTGCGCGAACAGGCAGGCATCGGCCCCGCACGCCTTGCGCCTTTGGTGGAGGTATGTGAGAAGATGGCCCGGACGGCTCGCGAGATCGACGTGTTCAACCTCGACCGCCGGCCCTTCATCCTGACGCTGTTCGACGATCTTGCTCACGCGGTTCGGCGGGCAACCTAAGCGCGCGTCGGGACCATTGACGAGATTTCAGAGTTTTCAAGGTTCCGCCATGGCCGACAAGCAAAAGTTCTACATCACCACGGCTATCTCATATCCGAATGGCGCGCCCCATATCGGCCACGCCTATGAGGTCGTCGCGTCGGATGCGATCGCGCGGTTCAAGCGCATCGACGGCTATGACGTGTTCTTCATGACCGGCACGGACGAGCACGGCCTCAAGATTCAGCAGACCGCGGACCGGAACGAGACGACTCCGAAGGCCTTCGTGGACGAGATGGCCGCGAAATTCCGCGCGATGGCGGACCGCCTGGATTGCTCCTACGACCGTTTCATCCGCACCACGGATGCGGATCACCTGCCGTCGACACAGGAGCTGTGGCGCCGGATGCAGAAGAAGGGCGACATCTATCTCTCCAAGTATTCCGGCTGGTACTCGGTGCGTGACGAGGCCTATTACGACGAGAGCGACCTGACGAAACAGCCGGACGGAAGCTGGCGTGCGCCGACGGGTGCCCCTGTCGAATGGATCGAGGAGGAAAGCTATTTCTTCCGGCTCTCCGCCTATCAGGACCGGCTGCTCGAGCATTACGCGGCCCATCCGGATTTCATCAGCCCGGAGACCCGCCGCAACGAGATCACGAGCTTCGTTCGCTCGGGCCTCCAGGATCTCTCGATCAGCCGCACCACCTTCAACTGGGGCCTGCCGGTTCCGGGCGATCCGAAGCACGTGATGTATGTCTGGATCGATGCGCTCAACAATTACCTGACCGGCTGCGGCTTTCCGGACGAGAAGGATCCGCGCTGGCACTATTGGCCCGCGGACGTTCACATCATCGGCAAGGATATCGTGCGCTTCCACACGGTCTACTGGCCGGCCTTCCTCATGTCGGCGGAGCTGCCGCTGCCCAAGCGCGTGTTCGGCCACGGCTTCCTGCTCAACAAGGGCGAGAAGATGTCGAAATCGGTCGGCAACGTGGTCGACCCGTTCGACCTCGCCGAGACCTATGGCGTCGACCAGATCCGCTATTTTTTCATGCGTGAAGTGCCCTTCGGCCAGGACGGCAACTACTCGCACGAGGCGATCGTCAACCGCATCAACGCGGATCTGGCGAACGATCTCGGCAACCTCGCCCAGCGCTCGCTCTCGATGATCGCCAAGAACTGCGAGGGCGCCGTTCCCCAGCCCGGTGAGTTCACGCAGGCCGACCAGGACATTCTGTGGCTTGCTGACGCGCTGCCGGAGAAGGCGAGGGCGGCCATGAAGGATTTCGCCGTCCACACCACCCTGGGCGAGATCTGGGCCGTGGTCGCGGAGGCGAACCGCTACTTCGCGTCCCAGGAACCCTGGGTCCTCCGCAAGAGCAACCCGGAGCGCATGAACACCGTCCTGTACGTCACGGCCGAGGTTCTGAGGGCGGTCGCCATCCTGGCCCAGCCCTTCGTGCCGAATGCTGCGGCCAAGCTCCTGGATCTCCTGTCCGTCGGGCCCGCCGAGCGGGTTCTGGCGGCTGTCGGCCCTGAGCATCGTTTGGTCGCAGGAGCAGCCCTTCCGCAACCGGCTCCGATTTTCCCGCGTTATGTGGAGGCGGAAGCATCCTGACGCTTCCGCTTCGACAGGCCCACGGGCCTTCAGCGGAAGTAGGAGATGTACACCACGTTCATGTTCGCGACCGGGATCGAGGGCAGCATCCCGACCATCAATAACGGCCGCACCCGCATCGACCAGATGGAGAAGTGCGGCCACTACGAAAACTGGCTGACCGATTTCGACCTTCTGGCCGATCTCGACATTCAGGTCCTCCGGTATGGCCCGCCCCTGCACAGGACCTTTCTCGGACCCGGGCGTTACGACTGGTCCTTTGCCGATATGACCTTCGGCGAGCTTCAACGCCGCAACATCATTCCCATCGTCGATTTGTGCCATTTTGGCGTTCCGGACTGGATCGGGAATTTTCAGAACCCGGATTTCCCAACGCTTTTCGCCAGTTACGCCGAAGCTTTCGCACAACGCTTTCACTGGGTTCAGCTCTATACCCCCATCAACGAGATGTTCATCTGCGCTACCTTCTCGGCGGCGTTCGGCTGGTGGAACGAGCAGATGCGCAGCGACCGGGCGTTCGTCACGGCCCTCAAGCACATCGTGAAAGCCAATGTGCTCGCCATGGAGCGCATCCTCCAGGTGCGCCCGGACGCTCTGTTCATCCAGAGCGAATCCTCGGAATATTTCCACGCGGAGAATCCCGCCGCAATCAAGCCCGCCGAAATCATGAATGCGCGGCGTTTCCTGTCCCTCGATCTCAATTACGGGCGGCGCGTCGACTCGGAGATGTACGAGTTCATCATGGACAACGGGATGACGCGGGACGAATACCACTTCTTCCTCAATCGGTCGTCGCTGCGCCATCACTGCATCATGGGCAACGATTACTACGTCACCAACGAGCACCGGGTGCGCCAGGACGGATCCTCGAAAGCCGCCGGAGACGTGTTCGGCTACGACGAGATCACGCGCCAGTACTATGATCGCTACCGCTTGCCGGTGATGCACACGGAAACGAACCTGATGGAAGGGCCCACCGGCGAAGAGGCCGTCAACTGGCTCTGGAAGCAATGGGCGAACGTGCTCAGGGTTCGCAATACCGGTGTCCCCATCGTCGGCTTCACCTGGTATTCCCTGACCGATCAAGTGGATTGGGACGTGGCGCTGCGCGTGGAAAACAATCGTGTCACGCCCGTTGGCCTCTATGATCTGAACCGCAACATCAGACCCGTCGGCCGGTGTTACAAGCAGTTGATCCTGGATTGGTGCGATGTTCTGCCGGCCCAGAGCGTGTGCCTCACGGTTCCCGTGGTCTGGCCGCACGATATCGATGAGATCACGGTTCGCAGGCATCAGGACAGGCTCCGCAGGATGCGGAACAAGGAGTCCCTGGAGGACGAAGAACCGGCAGCGACGACCCAGGAGGTTCGTCGCTAGACGAACCCGGCGATCCGATCTATGCAGCCCGGATGGTTAACGGCCCGGAGGAGGGCGCCTTCACCGATGCTGGTCGACAGTCATTGCCATTTGGATTTTCCCGACCTTCAGGCCCGCCTGCCCGCGATTCTGGAAGCGGCCCGCGCCGCCGGCGTCGGGCGGCTCGTGACGATCTCCACTCATGTGGCGCGCCATGAGACCTACAGGGCTCTGGCCGAGGCGCACGACGACGTTTTCTTCACGATCGGCACCCATCCGCACAACGCCGCCGAGGAGCCCGACGTGCCTGCGGCCCGCCTGGTGGAACTCGCCGCTCACCCGCGCTGTATCGCCATCGGGGAAGCCGGTCTCGATTATCATTATGACAAGAGCCCGCGCGACGTACAGCGGAAGGTCTTTCGCACCCATATTGAGGCGGCGCGCGAGACCGGCCTGCCGCTGGTGATCCACGCACGCAACGCCGACGAGGACATGATCGAGATCCTTTCGGACGAGATGAGGCGAGGGCGGTTCGGCGCTGTTCTGCATTGTTTCTCGTCGGGCGAGAAGCTCGCCCAAGTCGGCGTCGAACTGGGGCTTTACGTTTCGTTTTCGGGCATTCTGACCTTCAGGAATTCGGACGAGATCCGCCGGATCGCGGCTGCCGTTCCCCGCGACAGGCTGCTCGTCGAAACGGATGCTCCGTATCTCGCACCCGTGCCGTTCCGCGGCAAGACCAACGAGCCGGCCTATGTGGCGCATACGGCGCAGGTTCTGGCGGGCGTCGTCGGCGTGTCCGAGGATGAAATCGCCAGGATCACGACGAATAATTTTTATCGCCTGTTCTCGAAGGCGGCGAAGGCCGACGCGGTTCCCGGGCAGGCATCGGCGCAATGACGTTGAAATTAACCATACTGGGGTGCGGTTCTTCGGCGGGCGTGCCGCGTGTGGGCGTCGGCTGGGGCGCATGCGACCCCAAGAACCCGAAGAACCGGCGCAGGCGCTGCTCGATCCTCGTCGAGAAGACAGCGACGGGCCACGCCCCGACCAGCGTCCTTGTCGATACCGGGCCCGACCTTCGGGACCAACTGCTCGGGGCCGACGTGAAGCGTCTCGATGCGGTCCTTTATACGCACGAGCACGCCGATCACATCCACGGCATCGATGACCTGCGACCGCTGGCGATCGCCATGCACAAGCGCATTCCGGTCTATGCCGACCGCATGACCGCCGAGCTGCTTCAGATGCGGTTCGGCTACTGCTTCAAAACGCCGGCCGGCAGCAGCTATCCGCCGATCCTGGAGATGCGCCCGCTGATCCCCGGCGTCACGACCGCGATCAGCGGGCCGGGTGGTTCGGTTGAGGCCATACCGTTCCGGATGGTCCACGGCGACATCGATGCCTTGGGCTTCAGGTTCGGCACCGTGGCCTATGCGCCGGACGTGAGCCGGATGCCGGACGAGAGCCTGGGCTATCTAGAAGGCCTCGACGTCCTGATCATCGACGCCTTGCGCTATACGCCGCACCCGACGCATTTCTCGGTCGCCGAGGCGCTGGATCTGATCGGGAAGGTCAAACCGAAGCGCGCCGTCCTGACGAACCTGCACACCGATCTCGACTACGAGGCGCTGCGCCGCGAGCTGCCGGCCAACATCGAGCCAGCCTATGACGGCCTGAAGATCGAAGTGCCTTAGCGCCAAGCGGGTGGAGCAAGACCGAGGACCGAACCGATGCTTCATCCTATGTCCAGACGGCTCCTGACCGGCTCCCTAAGGAACGGATCAATTTCGGTTCCATAATATATCTTATGCGAAATTGATATCCAGGCGACGGGCCGCCTACTCTCACTTGGATTGCTTGGGCCGTCGGCGGCATGAAGCTGGGTCGTTGCCGCACGAAGCCTCTGCGACGCGCCGCCGAACCGACATGCCGGGAAAAACAGGCTGCCCTTGCCGCTCAAAATCTGGGCCGCTGAGCCCTAAATGAAGGAGATCACAGGATAAGGTGGATTCCATGCCAAGCAGCAACGACGAGACTGAGCCCAGTTTGGATGATCTCGGCTCCGGGAAGCGGATCAACTTCCGCGACTATCCGAGTACGGGCCTTGTCGTTCTCGCGGCCATGATCTCCGGTCTGGGTTGGCTCGCCTACAGATGGTCCGGAAGCAAGCGCAATGGCCGCCCTGTGGCTCCGGATCAGTCGCAGAAGGCGGAAAGCGTAGCCGGGAACTCACCGGCGCAGAAAAAGAGCGATCGGCCATAGGTCATCAGCGCGATCTCCGGAAAAGGCTGCGCCTGGTGGTCCAGCGGGTCGGCGCGAAAGCCAGCACGGCCACGATGAAGGTAATGAGCAGGAGCGCGATCACCGCCTGAACGATCCCGAAATTAGGAGCGTCCTTGGCGATGAACCAAGCCGCCACGATTCCGGCGATAGCCATCAGACTACGGACAATCCAGGAGATCACGCTATTATCCTCGAACGAAGGGCATGGTGCCGGCACGGGCGCCCGCCGGCTTTTCATAATCACGATAGCGCCCTGCCCTCCAGTGGGTTTGATCGAGATCAAGGTTCCGCTGGATAAAGCCGTCCAGGATCGGAACCAGCCTGACATCCGATCCATGCCCAGCGCTACGTTGCCCTACCTTGAACAAAGTATCGTGTTCTTAACGTAGGTTAATGCGTCGAGCGAACATATTTTCAAATCGGAAAGTCAGCGGAGGGAGCCATGCCGATGGATGTGGAGCACCCGCGTATCCAGGGATTTACGAAGACCGACGGAGTGTACTCGCCCGATATTCTGCCGCAGCTTCAATCGCTCTTGGCCAATTTGGCCGATCTCGATTGCGCCTGCGAGAGAAGCCTTGAGCGGATCAGGCGCAGCCCGAGCGACGAAGACCACAAGCGCAGGATGATCGCCGCTCTTCTGCAGCGCCATCAGGAGCAGCGCGCGCCCTATGTCGAGGAGCTGACGGCTCTGAACGACCAGATCAGGGCAGGGTTCGGATAGGGGAAGCGGACGCTCCCGGCAGGGTACCGAGCCACATGAAAGAGGCCCGCTCCATGACAGCCATGGTCCTCCACGACGTGCGCACTCCGCTCGTCCGTGAGGAGCGGCCCCTGCCCTCGCCCGCTCCGGGCGAGATCCGGTTGGCGGTGGAGGCTTGCGCGGTCTGCCGCACGGATCTCCACGTCGTCGACGGCGATCTCCCACAGCCCAAGCTGCCGGTGGTTCCGGGCCATGAGATTGTCGGAAAAATCGACAAGCTGGGCGAGGGTGTCGTCGGGCTCGGGCTCGGAGAGCGCGTCGGAGTTCCCTGGCTCGGCCATACCTGCGGACATTGCCGTTATTGCACCTCGGGCCGGGAAAACCTCTGCGACGCGCCCCTGTTCACCGGCTATACGCGGGACGGCGGCTTCGCTTCCCATGTGGTCGCCGACGCCGCCTTCGCTTTCCCGCTGCCGGAGGAGGCCGACGCGATTGCGCTCGCCCCCTTGCTCTGCGCCGGCCTGATCGGCTGGCGGTGTCTTGCCGCGGCCGGTCCCGCCAAGACGATCGGCCTCTATGGCTTCGGAGCGGCCGCCCATATCATCACGCAGGTCTGCACATGGCAGGGGCGGCGCGTTTTCGCCTTCACACGCCAGGGCGACGATGCCGCCCAGGATTTCGCCCGTTCGCTCGGCGCAACCTGGGCCGGCGGCTCGGATGAAAATCCACCAGAGCGGCTCGACGCGGCGATCGTCTTCGCGCCGGTCGGAAGCCTCGTCCCCATTTCCCTGAAGGCGGTGGACAAGGGCGGCAGGGTCGTCTGCGGCGGAATCCACATGAGCGACATTCCGCAGTTTCCCTACCGGCTCCTCTGGGAGGAGCGGCAGATCCTCTCCGTCGCGAACCTCACCCGGAAGGATGCCCGTGAGTTTCTGTCGATTGCGCCCAAGGCCCGCATCAGGACGGAAACCGTGCCTTATCCGCTGGAAGCGGCCAACGAGGCTCTGGCAGATCTCAGGGCGGGCCGGTTCCGAGGAGCGGCGGTTCTGGTTCCGGAACGCCCGTAGAAAAGGACGCGTCGGCCTCCGCATTCAGACACCAGAGGACATCCCATGCTCCAGAACGTCCACAGCATCCTGATCGGCGTGACCGAGGAAGGCGACGCGCACGAGACCTCCTCCG
The DNA here is from genome assembly GCF_055792805.1 of Microvirga sp. HS2. Lineage (NCBI taxonomy): Bacteria > Pseudomonadati > Pseudomonadota > Alphaproteobacteria > Hyphomicrobiales > Methylobacteriaceae > Microvirga > Microvirga sp. HS2. The sequence goes on from NZ_JBVVAJ010000047.1 coordinate 9,414, forward strand.
CGCTGGCCTATGGCCTCTCCCTTGCCCGCGAGGCCGGCGCTCATGTGACGGTCGAGGCAGCCTCCTTGAAGCTCGTCCTCACCCAGGCCTTCGTCAGCACGTTCGCGGCCGGGCTCATCGCGGCCGAGAACCGGCGCCTCGATGCCCTCGCGAACGCCGTCGCGGACAGCGCCCGGCAAGCCGCCGCGACGTCGGGTCTCCTCTGCACGACGCAAACTCCGCAGCTCGCCTACCAGGATCTGCTCAAGAGCTTCGTTTCACTCGCCCGGATCCATGATTTCACGGTTCTGGACGCGGAGCCCGTCGCCCTCGCGGTGGACCGCGGCCTGATCGAGGCCATCCTGGAGGATAGCGGACGGCCCCTGATCGTGGTTCCGCGCGGCCGTGAGGCGTTCACGGGCGCGCGCCTCATCGTCGCGTGGGACGGGAGCGCGAAAGCAGCGCGCGCCCTCAACGACGCCATGCCTCTTCTCCGAGAGGCCGATCAGGTCGAGCTGGTCAGCGTCACCGGCGAGAAGGACCTGAAGGACGCGGTTCCAGGTGCGGATATCTGTCCGCACCTGATCCGCCACGGCGTCAACGCGACCGTTCTGGACCTCCCGGCCCGCGACGGCGATGTGGCCGAAACATTACGCAACCATGCCGTCCTGACACGCGCGGACATGATCGTGATGGGTGCCTTTGTCCATTCCCGGCTGCGCCAGGTCGTGCTCGGCGGAACGACCCAGTCGCTCCTCAAGAGCTGTCCCGTGCCTCTGTTTCTTTCCTATTGAGCAGCCGTGAGGCAGCCCGGCTACCGGGCTCGTGCGCCGAGGCGGCGCATGGCGTCGAGCCATGCCGTTCGTTTCGTGTCGCTCATTCCCTCGATCATCCCGATGAGCGTGTGCCGGTTCGGGCCGACGCCGACGAGAGCCAGGATACTGCGCTTGAGGCTCTTCAGGCTGTGAGCCCCGAAGTACCACCGGTACACGAAGGCGGGCATTCCCATCGTGACGATGATGCGGGACGAGCGCCCTCCGAGCGCCATCTTCCAGCTACCCCCCTTCCCTGCGCCGCCCGCCATGAAGGCCGGACGCAGGACCTGCTCCAGGAAGCCTTTAAGGAGCGCAGGCATGGCGCCCAGCCAGAGCGGATAGATGATGACCATGTGCTCGGCCCAGGCCATCGCTCGCTGCGCCTCCATAAGGGCCGACGGCGCCGGGGCGCTGTCCCAATCCTGCTTCGACCGCAGCAGAGGGAAGTCAAGTTCGGCAACCGGGATCACGCGGATGTCGTGACCGCCGTCCCGTGCCCCTTGAGCGTAAGCCTCGGCCAGAGCGTGGCAGAAATGTCCCCCGCCCGCTGTGGGATGGCCCTGGACGATCACAATGCGCGTCACGTCGATCTCCGCTGTCTGATGACACGCCGAGGTCAGTGAGCCACCAGGATCGGGCGATCCGATGCGGTGAGCATGGAACGCGTGGCGCCGCCGAACACCTGCTCTCTGATCCGGGTATGGCCATAGCCGCCCATGACGACGAGATCCGCTGCAAGGCGGCGCGCCTCTTCCAGGATGACGTCGCCGACGGGTCGGCCCTGGCTCGCGGCCGTCAGGACTTCGGCGGTCACGCCATGATGGGCGAGATGTGTTTTCACCTCCGCCCCGGGAATCGCACCTCCCGGGGGATCCGCGACCAGGATGACCGTGCGGTCCGCCCGCGCGATAAAGCTCAATCCTTCCCGCAGGGCCCGGGCCGCCTCGCGGCTCCCGTTCCAGGGAACGAGCACAGTCTTGATCGGGCTCGGGCTGCGCTGGCCCGGCGGCACGAGCAGGAGCGCCCGCCCGCTGCCGAAGAGCACCGCCTCGACGAGATCGGACCAGAGGGATGCGCCGGCCTCGCCATAGGGTCGCGTCGTCACGAAGAGATCCGCGCAGCGCGCCTGCTCCACCACCTGCGCCGACAATCGCCCGAAGGTTTCGTCCAGCCGCCGAAATTCGCTGGGGACCTCAAGGCCGGCGAGTCTCTCCGCCAGACGCTTGGCGATGACATCCCCCTCCTCGCGGGCTCGTTCATCGAGATCGGCGAGAACCTGCATCGCGGCCGCGCCGCCATCCATCGGCATCACGACCGTGAGCTCGGGGAGCTGGTTGGTGTAAAGGCCGATCAGGTGAGCCCGCTCCGCAGATGCGATGGCGCGCGCATGCTCCAGCCGGATCTCGTCTTCGGAGCTCCCATCGAGATGCACCATGATGTCTTTGAGCATCGCTCTGTCCTCTATTCTGCGGGCATGACGGCCAAGCCCAGCTTACCGTCGATCATCATGGGAGCGAAATCGGGACGAATGCTTTGATTTGGAGCAAACTGCGCGAGAACGGCCCGGGTTAATATGAGCGATCCAGAAGTCTCGCCACACGGGACGGAGGCTGTAATGGCATCACATCCATCGAGTGCTCTCACCACGCGTCCTGAGCCGGGGACACCCGCCGTTCCTCGTTCACGGCGGATCGGTCTTCCGGCCGCCTCGGCAGCGCCCCTGCCTGCCCTCCCCGTCAGGCCGCCGGACGATGTGGAGCTTCATCAATTACGGGATGCCCTCGATCATGCGACGCATGCGGGATTGGCACGCCTCACGGGCGGCTTGTCGCCGGCTGCGCTCGCCAGCGCGTATATGGATTGGGCAGGCCATCTCGCCATCTCGCCGGGCAAGCAGGTCGAACTCGCCACGAAGGCGGCCCAGAAGTGGGAGCGCCTGATGCAGTACGTGCTCCGTCGCGCGACCGATGGGGAGTGCTGCGAGCCGTGCATCGAGCCACTGGCCCAGGACCGGCGCTTTTCCGAGCCCGAGTGGCAGCAGTGGCCCTTCGCCCTCATCTACCAGGGGTTCCTGCTGCAGCAGCAATGGTGGCACAACGCCACGACCGATATCGACGGCGTCACCAAGCAGCACGAGGCCGTCGTCGAGTTCGTGTCGCGCCAGATCCTCGACATGGCATCGCCTTCGAATTTCGTGGCCACGAACCCGGTCGTGCAGCAGCGCGCTTTCGGAACGGGCGGCTTGAATTTCGTGCAGGGATTCCGGAACTTCGTGGAAGACTGGGAACGAATCGTCCGCTCGAAGCCTCCGGCCGGCGCGGAGGATTTCCAGGTCGGGCGCGACATCGCCGTCACGCCCGGCAAGGTGATCTACCACAACCGCCTCATCGAACTGATCCAGTATGCGCCGACGACAGACAAGGTCAGGCCAGAGCCGATCCTGATCGTTCCGGCTTGGATCATGAAGTACTATATCCTCGACCTTTCGTCCGAGAATTCCCTCGTTCGCTATCTCACGAACCAGGGGTTCACGGTCTTCATCATCTCCTGGAAGAACCCGACGGCAGAGGACAGGGATCTCGGAATCGACGATTACCGGCGGCTTGGAATCATGGCCGCCCTCAACGCGGTCAACGCCGTCGTGCCCGACCGGAAGGTCCATGCTGTCGGCTATTGCCTCGGCGGGACGCTCCTGTCCATCGCCGCTGCCGCCATGGCGCGCGACAGGGACGAACGCCTGCAGACGGTCTCGCTCCTGGCCGCGCAGGTCGATTTCCGGGAGGCCGGGGAACTCACCCTGTTCATCAACGAAAGTCAGGTGCACTTTCTGGAAGACCTGATGCGCAGCCAGGGCTATCTCGGCACGCGGCAGATGGCCGGAGCCTTCCAGCTCCTGCGCTCGAACGACCTCATCTGGTCGAGGCTCATCCGGCACTACCTGATGGGCGACCGCACGCCGATGAACGATCTCATGGCCTGGAACGCCGATGCCACCCGCATGCCCTATCGCATGCATGCGGAATATCTGCGGCAGCTCTTTCTCGACAACGACCTCGCCGAAGGCCGCTTCCGTGTAGACGGCCGCTCCATTGCCGTCAGCGACATTCGCGTGCCGATCTTCACGGTCGGAACGGAGCGCGATCATGTGGCTCCCTGGCGCTCGGCGTTCAAGATCCATCTCCTGGCCAATACCGACGTGACGTTCCTCATCGCGTCGGGCGGGCACAACGCGGGGATCGTAGCCGACCCGGAACGACCCGGGAGCCGCTATCAGGTGCTCACGAAACCCGCGAGGAGCCACTACCTCGATCCGGACACCTGGACGAAGGTCGCGCCCCGGCACGAGGGTTCGTGGTGGCCGGAATGGACGCGCTGGCTGGCAATGCATTCAGGGGAGCTCACCGATCCGCCCGAAATGGGAGCAGCCGCGCACGGCTATGGTCCCGAATGCGACGCTCCGGGCACCTACGTTCACCAGGCCTAGATGGCGAAGCGGTGAAGGTTATTCATCCGGGGCTTGGCTGAAAGGACGGGGTTTCCGGACCCTCAGCCTTCCAGGGCTTGCCCTTGAGATCGGGAGCAGAGGTCCCTCCAGGATCTCTGCTCCGAATCCACCTGGAAACGCTCCTCAATAGGCCATGAACAGCGGCACAGGACTCTGTCGCAACAGGGCCTGGGTGACGCCCCCGAACACCAGCTCGCGCAACCGGGAGTGGACGTAGCCTCCCATCACGATCATGTCGGCGCGGGTCAGGGTGGCGTGGTTGCGCAACGTCTCGGCCACGTCGCCCTCCAGGGCCGGCAGGGCCTGGACAATCACGTTGACACCGTGGCGGGTCAGATGCGGCGCAATGTCGGCACCGGTGACGGTGGCAGGCAGTTCCTTCTCTCCCATCACGGCGACCACCTCCACGGCCTCCGCAGCCCGCAGGAGCGGCATGGCGTCGGCGGTGGCCCGGGCAGCACGCCCGCTGCCATCCCAGGCAAGGATGATGCGGCGGGCGCGGAACGCATCCTGCTCGGGCGGAACGACGAGGAGCGGGCGCCCGCTATCCATCAGCAGGGCGTCGATCAGGCCCCGGTCGGGAGCAAGGGTTTCCGCCTCGGCGTCGATGACGGTGAGATCATGCAGGCGCGCCTGCGTCCTGAACACCGCCAGCAGTTCCGGATAGCTGAGATGCGGGCTGTCGACGGAGCAGGCTATTCCCGCCGCCGCGGCATCGGCCTGCGCACTGCGTGCGGTCGCTTCGGCAAGGGCATGAAGGCGCCGGTTCTCCTCGTGGACAAGGCCGGCCACGACCTTGCTGATCCCGGCGCTCGACAGGTCCAGCTTGACGGAGACGGCCTGCACCGTGACGTGAGCGCCCGCCTGCTGCGCCAGCGAAAGGCCGTAGCCCAGGGCGGACGAGGTCTCGTCCGGGCCGAACTCCTTCGTCAGGCCGATCAGGATGCTCTTGATGTTCTCGATCATGTGATTCCTCCCGCAGACGCTCCAGATACATGAACACAGGAGAGATGGTGGACGGATTTGCGACGGCCGCCTTGATCTGCCGCAACGCTTCCGCTCGATCCGGCGTACGCAGCGTCGAATATGGCTCAGCCCCGAAGAGCCCTCAGGGCATTGAGGATGACGGCGACATCGATGGCCTCCTGTATCAGGGCGCCTTCCACGGGAACCAGGTAGCCCGACGCGGCCACGACCATTCCGACGACGGACAGGCCGATTCCGGCATAGACGCTTTGCAGGGCAATCCGCCGCGACCGGCGCGCCACCTGTACCGCGCCGAGGATCTTGTCCAGTTGGTCGACGAGCAGCACAACGTCGGCCGCTTCCGCGGAGGCTGCGGCTCCCTTCGCACCCATGGCCACCCCGAGATCGGCCGCGGCAAGGGCGGGAGCGTCGTTGACGCCATCCCCGATCATCATCACTGGCCCGTAGCGCCGCTCCGCCTGCACCACTGCGATCTTTCGGTCCGGAGTCAAATCCGTATGGACGGCGTCGAGGTTCAGCCCCTCCGTGACCTTATCGGCGACGTCGCGGCGGTCTCCGGTGGCCAGCACAATCCGCTCAATTCCCAGCCGTCTCAGATCCGTGACCAGGTCGGCCGCCTCCGATCGCAGGCGGTCGGCGAGGACAAGAAGACCGGCGGCGCGCCCGTCAACGGCCACGGCGACGAGCACCGCCCCTGCGGGGTGGTCTCCATTGGCGAAAGCCGCCCCGTCATCCGGAACATGCCTGGCCACATAGCCGATCCCGCCGACGAGCACCCGCCTGCCATCGATGGTTCCCTCCACCCCCTCGCCCGCGATTTCCTCGATATCGGCTGGCACGAAGAGGTCCAGACCGCGGGCCTGCGCCTCCTTCACGAGGGCACGGGCGATCACATGCTTGGACGCCTGATCAAGCGACGCGGCGAGTCTCAGGATCTGGTCGGGAGGCAGGTCGGCTAGAGGCCGGATCTCGACCACCTCGGCCTGTCCGTGCGTGAGAGTGCCGGTCTTGTCGATGACCAGGGCCCGGACGCGGGCGAGCGTCTCCAGCGCCTTGCCTCCTTTGACCAGCACACCGGCCTTGGCGGCTCGCGACACGCCGGAGACGATGGCGACGGGAACCGCAAGGATGAGTGGGCACGGGGTTGCGATCACCAGCACGGCGAGCGCCCGAATGGGGTCGCCGCTCCACAGCCAGGCGCCGCCGGCGAGCGCCACGGTCAGCCCCAGAAACCACATGGCGAACCGATCCGCCAAGCGGGCCATGGGCGCCTTGGCGCTCTGCGCCGCCTCGATCAGGCGGACGATGCCCGCATAGGTGCTCTCCGCGGCCCGGTGGGTGGCGGTCAGATCGAAGGCGCCGCCGACGTTCGTCACGCCGCTCAGAACAGGCTCAGCCGTACTTCTCTGCACCGGCAGCGACTCGCCCGTCAGGGCCGACTGGTCGAGGACCGCCACGCCATCGGCCACCACCCCGTCCACGGGCACCACATCGCCCTGCCGGATGAGAAGGCGGTCCTGGGGTGCGACGGCGTCGAGAGGAACCTCCTCCAGTTTGCCGTTGCGATGGCGGACGGCGGTCCGGGGCACACGCGACAGAAGGGCCGTCATCTCACGGTTGGCCCGACGCTCGGCGAAGCTCTCCAGGTACTGCCCTCCGGCATACATGAGCGCGACCACGACGGCCGCGAGGTACTCGCCGAAGGCAAGGGCCCCCATCATCGAGAGGGCAGCGACGATGTCGAGCCCGACGTCGCCGCGCCTGAGGCTCGCCACGATCTCGATCAGCAGGGCGGCCAGGACCGGGACTGTCGCTGCGGCCCAGATCGGCCCCGACCATGACCCAGACCCTGCAAGACGCGCTCCAAAGCCCGCAAGCAATCCCAATGCGGGCAGGATCACCAGGACGGGACGGATCACCCTGTGGAGATTGTGCAGCGACGGCGCGGCAGGGGCCCCAGGAAGCCGAAGGCTGGCGGAGACCGGAGAGTGGGTTTTCTCAGAACCAAGCATCAGCAAGAGCCACGGTTTGTGCAGGACAATAGTGGGATCATGCGGCACGCCTATCAACCGAGGTCCGCTCGAGAACGTCCCGGAACGATTGAAGAAGAAGGTCGCGGCATCGCGGGCATGGTGACATCATGGCAGCCGGGCCGATGGAGTCCATGATCTCGATCAAACGGCTGCCGTCTCAGATGAGTCATTGGTTCGTGAACGTTGGAGGTTAGTCAGCCCGAGGCCCTGCCGGCAATCTGGGCTGGCCATGCGGGCCCTTGCGGGACCGCGGGAGACGCGAGAATGAAGGTTGCCTCCGAGGAGCGCGACGGAACCCCGCCGTATCGGCAGGCGGTCTCGACAGTGCTGTCCCGATTCGAGGTCGATGCGGAGCACGGCCTGAGCGGGCGGATCGCATCGCAGCGGCTGGCGCAGCACGGGCCCAACGAGCTCACCCCCGAGGAGCCGGAGCCCGCGTGGAAAAAGTTTCTCCGCCAGTTCTCGGACGTGCTGGTCATCCTGCTGCTGGTCGCGACCGGCGTTTCCTTCGGATTGTGGATCTATGAGCGCGACACCGCCCTGCCCTATGAAGCCCTGGCAATTCTGGCGGTCGTCCTTCTCAACGCCTTGATGGGTTATGTCCAGCAGGCCAGGGCAGAGGAAGCCCTCGCGGCTCTCGGCCAGATGGCGGCGGGACGCGCCACGGTGATCCGGGACGGCGCGCGGTCGAGCATCCTCGCAAGAGAGCTTGTGCCGGGGGACGTGATCCTGCTCGAAGAGGGCGACACCGTTCCCGCGGATGGACGCATCGTCGAAGTCTCCGCCCTCCAGACGGCGGAAGCCGCTCTCACGGGCGAGAGCCTGCCGATCGTCAAGGACACCGCCGTGATCGGGGACGAGGCCACTTTGGGCGACCGCACCAACATGGTCTTCAGCGGAACCACCGTCACCCGCGGCCGCGGGAAAGCCGTCGTCACGGCGACCGGCCCGCATACGGAGATCGGCCGGATCGCCGGGATGCTGGAAGCCGCGCCGGACGAGACTACCCCGCTGCAGAAGGAGCTCGACCGCGTCGGCCGGATTCTCGGTCTCACGGTGGTAGCCATCGCCGTCGCGATGATCGCCACGATCCTTCTCGTCGAGGACGTGCATGGCTTCTCGGCGGTCGTCGACGTGCTCATTCTCGGCGTCGCCCTGGCGGTGGCAGCCGTGCCGGAGGGGCTGCCCGCCGTGGTGACCGCGGCGCTGTCGCTCGGCGTTCAGCGCATGGCGCGGCGCAACGCCATCGTCCGCCATCTCTCCGCGGTCGAGACGCTTGGCTCGGCCGATGTGATCGCGTCCGACAAGACCGGAACGCTGACCCGGAACGAGATGACCGTGCGACGGGTCGTGACCGCGAGCGGCAGCGTCACCTTCGACGGCACAGGATATTCGCCCGAGGGCCAGTTGCACAGAGAGAGCGGACAACCCGGCGAGGGGCCGCTGCATGCCGAACTCATGCTCGCGCTTTCGGCCGCAGACCGGGCCAACAATGCCGTGCTGCAGGAACGCGACGGACATTGGGCCGTGCAGGGCGATCCGACCGAAGGCGCCCTGATCGTTGCCGCCCGCAAGGCCGGATTGGAGGCCGGGGCCCTCGATGCACGGTTCGCGCGGGTTGCGGAAGTCCCCTTCTCGTCGGAACGCAAGCTGATGAGCACGCTCCACGCCGACGCGGAGCAGGAGCAGCACCTGCTTGCTTTCACAAAGGGAGCGCCGGATGTGCTGCTGACCCGCTGCACGCGCGAGCAGGTGGGTGAAAAGGCGGTGGTCCTGACGGATGAGCGGCGGCGAGAGATCCGCCGCCGCAACGATGCTCTGGCGGACGAGGCGCTGCGCACCATAGGGGTTGCGTTTCGTCCCCTGCCCCGGCACGGGTTCAGGACGGAGGACGTGCACGAGGGCATCGAGCAGGACCTCATCTTCCTCGGATTGATCGGCATGATCGATCCGCCGCGCGACGAGGTGAAGGCCGCCGTCGTACGGGCGAAGCATGCGGGCATACGGCCGATCATGATTACCGGCGACCACCCGAGGACAGCCGCGGTGATCGCGCAGGAGCTTGGCATCGCGGCCGATGAGCGTGCCATCACGGGCGCCGAGCTCGAGACGATGGCGGAAGACGATCTCGACCGCACGGTGCAGGAGGTTTCCGTCTATGCCCGCGTCGATCCGGGGCACAAGCTGCGCATCGTCAAAGCCCTGCAGCGGCGCGGCGCGACCGTCGCGATGACGGGAGACGGTGTGAACGACGCGCCCGCCCTCAAGACAGCGGACATCGGCATCGCCATGGGCCTGACCGGAACGGACGTGTCCAAGGAAGCGGCCGACATGGTGCTGGCGGACGACAATTTCGCCACCATCATCGCAGCCGTCGAGGAAGGACGGGCGATCTTCTCCAACATCAGGAAATTCCTGCGCTACCTGCTCTCGTCGAACATCGGCGAGGTGATGACGATGTTCTTCGGCGTGATCCTGGCGAATGTCATCGGGTTGTCGGCCCACGGAGACGGAGGTCTCGCGTTGCCCCTGGTGGCCACCCAGATCCTTTGGATCAACCTTGTCACCGACGGCGCGCCGGCTCTTGCGCTCGGCGTCGATCCTGCGGACCGGACGATCATGGAGGCACCGCCACGCCCTACTGGCGAGGGCGTGATCACAGCCCGCATGTGGGGCGGCATCGCCCTGGTCGGGATCGTCATGGCGCTGGGCACGCTCGCGGTGCTCGACGCATCGATGCCAGGAGGGCTGATCGAAGGCTCCGGGAGCTTGCGCTATGGCCAGACAATGGCGTTCACGACGTTGATGCTGTTCCAGGTCTTCAACGTCTTCAACGCCCGCTCGGACGAGCAGAGCGCCTTCCAGGGCTTGTTCGCCAATCGCTGGCTTTGGCTGGCTACCGGTGTTTCGCTTCTGTTGCAGGCAGCCGTGATCTACGTCCCGGTCCTCCAGCACGCCTTCTCGACCGTGAGCCTGAGCCTCGGCGACTGGGTGTTCTGCGCCCTGGTGGCAAGCTCGGTGCTGTGGATCCGCGAGTTGAGCAAGCTCGCGATGCGCAGGATCCGCCGGGCCTGATCGGTCTCCTGCCGAGGCCCTGCGCCCCTCTGTTGATCCATGTCAGCGATTTGACAGCTTTATCAGCGCATAACGGCAGCATGTCCCACGCAAGACGTCGAGAGCTGATCCGCTGTGTCGTGTTCCTGGCTGCGGCCTTGCCGCTGGCGTCGGTCCAGGCTGAGCGGGATCGGGATCATGACCGCGCCCGTCGCGCCGTGGAACGGGGCGAGGCGCTCCCCCTGGCGGATATCCTGGAGCGCGTGCGCCCTGCCCTTGGAGGCGAGGTCGTCGGCGTGTCATTCGAGCGCGAGCACGGAATCTGGGTCTACGAGTTCAAGGTAATCCAGCCCGGCGGCGCCCTCGTTGAAATCTATGTCGATGCCGCCTCGGGGCGGATCCTCAAGCGGGAGGATCACTGATGCGCATCCTGCTCGTCGAGGATGATCCGCGTGTCGCCCGCAAGATTCAGGCGGTGCTCGAAGGAGCGGGCCATGCGGTCGATCCCGTCGCCGATGGGGAGAATGCCTGGTTCCGCGGCGATACGGAGGAGTATGACCTGGCCGTGCTGGACCTCGGCCTGCCGAAGATGGACGGGCTGTCGGTGCTGAAGAAGTGGCGAGCGGCCCAGCGCAACTTCCCCGTCCTGATCCTGACCGCCCGCGGGGCCTGGACGGAACGGGTCGAAGGCATCGACGCCGGCGCCGACGACTACCTGACCAAGCCCTTCGCCATGGAGGAGCTGCTGGCCCGCATCCGCGCCCTCCTGCGCCGGGCGACCGGGCGCGCCTCCCCGGTTCTGTCGGTCGGCCCCGTGACGCTCGACACCCGGCAGATGAGGGTCACGGTCGACGATGTGCCGGTCAATCTCTCGCCGCTCGAGTACCGTGCCTTGGACTACCTCATGCATCATGCTGGGCGTGTGATCCCACCGAGCGAGCTGATGGAGCATCTCTACTCCCATGACCATGACCGGGAGCCGAACGCCGTCGAGGTGCTGATGGGGCGGCTGCGCCGCAAGCTCGGGGTCGACCTGATCGAGACGCGCCGCGGCTTCGGCTACGTCGTGCCGGACGGGGTATCATGACGCAGGGGTCCCTTCGGCTCCGGCTTTTCGCGGCGGGCAGCGCCTCCATCGTCGTTGCCCTCGCCATTGCCGGGGTCGCGCTCTTCCTGCTGTTCGAGCGCCATGTCGAACGGCGGATGGCCGTGGAGCTGGAAGCGTATCTCCGGCAGCTCGTCAGTGGCCTGGAGCGGATGCCGGACGGTTCGCTTCACGTTGGTCGCCCACCAGCCGAGCCGCGGTTTCAGGAGCCCCTGAGCGGCTTGTACTGGCAGATCACCGTGGAGCCCGACGGTCCGACTCTGCGCTCACGCTCACTCTGGGACACCTCCTTGGCCCTGGCGCAGGATCAACTGGCGCCCGGAGACATCCACGAGCACACAGTCGCGGGACCGGGCGGACGTCCGCTACTCGTCGTGGAGCGTGAAGTCAGATTGCCGCCGACCCTCGGTGGAGGCAATGTCCGGGCGTCGGTGGCCGTCAGCAGGTCGGAAATACGGACGGCGAGTTTGGCCTTTGCCTCCGATCTGGTGCCGTCGCTGGGTGTCCTTGGATTGTTTCTGGGCGTAGCGGCCTGGATCCAGGTCAGCGTCGGCCTGCGCCCCCTCGATGCGGTCCGGCGGCGGCTGGCCGCGATCCGTTCCGGCAGGGAGGTGCGTCTTGGCGAGGATTTTCCGGACGAGGTGCGGCCACTGGCCAAGGAGGTCGATCACCTCCTCGACGCCCAGGAGAAGGCCATCGCGCAGGCCAGAACCCGGGCGGGCGACCTGGCCCACGGGCTGAAAACGCCCCTGACCGTTCTCATGGCGGACGCCGAGGAGCTGCGTGATCTCGGGCAAACGCGGATCGGGGACGAGATCGCGGCGCTCGCCGGCGGCATGCGGCGGCACGTCGAGCGGGAGCTCGCCCGCGCCCGCGCCGGAAACCGGACCTATGCCGGAAAACCATGTCCTGTAAGCCCGGTTCTCGCTCAGGTGACCGAGGTGGTGCGCCGCACCCCCGACGGTCAGCGGCTGCAGTGGAACGTCGATGTCGGGCGCGATCTGACGAACTCCGTCGACCCTCAGGACCTGACCGAGATGATCGGCAACATCGTGGAGAACGCTGCGCAATGGGCGCGCCGCCGCGTCCGGATCTCGGGCTATCGGGAGGGCGATGCGGTTGTGCTCTCGGTTGAGGACGATGGGCCGGGCATTCCCGAGCAGGAAATCGGGACGGTGCTTGCGCGCGGGGGACGCCTCGACGAGAGCAAACCTGGAAGCGGGCTCGGCTTGGCCATCGTGGGCGATCTCGCGGAAGCTTACGGCGGCTCCCTCTTGCTGCTGAGATCTTCCCTGGGTGGATTGCGGGCCGACCTCCGTCTCCCCGGTGCGGCATAGAAAGCGGGCCTCAGGAGGCCCGCTTCCGTCCCGTGATCATGGCTTTCACCAGGTTTTCGCGATGCGCCAGGCCGGTGAGGACGACTCCGGCGACGTGAAGCCCGATCAGGCCGAGGGTCGCATAGACCAGCCCCTCGTGCAGGTCCTCGACCCATTCCGCGCCCCAGAAGGCATCGGTCGTCATCATGAATCCTGTGGTCCCGATCGCGACGATCATCGTGAGCAGCGCCAGCACCATGGTTCCGCCGGCGGGGTTGTGCCCGAGGTGACGCGGAGCCCGCCCCCGGATGACGCTCGACAGATAGTCGACCGTCGCCCAGGGCGAGCGGACGAAATCCGTGAACCGCGCGTGCCGCGGCCCCACAAAGCCCCAGAGGATCCGCAAGGCGACCAGACTGGCAATGGCGTAGCCCGCCGCCAGGTGCAGCCACTCGATCTCGTCTCCTGTGACGAAGGCGAGAACGAAGAGACCGGCCAGGGTCCAGTGGAACATGCGTATGAACGGGTCCCATACCCGTACCATGGCGGGGTTTGCAGAGCTTGCTTCATCGGCCCGGTGCGGCGGCATCACGCCGCCGGCCGGAGCCGCTCCGTTCTGGAACGACATGATGGGATCGCGCTATTCCTTGGCGACGATCTCACCCGAAGTCGGGTCGACGAAAAGCTCGGTGCGGGCCCCCTGCGGATCGCGGGCGTATATCTCGCCGCAGGCGGCCTTGAGCTTCGCCTTCTGGACCTTGTAGCCCTGCCCCTCGATCTTCGCCTTGATGGCATCGAGCGTGAGCCACTGGCTCTCCGGGGCCGAGGTGCAGGGTCGTCCGAGGCTGCTGGCCTGGGCCGTGACGGGACCGGCAAGGACCGCGGCGGCTGCGAGGGCGATGATGGTGTAGCGCATGGTGTCTCTCCTGTGGCGTCCAAGCCGTCACCAGAGTCGGCTGGAACGCTGTGAAGCTGGCGCAAGTGCGCTGACGTCGCGCTGTGCAAGGCTGTCAGCGAAATGTCAGGCGGGATGGGTTAGGAGAGCACCCCTGCGGGACGACCCGGATGGGGTGTTTCGCGGAACAAAATGTCCGGCGGCTTGATTCAACGCATCACTGCTGGGGGAGACTCGGGCTAGCATTGGCTTGATCCAGCACAGAGCCGCCAGAAATCACACAGAAGGATGTCACGGATGCCCCGCTATTCGAAGACCCTTATCATTCTCCATTGGGGCATGGCCCTGTTGATCCTGGCAGCGTGGTTCACGGCCGAAGGAGGGCGCCAGGTCCGCCTCAACCCGCCCTTGCTGCACTTCTCGCTCGGGCTCGCGGTGCTCCTTCTCATCGTGCCGAGGCTGGTTGCCCGGTGGTGGGGAAGCCAGCCGCGCATCGAGGATCCGCAAAGCCCGTGGCTCAATCTCGCGGCGAAGGTGGGGCACGCCGTGCTGTACCTCTTCATGATCGGCCTGCCGATCACCGGCTGGTACGCCGCCTCGCGGCTGGGTGTGCAGGTCTCGTTCTTCGGCCTCCCCCTGCCCGCCCTTGCGGCGTCGGTGGAGGGAGCCCCCGGTCCCATCGCGGAGTTCCATGAGACCGGCGGCACGATCATCCTCGTGCTGGCCGGTCTCCACGCCGTGATCGCGCTTTGGCACCAGTTCGTGCTCAGGGACGGAACGATGGAGCGCATGAATCCGGTCTGAGCCCGTCGCAATCATCCCTTCGAGTCGGTGACGGTTCCGCCGGATCAGCGTTCTTTTTCAGCCTGTCCGTTGAACCACAGTCGTTAGGAGCAACCCATGACCCGTCTCACAGGCATGCTAATCCTCCTTCTCCTGATCGGATCGAGCGCCCAGCAGGCTCAGGCCCAGGGGGAAGGAAGCCCGCGAGCCGGGCTCCAGATCGCCCGCGAAGCCTGCGCCTCCTGCCATGCCGTCGAGCCGGGCCAGGAGCGCTCGCCTCGCCGGCAAGCGCCGAGCTTCGAACGGATCGCCCGGGTGCCGGGGATGACCACGGCTGCTCTGACCGTCGCGCTGCGCACATCGCACAGGACGATGCCCAACATCATTCTGGAGCCGAAGGAACTTCGGGATGTGACGACCTACATCACGAGCCTGCGGTAGTCCCCTGCCCCACCGGCGGCCCCGCGGCCCCATGATCGATTGCTTCGGCCTCCCCTGGGCGGAAAGGCGGAGGACAATCCGGGACTACTCAGGACCTGCTCGCGATCAGCTCAAGAACGTGAGCAAGGGCCTCCTTCTGGACGACGTCGGGAGCGTTTTCCGCCTGAATGACCCTGTATGTCTGCGGAAACTCCGTGGCCTGATCCAGATATGATTTTCTGACGCGGGCATGAAATTCCATTTCCAGCGCTTCGAAACGGCCTTCATCCACATTCGTCTGCTCCAGCCTCTGTCGGCTTCTTCTCAGACCGATCGCCGGATCGAGATCGAGCACGAGCGTCAGATCGGGCCAAAAATCATCGATGGCAAGACGGTGGAGCTGCCTGATCATGTCTGCTGGAAGCCCCCTGCCGGCCCCCTGATACGCGATCGAGGAGCCAACGAACCGGTCACAGATCACGATCTTGTTCGCGTTGACGGCTGGAATGATGACGCGCTCGACATGCTGCCGGCGGCTCGCATTCATGAGGAGCAATTCAGCGACCGGAACCCAGTTATAGGATTCTTGCGCCAGAAGAAGCCTGCGCAAGGCCGCTCCCTCTTCTGTGCCGCCCGGCTCCTGAGTTGCGACGACCTGATAACCAGCAACTTGCAGCTCGTGCGACAGGAACGCTGCGACACCCGATTTGCCGCTGCCGTCGATCCCCTCGAGCGCCACCATGAGACCGCGTTGTTTCATTGCCTTCACTCTATACTTCTGCTGTGCGCGACATCTTGCTACGAGAGGCAAACGGTAAGCCGCACCTCATGTCCGGCCAACCCGAGACTGAGCGCGGCAGACCCATACCTCATTTCAAAAAAAGAATTGTCTGGCAACGACATACATCGACGCGCAGGTCACGCCGGAGGACATATCCCCGCCTTCGAACGCCATGAAGCGCCGCTCGTCAGATTCTTTCGATGACACTCGAAAAGGCGCGACGCATCCAGCCCGTTCCGAACTCCAGCAGGCCGTCGAGAGCCCGCTGGCTGAGGGTCCCCTCCTGGATGTCCTCATTGGCGTAAAGCGGCATCTCAAGCGCCTGCATCTCGCCGCGGTTGACCTGAAGCCGGGCCACTTCCGCTCCCTTCCGGATGGGGGCCTTCAGGGGGCCGGTGTAGATGATGCGAGCCGTCACCCGCTCGCTGTCTCCCCGCGGCACGAGCACCCGAATAGGCTTCGTGGAGATAAGCGGCAGGGAGCGCTTGCTGCCGCCGAACACCTGAGCCTCGCCCACGATCTGCCCTTCGGCGAAGAGTTCCCGCGACTCGAAGGCGCGGAAGCCCCAGTCCAGGAGCTTTCGGGCTTCGTTGGCCCGGTCTCGGGCGGTCTTCAGGCCGTTGACGACCACCACTAGGCGCTGGCCGTTCTGAACCGCAGAGCCAATCAGGCCATAGCCGGATTCGTCGATATTGCCGGTCTTCAGGCCGTCCGCGCCGATATCCATGGCCAGCAGCGGATTCCGGTTCATCTGACGGATCTTGTTCCAGGTAAACTCCCGCTCTCCGAAGAGCTTGTAGAGATCGGGATAGGTTTCGATGATGTGGATGGCGAGCTTCGCGAGGTCGCGCATGGTGACCTTCTGCTCCGGATGCCCGTATCCGGTCGCATTCCGGAACGTCGAATGGGTCAGGCCGATGATGCGCGCGCGCTCGTTCATGAGCTTGGCGAAGTTTTCTTCCGTCCCGGCGATCCCTTCCGCAAGGGCGATCGCGGCATCGTTCCCGGACTGGACGACGAGCCCTCGCAGCAAGTCCTCGAGGCGGACCGTGCTGTGAACCTGCGCGAACATGGACGACCCGCCGGAGCCCGCCCCGCCCTTGCGCCACGCGTTCTCGGAAATCGTGAATGTGCTGTCGAAGGAAAGGCGGCCGTTCTTGATTTCGTTGAAGACGACCTCTGCCGTCATGGTCTTGGCCATGCTGGCCGGCGCGGTCAATTCATCGGCGTTCTTTTCGTAAAGCACGCCATGACTGTCGGCATCCATCAGAATGGCCGTGGGAGCACCGGACTGGAATGCCTGCGCCCGAGCCCCGGCAGGAGCGCCCCAGGCCAGCGCCAGGGTGCCAAGAGAAAGAAAGGCAGTCGCGAGGAAGCGGCGGGCAGACATCGTTTGACGCATCGTAAGGTATCCAGACTCTTCCGTTAGGAGAGCCTGAATCTGTAGCGCGTCAATGACAAATCAACGTTACGTTAAGATAAGCTGTGCGCCGTCGCACTGCCGCAACGCTGGGGTTAAAGCGACCCCTTTTCTCCCCGCATTCTCAGCGGAGAACGAACTTCGACTGGTCCAGATTGCTGAAGCTGCTGCCCTTCTGGAAGCCGCTGCGCATGGGCTCAGGAGAGGTATAATAGAGGCCCGCGACAACAGGGCGCGACGGCGGCAAGCCCCTTGAACCGGCGGAGCTCATGGTCATGCCGGTGCCGCTCGCACCGGGAATTGTGCCCAAATCGAAGGGACGCTCAGGCGGCAACGGGACATTGCTGCGAACGGAGAGTGCAGAGGATGCAACCTGCTGAGGCATGGCAGGTGCGGCATCGATTCCATCATCCGGCTCGTAGCTGCCGATTCCGATGGCCTGGCGCGGCGCATTCGCAGGGCGCGGGGTCGCCTGGGCGATCATGGTCGGCGCCGCATTCGTCAGACTTGCCGGCTGGCCGTCCGTGCGCAGGCTCGCAAGAAGAATCCGGTCGTCGCTGCCATTGGTGGACGCGCGGCCGACATACTCGACGCGGACCCGCGCCGTCCCGGCCTGCCGGAAGCCGAGGGCGGACGCCGCGCGCTCCGAGACGTCGATGACGCGATTGCCATGGAACGGGCCGCGATCGTTGACCCGCACGATCATGGAATGCCCGTTTTGCAGGTTCGTGATCCGCGCATAGCTGGGAAGCGGCATCGTGGTGTGGGCGGCGGCAATTGAATCACGGTCGAAAATCTCGCCGTTGGCGGTCATGCGGCCATGGAAGCTGGGACCGTACCACGAGGCGAGCCCCTCGACGGGGCGCGGCGTCTCGGTCGGCACATAGGTCCGCCCGGCAACGACATAGGGTTTGCCGACCATGTCGCGCCCGCCGCCCTTCGGGACCGGCTGGCCATCCGCGATGACTTTCGGGCTCGGAGCAACGCCATATTTCGGATCGATTCCGCCCCGGACGTTCGAGGAGCAGTTCGCGACGGTCAGAGCAATGGCTGCAACGCCTGCCACACGGATGAGAGCTCGGTGGTCGATGGCCATATCGCCCATCAGACCGCCCTTCGCTTCAGCGCGATCACAATGCATGTTGTTTCGCATCCCCTTTTCGCACTGCGCATGGCGGCGCCCGACTCTGCCTCGGAAGCCAATCAAAGTGCTTTTGTCGCCTTAAAAGGAAGTTAAACGGCCCCGCTTGTCAATCGCAAAGCTAGCAGATTGTTAACAACGTTGCTGACCACAGCAAAACAGGCAATTGGCAAAGAACAGCGGACAATAATCCCCCTGCCGAAAGGTAACATGAAGGATGTTACCGTCATCTAAACCTGGAATTCGAGCCCTCTTTCCGCTTCTTAAGCCCATCGAAATCGGTTCACACCTCCCTGAAACGGCTCCTCGGTGCAGCAAACCCGGCTAAGCGGCCGCGCCCGCCCCTTCGGACCGGAGAGAGGGCGGTGAGGCTCTCTGTCCGATGCATTTCATTCCCAATGAAGTTGACGGCGATGGGCTTAGGGCCTTAGAGAACGGTTGCTTCAGGCCCCAGCGGGCCGTGCGACCGGAGGGGTGGCCGAGTGGTTTAAGGCAGCGGTCTTGAAAACCGCCGTGGGTGCAAGCCCACCGTGGGTTCGAATCCCACCCCCTCCGCCATCTTCCTAAGATAAGCTGTTGAATTTCGGGGAAGGTTTGACTTGGTAGAAGGCCGGTCCCATCGACCGTTCGAACACGTCGTGTTTGTTATGACTTCCATACCATGGCGAGCGGCTGGTGCACCTCACACCCCAGCGTACGGGACCCATACAAGTTCTTGGCGCAATTTGGTTTTTATCTTTCTGATTGGGTTTCCCGATCCGGAGGGTGTCATGGCGCGCCTGTTTTGGGTATCCTGACAAAGCCTGGGCTGTATTGAAACCACACCTGCCGCAAGGGCCAGCCGGGCAAGTCGCAGATGGATAATCGGCGAGAGATCAGCGGCATCCTGCACCGTACTCAAGACCGACTGTCTCGCAGGCCTCGCGTTCGTTGCCGTCGAAACGGAGTGGCGCAAATGGGTCTTCTACCTTAGCGCCACTAATCTTGGGCGGATCCAATGGGCCCCGCCTCCCTCCTCACTTCTAAAGGCAGGATCGCGCCAAATGCAGCAAGAGCCGTCTCGCTTCGGCGAGCGTGTCGACCTAAAAGGTGCGAGCCCTCGTTGGTGAGATGTGTCTCATTAAAATAGAGAGGTTGACCATCGAGAAAGCCGCTGCACGTCCCCTCCCGACATAGATGATCATTTGCATCATAGTAAACTGCTCCCGCCCTAAGGGCAGTTTCCCTGATAGCTCTGTTTACATTGTCTATGAGCTGCCCATCAGTCAATAGCTGTGCGGCACAGTCGAGCGTAGGAATCTTAAGCGCCTTCTGCATACACCTTCTGTCGAACGCCCGGAGAATAGGGATTTGGCCCAGTACTAACACCTGCTTTCCCATTTTCCGTAGTTCGATAATGGTATGCTCCAGTTCTAGCATAAAGCCACTACGGCCCGTGTATCCGTACCACTGACCACCTAAAATCACACTATCAAATTGGTGCAGATGGGCCCGCGCAATTTCTCCGGATTTCGCGCAGTGCGTCACTCTACTCGACGGCGCAAAGCGCTCCGGCTTATTCAGAATTGGCGGACATGAACTATGTTCCGCATTCCGAAACGTAAAACCCAGCTCTTGGCCAATCTGAGATACGAGCCCTACGTAGTGCGCCGCATGTGAGTCTCCCCAAAGCAATACGGAAGTCTGCTCATGGAGGCCAATCCTGCAAGATGGGTCTGTAAAAACAGATGGTTCCAGCACAGAGAACTGGCAAACCTCTCTGGCTCTTGTGGCAGGTCCAAGGTTTGCAGCGCTCGCCAGAGCCTTTTTATAATCCTCATCGAACTCGTAGATTCCAAACCCTGAAGTTCGACCGACCAAGCCTGCGAGGACCAGGATAAGAACACTTGGCACGACAAACTGCTTCAGGGCGATAGACCGAAACGACCCCTCAGCGCGCCGGAAGGGCTCCTCAACAACCCAATAGGACACGACCGACAAAACGATCATAGCACCGAGAGCATAGAACTTCATGGGGAGAGAAAGGTCGCCAACTGCGTAGCGAGAGAATGCGAGCACCGGCCAGTGCCAGAGGTAAAGCGAGTATGATATGCGACCAATGGCGACCAACGGACCAAACGCCAAAAGCCGCCCCGTGGTGAGCATAGCTGGCGAGTTCGCGAACACGAGCAGCGCGGCCCCAAGTGTAACTGGAACAGCGCTCAGACCAGGGAACGCCGAGGTTTCGTCGATTACCACGAAGCTCGTTACAATCAGTGCAAGCCCGATAATAAATAGGACCTCAAGAGTTTCGCGGCGAATACTGCCCGTGGGGAAACGCTGCAATGCAAAGAACGCCAATGCACCAGCCAGCAACTGCCCCGCACGGGGTGGGAGCATGTAGTAGGCCACCATCGGCTGGTTCGTAATTAAAAACTGGCCGAGCACGAATGAAATGGCAGTTGCTGCGAAAATTGCAGCAACGAGCCTATTAAAGCGGAGCTTGCCTAAACCAAGCACGAGCAGAATAGGCCAGAATAGATAAAATTGCTCCTCAACCCCGAGTGACCAGAGATGCAATAAGGGCTCAAGAGCAGCGCTATCGGCGAAATAGCTCGTATCTAGAAAATACGCGAAGTATATATTCGCCACAGAGAGCTGAGCAGCAACGGCAGTTTTCATCAGCCGATCAAAGTCACTCGGCAGCATAATCAGCTGGCCAGCGAGAACTGTCAGTATGATCACAGCAAAAAGTGCCGGAACAATGCGACGAATTCTTCTCTTGTAAAATTCCACTATGCTGAAGTGCCCATGGTCGTAATCTTCTTTGATTTTAGAAGTGATAAGAAATCCTGAAATAACAAAGAAAATGTCAACCCCAACGAAGCCTCCAGGCAGCCACGCGCTATCTATATGGAAGATAACAACTGCCAGTACTGCAACCGCTCTCAGTCCATCGATGTCAGATCGATAAGAGCTTCGTGGATTTAAAGTGTTTGACATATGGGATTTCACGACACGACTGGGATAGGTCGACAATTTGAAGGTATCCGTCTTGCCATTTTTGCAACTGGCCAGCAACCCTTTTACTTCCTGCAGCATCTGCGGCGGGTCAATATACTTGGCTTGCCCCTCTTCCTGAGAGGCCATGCCCTCGCCAGAGCATTGGCGGGATGTATCACCGAAGCCGAAGCGAGATGTTCCGCCCCCTCCCCACGCCGCTCTCGGCAGTGCTTGCGGACTAGAGCATCGGACTGAAAGGCAGATTCAAGAGGTTTCGGCCTGTGCTGGAGTGTGATTCCCTTCTGAGAACAGGAGGTGGAGCATGACCCAGAGCTTCTCCTTGGATCTGCGCGTGAGGGTTGCGGCCTTTGTCGAGGCGGGCGATTCCTGCCGGGCGGCGGCCCGCCACTTTGGGGTCAGTGACAGT
>NZ_JBVVAJ010000048.1:0-30782 GCF_055792805.1 Microvirga sp. HS2
AACATCAGGGCCAGCGGTTATGACATACCGCGCACAAAGGCCGGAGACATGACTGCACCCGCCCCGCTAGGCCCAAACGTCATCAACAATCACATTGCCAAACGGGCGCCATCCAGACATGACGATGCCGATTGGCAAGTGAGTCATACCCATCGTCGGCTGGGATCCAGCCTTGCAAGGTCATATGGAACCGGGTTTCCCCGGGCGGTGTTCTCCAGAAAAATAGTTCTTGGACGCGACATTATCGAGGAGGGAGCTGCAATGAGAATGGGATTGTTAATTTCGACAGCTGGCTTGATCCTGTCGTTTACCCCGCTTCAAAGCTGGGCCGGGCCTTGCACAGAGCAGATCAGTGCATTGCAAAAAGTCGTGGATAGCAGTGACGCGGGTTCCGGGCCGACCATGAGAACCGGTTCCACGAATGCCAGGACGACTGGCTCGACGCAACCTCAGCAGGGCAGCGCAGAAGCTGCGGTACCCGCGACACCGCGTCAGGTGCCTCCCGCCGGTGAGGCTCCTAAGACCAATGCCACTACCGCCATGAATGCTGCGACGCAGGACAAGGCCGCATCGGCTCAGGACGTGCGTTCGCAGATCCAGGGAGAGCCCACGAGTTCGCAGATTGCGTCCGGCGCTACACCCGCGCCGGATCGAGCAAAACAGGTGGAGGCGGCTCTTGGGCGTGCCCGTTCTGCCGATCAAAGAGGGGACGCGACTGAATGCACGAACGCCGTCAACGAAGCTAAGGGCATTCTCGGCGCCAAGTAGATGGCGAGGGGGCGTAGAATGAGGAGGGGGCGCGAATAGCGCCCCCTGCGCGGACTTTCGGCTCGGCGGTCTCACTGCAGCCAGTGTTCCGCCGTTGCATGAGACGTTTTTCTCTCAAGGGAACAGCGCATGGTGTGGCTTCTGGCGGCTGTGATGTTTTGGACGATGGCCTCCGCCGCCGCTGCCGAGCCGCTGAGAACGGTCGTGTTCGACATCGAACTCGTCGACATGAGCCAGGAGGCGGAGCGCGGGCCGAGAGATGACCAGAGCCGCCGAGTGAAGCTCGTCAGCGATGAACTGCGCAGGCTACTCCAGGCTTCATCGCAAATCCAGCTCGTCGACCCGACGCCCAAGATGGACGAGATCAACCAGAAACTTCCTCTGTCCACCTGCAATGGCTGCGCCGAAGATATCGCCAAGGCGCTCGGGGCCGAACTCATGGTGTCGGGCATCGTGCAGAAGACCTCGGATCTGATCTTGAGTTTCGCCGTCGCGATCAGGGATGCCCGGTCCGGCGAACTTGTCCGCGGAGGGCAGGCCGACATCCGCGGAAATACCGATGAGAGTTGGCTGCGCGGGATCCGGTGGATCGTGAAGAACCGCCTCCTGTCCGAGCCGCTGCCGACGCGGCCCTGACATGGCGCCGGCGAGATCCGGAAACTCCGTCCTACCTCCATCGAGGAGCAATTCGCGACAATTGCGGTCTCAGGGCGCTCGTCCCTATTCGCTACCATGACGAACCGGCGTAAGCTTCCATTCCGAAGACGGTAGCGGATGCGGCCGAGCCCACGGAGCCTGCGCAAGGCCGTGTTCGAGGGAGAGCCCCGATGTTGTCCAGGCGTGATATTCTTTTGGCCGCAACGGTCGCGCCTGCATGGGTCAGGGCCGCTGACCTTCGTGAGGTGAGGGTGGGCGTGCTCCCCTTCGGTACGGTGCTGTGGGAGATCGAGACTATTCGCAGAGCTGGCCTCGATACGGCTAACGGCCTCGCGCTCAAGCCGATTCAATTGGCCACCAACGACGCTGCCCGTATCGCGTTCCAAGCCGGGCAGGTCGACACGATCGTCACCGATCTACTGCTGGCGGCCCGCCTCCGGAATGAAAACCGCAAAGTGAAGTTCATTCCCTTCTCGGCAACGGAGGGCGGCGTGATGGTGCCCGCCCGGTCCTCCATTCAGAATGTGGTGGATCTTGTCGGGAAGCGGATCGGAGTCGCCGGAGGCCCTCTGGACAAGAGCTGGCTTCTTCTGAAAGCCGACGTTCAGCAGAAATCTGGCATCGACCTGAGCACAGGTGCGGCTCCGGCCTATGGTGCCCCACCACTCCTGATGAACAAGCTCGAGGCGGGCGAACTCGATGCCGCCTTGTTGTTCTGGAATTTTTGCGCGCGACTGGAGGCAAAGGGCTACAGGCGCCTCGTCGGCGCGGGCGACCTTGCGCGATCGTTTGGCGTCGAAGGTGAAATTGCTCTTCTGGGATATATTTTCAAAGAAGAGACGGATCAGGCCATCCTCGACGCCTTCGCAAGGGCGTCCCGCAGTGCCAAGCAGGTCCTGCAGGCCCGGGACGACACATGGCTCCCGATCCGCCCCCTCATGAGCGCGGAGGACGAGACGACGTTCCAGGCTTTGAAGCGGTACTTCATCGAGGGCATTCCGCGCCGCAGCATTCCCGATGAGAGGGCCGACGCGGAGAGACTGTTCAGCGTGCTGGCTAGGATCGGCGGCGAGAAGCTGGTCGGTCCAGGCCAGAGTCTGCCCGCCGGCCTCTACTGGAACGATGATCGCAATCCGATGTGAGCGGATCGATGCCCACTGGCCTCCTGTCACGTCTCCTCTCGCTCCTGCTGCTCCTCCTCCTGTGGCAGACGGTGACCAGCATGGCCGATAGCGGGGGCGTGCCGTCACCTGCGGAGGTCTTCGCCTTCGTCGTGGAGGAAACCCGGTCGGGAGATCTGGCCCGCAATCTTACGGCAACGCTGAGGCGCGTCCTCATATCCTTCTCCCTGGCCATGGTTATCGGGGGAGCCATCGGACTGGCGCTGGGCCGGTCGCCCCGTTGCGACCGGATCGTGGATTCGTGGCTCATGATCCTGCTCAATACGCCTGCCCTTGTGGTCATCATCCTGTGTTACGTGTGGCTCGGCCTGTCCGAAACGGCTGCCGTCGCGGCGGTCACTCTCAACAAGATTCCGAACGTTGCGGTGATCATGCGTGAGGGCGCCCGCTCTCTCGACCCGCAGATCGAGGAAATGCGCCAGGCATTCCGGTTCGATCGTCTGACCTGGATCCGGCATGTTCTGTTCCCGCAGGTCGAGCCCTACGCGATCGCCGCCGCCCGCTCGGGTCTCGCTCTGGTCTGGAAGATCGTTCTCGTCGTCGAGCTGCTCGGGCGTCCGGATGGCGTCGGATACGCGCTCTCCTACTACTTTCAGCTGTTCAACGTGGCGGCCCTCCTGGGTTACAGTCTCGTCTTCACGGCTGTCGTCCTCGTGATCGACTCCGTCGTCCTTCAGCCTCTGGAAGCCTATGCAAGACGCTGGCGCCCTGTTCCCTCTGCAGCTTGATGTCGACCGGAAGGTGTACCGGCGGAAGGGTTTGCCGCCGCTCGAAATCCTTCGCGCGTTCAGGCTCGTCGTCGATCGGGAGGAAACACTGTGCCTGATCGGACCTTCAGGCGTGGGCAAGACGACGATCCTGCGGATTCTGATGGGACTGGACCGGGATTTCGAAGGCAGCGTTCGTCCCGCGCCGCGCGAGTTCCGAATTGGCCCTGTTTTTCAGGAGCCGAGGCTCCTGCCATGGCGCACGGCCGAGGACAACGTCCGCCTGGCCTTGCCGAGAAGCGAGCGCCGTCGACCGCTCGACGGCTTGTTCGCTGACCTGCGATTGACCGAGTGGATGCGGCGGTATCCGGGCGAACTCTCGGGCGGCTTGGCTCGGCGCGTCGCCCTTGCTCGCGCGCTGGCAATCGAACCGTCCCTTCTTGTGCTTGATGAGCCCTTCGTATCCTTGGACGAACACGCCGCGGCCGATCTGCGGGCCACCGTCTTCGAGGTGGTTGCCAGACACCGGCTGAGCGTCCTCATGGTGACGCACAACGTCCGGGAGGCGCTGGCTTTCGCGGACCGGTTGGTTCTTCTGGATGGCAGGCCCGCGCGGGTTCGGGCTGAGATCCAGATTTCCACGCCCCGCCAAGGTCGCTCCGACCGTTGGATCGAGGCGACGCTGGAGCAGCTTGCCGCGGATCATCCACAGACCATATCGTCGGGTCGTGCGGCACTTCAGGGTTGACGGGCTACAACATGAGCCGTTTCGCAGCCTTCGTGAGACATTGCGGCGCCCGTGTTCACCGGTCTCGAAAGTGGCTTTCACACTTGCGAGGAATCCGATGGATACTGCGTCAAGTAGCGCTTTGGGAGACGCGAACCCGAAGGGCCGCGGGGGCAGAAGCCGTACCCACTTTCTGCCAATGCGGCCCCGAGGGGCCGCAGGTCGCGCCAGGGCGCATCGCCTGTCTCTATGCTCTTGTCCTGAGCGTGGGAGCCGTCGCTTCGCCCGGATCATCTGCCGAAGAGGCAAACCCGTTTCCTGTCACGGAAATCGCAGCGGGCGTCTTCGTTTACGAGGCGCCCATCGCTCTCGCGGACGCGAACAATCTCGGCGCGATCGCTAACCTTGGATTTGTGATCGGCGAGGACGCGGTCGCCGTCGTCGACACCGGCGGGAGCCTGGCCGCGGGACAAAGGCTCCTTGCGGCGATCCGGGAGCGGACCGACCTGCCAATCCGGTATGTCATCAACACCCATGTGCATCCAGACCACGTCCTGGGCAATGCGGCATTCGAAGGCAGCGGAGTGACGTTCGTCGGGCACCACAACCTTCCCCAGGCCCTCGCCGACCGGGCGAGCACTTATCTGGCGGCCAACCGCGCCTTGATCGGCGCGGCGTTCGCCGGAACCTCCATCGTTCCACCGACGCGGCTCGCCGAGGACATCGTGGAGCTTGATCTCGGTCATCGAAAGCTTCGGGTCGAGGCCTGGCGCACGGCTCACACCAACACCGACGTCACTGTCCTCGACGAGGCAACGAGCACCTGGTTCCTTGGCGACCTGCTTTTTATCGGCCATGTTCCAGCCTTGGACGGCAGTTTGGCGGGATGGATCCGCACGTTGAGCGAACTGCGATCCCGCCCCGTCGCCCGGGTCGTGCCGGGCCATGGACCCTCGGCCGCACCATGGCCCGCCGCCGCGGACCCCACACAAGAATACCTAGCGTCCCTCCGGGCCGATGTGCGGACGTCGATCCGTCAGGGCCAAACGATCGGCGAGGTCTCCCGGCAGGCTGCCCAACGCGACGCTGGCCCATGGTTGCTGTTCGATCAGTTCAATCCTCGCAATGCGGTCACCGCGTTCCATGAACTCGAATGGGAATGACGACGCGCGGAAGACCGCGAGTGCGGGGCACCGATGGCGACATCTTCGGCGGCAATGGGCATTGAGAATCCGCGATGTGCGGCATTTTCCATTGCGCCCGGCGAATATTGGCGGTGATCTCGATATACGGCCGAGCTTGAAGACTTATGCTTAATGTTTACTGGCAAATGTGGAGTGCGTCATTGCTAAGCATGTCAATCGGCCGTATGATTTACGTTGGCTTCGGATTTTAAAAGCTTCGCTTAGGGAGGCGGATCTTGTCGCTGACTTCGTAGCTTTCTCCCGGACCGGCCAGGACCGGGCGCAGTTGCCGGCCGCGATGTGTGCCGAGGCTCTTGATCCCCCTGACGCTAAACGGCGGGTGCTCCGCATGCAGGTCGCAGCATGAGCATCCCGGGAGGAGACAACATGAAAGCGTTGTGCCTAGTGTCTGCATTTGCCTTGGTAGCTGGAAGCGTTCCGGCCAGTGCGAACGAAGAGGTTCAGAAACTGATTCAAGACCCGAACCAGTGGGTCATTCAAACGGGTGACTACGCCAACACCCGTTATTCCAAGCTCGATCAAATCAACGCGTCCAATGTGAACAAACTTCAGGTCGCCTGGACGTTCTCGACCGGTGTCCTGCGCGGTCACGAGGGCTCGCCCCTCGTCGTTGGCGATGTGATGTATGTGCACGCGCCTTTCCCCAATACGGTCTTCGCGCTCGACCTCAACAAAGACGGTAAGATTCTTTGGAAGTACGAGCCCCGGCAGGATCCGAACGTCATCCCAGTCATGTGCTGTGATACAGTCAACCGCGGATTGGCTTATGCCGACGGCAAGGTTTTCCTCCATCAGGCGGACACCACCGTCGTGGCGCTTGACGCTAAAACCGGAAAGCCTGTCTGGACGGCCGTGAACGGTGATCCCAAGAAGGGCGAGACCAACACGGCAACCGTGCTGCCGGTGAAGGACAAGATCATCGTCGGCATCTCGGGCGGTGAGTTCGGTGCGCGCTGCCATGTAACCGCATACGATATGAAGACAGGCAAGCAGGTCTGGCGCGCCTACTCCATGGGACCTGACAGCGAAATGCTGATCGATCCCGAGAAGACGACGGAACTGGGCAAGCCTGTCGGCAAGGATTCCAGTCTCAAGACATGGCAGGGTGACCAATGGAAGACCGGGGGCGGTTGCACCTGGGGCTGGTTCGCTTATGACCCGCAGCAGAACGCCTTCTATTACGGCTCGGGAAACCCCTCCACCTGGAACCCGAAGCAGCGGCCCGGCGACAATAAATGGTCGATGACCATCTTCGCCCGCGATGTCGACACGGGGATGGCGAAGTGGGTCTACCAGATGACCCCGCACGACGAGTGGGACTACGACGGCGTGAACGAGATGATCCTGACCGACCAGGATATCGGCGGGCAGCGACGTCAGACGCTTGTCCATTTCGACCGGAACGGGTTCGGCTACACGCTCGATCGGATCACCGGCGAGTTGCTCGTGGCCCAGAAGTTCGATCCGGCAGTGAACTGGGCCACAAAGGTCGACATGGACAAGAACAGCAAGACCTATGGCCGTCCGCTCGTCGTGGCGCAGTACTCGACCGAGCAGAACGGCGAAGACGTGAACACGAAGGGAGTCTGCCCCGCCGCTCTCGGCACCAAGGATCAGCAGCCGTCGAGCTACTCTCCACGGACCAACCTGTTCTACGTCCCTACCAACCACGTTTGCATGGACTACGAGCCGTATAAGGTCAGCTACACGCCGGGTCAGCCTTATGTCGGCGCGACGCTGTCGATGTATCCTGCTCCGAACAGCCATGGCGGCATGGGCAACTTCATCGCGTGGGACGCCCGTGAGGGCAAGATCGTCTGGTCGCTGCCCGAGACGTTCTCCGTGTGGTCCGGCGCTCTCGCGACTGCGGGCGACGTTGTGTTCTACGGCACGCTCGAAGGCTATCTGAAAGCCGTCGACGCCAAGACCGGCAAGGAGCTCTACAAGTTCAAGACCCCGTCGGGCATCATCGGCAATGTGATGACCTACACGCATGGCGGCAAACAATACGTCGCAGTGCTCTCCGGCGTCGGCGGCTGGGCCGGAATCGGCTTGGCGGCCGGCTTGACCGATCCCCATGCAGGCCTCGGTGCCGTCGGCGGCTATGCTGGTCTGAGCGATTATACGGCGCTCGGTGGCCAGCTGACCGTCTTCGCCCTGCCGCAATAGGCGAGCGATCGGCCTCCTTCCTCAAACACCGGAACGGGCGCAGATCGCTGCGCCCGTTCCGACTGTCGTCGCCGATCCCCCATGCAAGGAGAGGGCTTGTGTCAGCGAAAAGGTTTCGATCGCTTATGCGTCTGATGGCCAGGGGCGCCATTGGGGCCGCGGCGTTTGTGCTGTTGTTCGCTCCGGGAGTGCTGCGGGCCGATCCGACCGCTCCGGCCCGCGAGGAAAATGGGAAGTTTTTCGATGCCGAGGGCAACCCGACCTACCGCATCAAACCGGACGGAACAGTCGACTGGTACACCTATTCCGGCTTCCGGCGCTATCACTCGGATTGCCATACCTGCCACGGCCCCGATGGCGCTGGATCGACCTATGCTCCGGCTCTGGCAGAGTCACTGAAGACGTTGACCTACCAGCAGTTCACGGAGGTGGTCATCCAAGGCCGTCAGAACCTCAGGAACGGCAATACCAACGTCATGCCGGCCTTCGGCACGAACCCGAACGTCGCCTGCTACCTGGACGACATCTATGTTTATCTTCGAGCCCGCGCCGACGGCGCCCTCGGTCGCGGCCGGCCGGAGAAGCGGGATGACAAGCCACAGGCCGCGAAAGATGCCGAGGCGTCGTGTCTTGGCGGATGAGATGGCGCGCTGCCGTCGTCTGCGGCGTGGCATCCGACCGGGACGTCTCTGGAAGAGCCGCGGGCGAATGATCGGCTGCGTCGGGCTCGTGGCTTGCGCCATCGGGGCCGGTCCATCCCGTCCCGCTCACGCGCAGCACCTGCCGGATCTCGTTACGCCCGAGGTTCTGCGCGTTTGCGCGGATCCGGCCAACATGCCGTTCACCAACCGCGCGGGGCAGGGCTTCGAGAACCGGATTGCGGCCATTCTGGCTGACGAGCTCAAGGTTCCGTTGCGATACTATTGGCTACCACAAGGTCCAGGGTTCGTCCGCAATACGCTTGGCTTGAAGCTTTGCGACGTCATCATCGGATATGCCGCCGGCACGGACATCGTTCAGCACTCCAATCCCTATTACCGTTCGGTCTATACGGCCCTCGTGAAGACACGCGGAGACCTCGCCGATCTTAAGCAACTCTCGGACCCACGGCTCCGCTCGAAGCGGATCGGCGTCGTCGCCGCGACACCGCCGGTCGATCATCTCGAGGCCCTTGGCCTCGGGCAGAGTATGAAATCCTACTCGCTCCTCGTGGATCGGCGCTTCGAGTCTCCCGGAGACGATATGATTGCCGACCTGCTGGCAGACCGTCTTGATGTCGCAATTCTCTGGGGACCTGTCGCGGGCTACGGTGCGATTCGACACGAGGACACCCTCACCATGGTGCCCCTGATCGACGAGGCCGAGCGTCCGCCTCTGGCGTATCGCATTACGCTCGGGTTGCGGCCGAACGAGATTGAATGGAAGCGAACTCTCAATACCGCACTTCACAACCGCCAAGTCGCCATCAACCGTGTTCTCCACTCGTACGGCGTGCCTCTCCTCGATGATGACGGTCATCTCATCGAAGGCCCCGCGTCGGAGGATATCAGGCCATGAGGCATCCGCACGGGACCGCACGGACTTTCGGCCTTGGCGTTCTCGCCTGGATTCTCACGGTACCAGGCGCCTATGGCCAGGCTCCGCAGGAACCAGAAGGCTACCGGCTCAAGGACTACAGAGCCGCGACGCCGGCGACCCTCAAGGGAGCGGCGGTGATCGACACCCATGCAGCCGAGGCGTTATGGCGCAAAGGTGGTGCTGCCTTCATCGACGTTCTCCCGCAGCCGGAACGCCCCGCCAATCTCCCCCCCGGCACTCTCTGGCACCCTCCGTCGCATGAAAGCATCCCAGGCGCCATGTGGTTGCCGAATGTTGGCTTCGGCGAGATCGCGCCGGAAACCGAAGCCTATTTCCGCAACGGCTTGGCCGTTGCCTCCCAGGGTGTTTCTTCGCACGCGCTCGTCTTCTTCTGTCAGAGGGACTGCTGGATGTCCTGGAATGCGGCCAAGCGTGCTCTCAGCTATCGCTATTCTGCCGTATACTGGTATTCTGAAGGAACCGATGGTTGGAAGGCCGCAGGCCTGCCTTTGGAGAAGGCCGAGAAGGGTCCCTAGCGCGAAGGACGGGGCAGGGGCCATCCGCCCGATCTCGCATCCGCATTCGAACATTGTCCTTCATTGGGAGGCTGTTCATGACCTTCAATCCGCGCATCATCGCGTCGCTGTGGGCCGGTGTCGCCGCTCTCCTGCTGTTCACATGCCCATCGTTCGCGGATGACGAGAAGACCTGGTCCGAAATCCGATCCGCCATCATCGGCGAGAGCGTTCCGGAGGATGGAGCCGGACGGCTGACTCTCGTCGCGCCGGTGCGTGCCGAGGATGCCGCCATCGTGCCGATCGAGATGCATGTGAGGCTTCCCGACGAGGAAAAGGGCAGAGTGATCCGGATCGCGCTTGTTGTGGATGAAAATCCGGCTCCGGTCGCGGGCGTTTTCCAGTTTGGGGAAGGGCAATCCGCCTTCGACCTGGCAACCCGGGTACGGATCGACTCCTACTCGTTCGTTCGGGCCATCGCGGCCATGGACGATGGGCGCCTCTACATGGCGAAGGCCTACGTCAAGGCCGCCGGAGGGTGCTCGGCACCGGCCGTCAAGGATCCGGCGGAGGCGAAGGCTCACCTCGGGGACATGAGATTCAGGGTCTTCGCCGATCGGGGCGATGCGCAGATCCAGGTGCGGCACCCCAATTATTCGGGCCTGCAGATGGACCAGGTCACCCGTCTGTACACGCCCGCCTGGTTCATCGAGCATCTCGACCTTCGGCAGGGCGAAAAGACGCTCTTCACGCTGGAGGGCGGCATCTCCATCAGCGAGGATCCGACTTTCCGGTTCAGCTATGGCAGCACGGGCGAGCCGGTGACGGTAGAGGCAAGGGACAACGAGGGCCGCGTCTTCACGCAGACCTTCCCGGCGTCCGGCTCGTAAGATCCGCCTCAGCGGAAGCAGCGGATCTCGGCCTCCGCTTGAGCGCGGCGAAGATCGGCCACGATGTCGTCGAACATCTTGGCATTGCGGAACAGCGACAACTGCTGTCCAACTCCCTGTCTCATGGAAAGGATCGTCTCCGCCTGGACATAGCGGTCGTACGGGATGATCGAGGCCAGGACATCGACGGAGCAGGAGCATCGTTCGAGCATGTCGCGCGACCTCCCGTTCGCCGCCATGCAGCCGAACACATAATCGGCCCGGGCATTGGTGGGATAGTCGTTGGCGGGTTCGCCCTCGGCCGCTTGGCCCGCGATGGTGAGGAGGGCGAGAACGACACCGGCCCGTACGCTCGTCTCAAGGACCGTCCGGATCATAGCTGAGGGTCTCCTGAAGAAGGGCACGGCCGTTCGCGGCATCCGCCCTGACATCGATCGAGAGGATCTTTCCCGGCACTTGGTCGGATACCACGAACGAATAGGTGAGGGTATCGAGGCCCATCATCTGGGCCCGGTGAGAATCCTGAAGGAATGGCCGCATCGCGACCCTCCAGGCCGACACCTGTCCGTTCCGGTAGGCAGTCGTGAGCGGGGTCACCGAGGCGCTGTCGCGCAGGCCGGCCCGGATGGCGTTTCTGAAATAACGCGGATTGGCCCCGATCGCCGCAACAAGGGTTTGGAGGTGCTGCTCCAGGAACAGGACGAGGACGGGATTGCCCGCAACATCGTCGAACGGCCCGGCGGGCCGCCGCTGACCGCCGGAAAACATCTCAACCTGCACGTTGCGGGTTTCTGCGGACGATCCGGGGTCGACGAGGAGCCGGATCGTGTCCGAAAACCCGTGCACCCGCTCGGAGGGCAGGCTGCTGACGCGCTCGTACCGGTAGAGCAGGGCGGTGTCCGAGGGAACGGACCGCCAGTCCTGGGTCTCGAAGAGGAGGTCGGACGCGGCGGGTGCTTCCTGGGCCGGAGCCGGTGCGGCGGCCGTCCAGGCCAGAAGCGCGATGGCGACGGCTAGGCCTCGCATGCAGTCTCTCCAACAGGCTGCCGGCCGGGTGAGGCGCCGAAGCCCCGATAGACAGGTGCGGCAGAGACCGCCGACGACTCGGCCACGGCGAGATGACGGATCGATGCATGGTGAGGCGAGAGATGGCAGGCCGGGTCTGTGGCCGCGGCGTCGCCGGTCAGAGCCAACGCTTGGCAGCGGCAGCCACCCCAGTCCCGTTCGCGCCGCTCGCAGCTTCGGCACGGTTCCCGCATCCAACTGGTGCCGCGGAACGCGTTGAAGGCGGGAGACCGCGTCCAGATCTCTCCGAGAGAGTGGTCGTGCACGGTCCAGAACGCCAGGTCCGGGATCGATTCCGCCGCATGGCACGGCAGCACCTTTCCAGACGGCGTGACATTCATCAGGCGCCGCCCCCACCCGCCGGCGCAGGCCTTCGGAAAAGTGGCATAGTAATCGGGCAGCACGTGGTCGATGACCAAGCGCCCCTGCAGGCACTCCCGCGCGGCTTCCACGAGGGCGATCGTGCGATCGACCGCGGCCCGGGTCGGCATGAGGGCAGCCCGGTTCACGTAGGCCCAGCCATAATACTGCGTGTGGGCGACCTCGACACGCTTTGCGCCAAGATCGACGGCGAGATCGATGATCCCAGACACGTCGTCGATATTGGCCCGGTGAATGACGGCGTTGATCGTCAGGGGCAGGTCGAGTTCGATCACGTGCCTGGCGAACGCGATCTTCTGCTCGTGCGCCCCCTTCAGGTGTGCAATCTCATCGGCAACCGCCGCATCGGCCGCCTGAACGGAGAGTTGCACATGGTCGAGGCCGGCTTCGGCGAGCCCGCGGAGCTTCTCCCGGGCGGGGCCGACGCCGGAGGTGATCAGGTTGGTATAGAGTCCGGCTTGCGTACAATGGGCCGTGATCTCGGCGATGTCAGCTCGTGCCGTCGGCTCCCCTCCAGACAGGTGCACATGGAGCACGCCGAGTTCCGCGGCTTCGCCGAGAACCCGGCACCAGGTCGCGGTATCGAGCTCTGCCGAGCGGCGTTCGAGCTCAAGCGGATTGGAGCAATAGGGACAATGCAGCGGGCAGCGGTGGGTGAGTTCGGCGAGAAGCCCGATCGGGGGAGGGGCGTCGTTCGGAGCATCGCTCATGACTTCTGATCCGCTTCCGGGTTTGTGGTCCCTAAGATGCACCTGTTCAAGAGGCCGTTCAGCATATCGATCACATCCGCCTCGATCACGGCGGGGTCCCCATCGAACCGGGCCGCGAGATCGCCGGCGATCTCGCGGATACTTCTCCGGCCATCGATGAGCTTGAGCACCTCCAGGGCGACGATGTCGAGATCGAAGGCCCGCTCGGGGGCGAGGAGAACGTGCGTGTTCCGGATCCTGTCATGATGCACCCTGACGCCTCGTGGAAGGCGGGGGATGCTGCTTGTACTCAACCCGCTAGCCATCATGGCGTCTCCGCATTCGGCTTCCACGCTCCGGGTGGCACGAGACCAGGTTCGACATAGCTGAAATAGAGAGCATCCAGCTGAGCCCAGAGCACGTCGCACTTGAACGACAGCGCGTCGATCACCGCCTGCTGCTGAGCGCGCGTGACGGCGTTCCGCTTCACGTATTCCAGGGCGAAGTCCGCGTCCCGCGGAGCCTGCGACATCCGTTTCTCGAAATAGCTGAGCGTTCCGCGCGATATGAAGTTGTACCCGGCCAGCATCCCGGCGACGCGTTCGGAGATGATGGTGGGACTGAACAGCTCCGTGAGCGATGACGCGACCGCCTCGAGGAGCGAGCGCTCCCGTACGAAATGAACATAGGCCTCAACGGCGAAGCGCGTGGCCGGCAAGGCTCCCCGCATCGACATGACGTAGGCTCGCGGCAGATCGAGCCCGTCGGTCAGGCGCAGCCAACGTTCAATGCCGCCTTCGCCTTCCTTCTCTCCATCGTGATCGACGATCCTTTGGAGCCAGGCCCGTCTCAGCGTGCGATCGTCGGCACGGGCCATGAGGCTGGCATCCTTGATCGGGATCATCGCTTGGTAGCAGTAGCGGTTCAATGCCCAGGCCCGCACCTGATCGCGATTCAGTCGTCCACCATGCAGAAGACGATGAAACGGGTGAAGGTTGTGATAACGCCGCGCCCCAAGAGCCCGCAGTTCCGCCTCGAGCTCTGAAGCGGAGAGCAAGCGGTCGTCTGTCGGAACAGATTCCTGAGACACGGACAAGCCTTCCGTCATGGGAGGATCCTCAGACCATCATGCGCCACGATCCATCCGCTGCGCTCGACGAGGCGGCGTTCGTCCGAGCCTTCGACGAGCACGGGATTGGTGTTGTTGATGTGAACGAAGATCAGTTGCGGGACCTGGATGCCGGCCAGCCCCGCGATCGAGCCGTCCTCGCCCGCCATGGGAATGTGCCCCATGCGGCGGCCGGTCTTGTCGCTCACGCCCGCCCGGACGAGCTCGTCATCGTGGAGAACCGTCCCGTCGAAGAGCAGCGCATCCACTCCCGCGATCCGAGCGAGCACATCGCGGTCGACCCGTGCGCAGCCCGGCACGAAGGCGATCCGCTTGCCGGCCGCCTCGAGGATGATCCCGATCGTGGCATCGGGATTGTCCCCGTCGGCATGATCGTCGTTCTCGCGCCACAACGGGGATTTCCCCGGAACGGGGAAGACCGTCGCGGACAGTCCGGGTACCGGCTCAAAGGACTGCCCAAGACGTATAGAACGACGCACGACGATCTCCGGCGCGAGTGCGTCGAAGATCGGATTCAGCGCCAAGGTATCGAGGGTCTTGCGGGTGGCAAACAAGGCGAAAGCCTGTCGCTCCCTGAGCGTCAACAACCCGGCCACATGATCGATCTCGGCGCTGGTCAGGAGGACCGCATGAATCGGAGAGTGGCGCGACCTCTCCCGCGGATGCAGATCAACTGTCTGGGCGATCTGCTGGCGGATGTCTGGTGATGCATTCAGCACAAGCCAACTCTCCCCGTCAGCCGAAACCGCGAGGCTCGACTGCGTCCGGGGCCGTACCCTCGGGTCTCCGCTCCACGCCAGTCGGCAGACCGGACAGCGGCAATTCCATTGCGGGACACCGCCTCCTGCTGCAGACCCGAGAACGATGGCCTGCACTCTGACTGCCTACGCGACGGTCAGATTATCTGAAAGGGTCGATTTCGCTTGTCGGATCGATGTCGGCCGACTCGTAGCTTGTCACTTCCATGCCGACGCAGTACTCGAGAACAGAAGGCTTTGACCACTTCATGCTCATAGTTTCCTCCGCAGCTCGCCACGCGGTTCTTCGTCACGAGAGCCGCTGGCTTCGACTTGGCGGTTATATGCACCAAGTTCCTAACTATGCTGAAATCCGCGAGCCTAGGCAAGTAGAATTCCCCCTTGGCAGGGACTGAGACACGGCTGCTGCGGCACCCGACTCAGGCCGCCCTTCGTCGCAGAAGTAAAACCGACAGGAATCGTCAGATCGGAACCTCAAGCGCATTGCGCGCCACGCAACGCCAACGGTTGATCCGCCAGGCAGGATGGCTTTGTTGCCATTCCGCGAGCGTCGCCTGTGCGTGGACGAGGCAGCCCATGTAGCTCGCGTCCTCATACGAGAAGGTCAGCCGCTCCTCTTGACAGCTCTGGGGGGCGCTCAGAAGGCAAATGGTCATCAACACTAGCATCGACTGTCTCCAGGACTCTTCCGCTCCCCTTCGATGAGCCGTTCGCAGAACAACGCATGATAGGACGCAAAGGGCGAGCTGCACCGCGAAAATATGTGTCATGCGGACGCTACCCCGTGAGCATCATCGGCCTGTCTCCGTCCGTCGAAGCTACGAAAGAGCCAATGGATGTTGGACGGCGGATAGAATATTGTACAGCATTCGGAGAAGGGCGCCGCGGCTGTGCTCGAACATACGACTTTTCAGGATCGTCCGCTCAAGCTGCTGCATTGGTTTTGCCGGCTCGCAGCTGCGCTGGTCCTTCTTTGGGCCGGTTCGCCCGAGGCCGCCGAGACTGTCGATGTGAGGATGGCCTATCTGGCCTACCAGCCTCCCACGCCCCCCTCCTACGAGTTCGACCCGACCCCTGAGGACGAGGGCCTCGCCGGAGGCAGCCTTGCGGTCCGGGACAACAACACGACCGGGGCATTCACGGGTCAACACTACAGCCTCGTCGAAGCTTGGCTTTCCGAGAACGAGGATCCTGTTGCCAAGGCCCGGACGCTTGTCGAGGAGGGCATTCGGGTTCTAATCGTCAATCTGCCGGCCTCCGAACTTCTGGCGGTGGCCGATGCCTTGAAGGACCAGCCGGCGCTGGTGTTCAATGTCGGGGCGACCGACGACCGGCTGCGCGGTTCCGATTGCCGGAAGAACGTGCTGCACGTCGCTCCGAGCCGGGCAATGCTGACGGATGCCTTGGCGCAATTTCTCGCCTTCCGGCGCTGGCCGAGAGTATTTTTGGTCACGGGCCCCCAAGCAGGGGACCGGCTCTACGCAGACGCGATGAAGCGATCCGCTCGAAAGCTCGGACTGTCAATCGTAGCTGAACGACCCTGGGAATTCGGGCCCCTTGCCCGCGCAAAGGCCGATGCGCCGACCACAGCGGAGGCGCTCGTCTTCACGCGTGACGTCGACTATCAGGTTCTCGTGGTGGCGGACGAGGCGGGCGATTTCGGCGATTATCTGCCGTACCGCACCTGGCAGCCCCTGATCGTTGCCGGAACGCAGGGGCTGACGGCAACCACGTGGCATCCAACGCTCGAGGCGTGGGGAGCCGCGCAGGCGCAAAACCGGTTCCGCCAGCTGGCGAACCGGCCCATGCGGCCATTGGATTATCAATCCTGGATGGCCGTTCGGTCCGTCGGCGAGGCGATCACGCAGGGTGCCAAGGCGGACCCGGCGGACATCGGCCGGACGATATTGGATCCTAAGTTCGGGTTGCCTGCCTATAAGGGAGTGTCGGTAAGCTTCCGGTCATGGGATCACCAGCTTCGTCAGCCGATCCTTGTCGTGCAGCCGAGATTCCTCGTGTCGGTCGCTCCGGAAAACGGGTTTCTTCATCAGCGAACGCCCCTCGATACCTTGGGTATCGACGAGCCCGAGAGCGAATGCCGGATGTGATGGTGCCGTGAGAGGGAATTGATCCATGATCTTCAGGTTCGAGTTGTCCAGCGTCTATGCGGTTTGCATCCTGATCCTCATCGGGTTCGTCCCTTGCACGGCTCGGGCCTATACGGTGTTCGTCTCCAACGAAAAGGACAATACGGTCACGGTGATCGACTCGGAGGGGCTTCGGGTCGTCTCCACGGTGAAGGTCGGACGTCGCCCGCGCGGGATCCTCATCACGAAGGACGGGAAGAACCTCCTGATCTGCGCCAGCGATGACAACCGGATCGACGTTTTGGACACCAAGTCCCTCAAGATCCTGCGGTCCTTGAAATCGGGAGCGGACCCCGAACTCTTCGCCCTGCATCCGGCAGGAAATCCGCTCTACATCGCCAATGAGGACGACAACCAGGTGACAGTCCTGGACATCGAAAAAAACATCATCGTGAAAGAGGTGCCCGTCGGGGTCGAGCCGGAGGGAATGGGCGTCAGCCCCGACGGTAAGGTGCTCGTGAACACCTCTGAAACGACCAACATGGCTCACTTCATCGACACGCAATCCTACAAGGTCGTCGACAACGTGCTCGTCGACGCAAGGCCGCGCTTCGCGGAGTTCTCGGCGGACGGCAAGATGCTGTGGGTCTCTTCCGAACTGGGGGGCACGGTCAGCGTCATCAATGCCGAGACGCGCAAGATCGTCAAGAAAATCGGTTTCAGGATCTCGGGACTTCCGAAGGAAGCCATCCAGCCGGTTGGCGTGAGATTGACCCGGGACGGCAGCAGGGCGTTCGTGGCGCTCGGTCCGGCCAACCGGGTGGCTGTGGTGAACACGGACACCCTCGAGGTCGAGAAGTATCTGCTTGTCGGTCAGCGCGTGTGGCAACTCGCGTTCACCCCCGACGAAAAGCTCCTCTTCGCGACGAACGGCGTCTCCAACGACGTGTCGGTGATCGACGTCGATAAGCTAAGGGTCGTCAAGAGCATTGGCGTCGGACAGGCCCCCTGGGGCGTGGCCGTTACGCCGGAGTAAGGATCGCGGGCGATGAGCGCAAACGCGGGAAATGCCGGACCGGAACACACGCCCCATCATCGGGTCGATGCTCTGAGTGTCGAGAACGTGAGCCACTGGTTTGGGGAGCGGCAGGTCCTGCGGGAGGTCTCCCTGCATGTCCCGCAAGGCCGCGTCGTCGCGCTCCTCGGCCCCAACGGGGCCGGCAAGACGACGCTCTTCGCGATCATCACGCGGCTCTACCACAGCCGGACCGGAACCGCGCGGGTCTTCGGCTGCGACGTTCATCGGGAGCCGTCCCGGGCGCTCGCCAGTCTGGGCATCGTGTTTCAGACCCGGACCCTCGACCCCGACCTCACGGTCCTGCAGAACCTTGTCTATCACGCATCACTCCACGGGATCACCAGACGTCAGACGCAGGAACGTTCCGTCATGCTTCTCAAGCGGGTCGGACTTGCGGAGCGAATGGACGACAAGGTGCGGAACCTGTCGGGCGGTCAGGCCCGCCGGGCCGAGATCGCTCGAGCCCTCGTCCATCGACCGCGCCTCCTCCTGCTTGACGAGCCAACGGTCGGGCTGGACGTGGCGTCGCGATCCGAGATCGTTGCGGACATCCGGAGGCTCGTGCGCGAGGATGGCCTGTCGGTTCTGTGGGCCACCCATCTGCTCGACGAAGTCGATTCCGACGATGACCTCGTGGTGCTCCATGAGGGCAGGGTGATCGCGAGTGGACCTGTCCGGACGATCGCGCCGCAAGGCGACCTCACCGCCACGTTCCGCAGGCTGACGAGCGACAGACGGATCAAGGAGAACGCATGAGTGATCTGACGGTCGGCGGCAAGCTCGGTCCCGCCGGTTACATCACCTGCTTCGGGGGCATCGCGCGCCGGGAGTTCCTGCGCTTTCTCAATCAGCGAGGGCGCTTTCTCTCAGCTCTGGTCCGGCCGCTCGTCTGGCTCTTCATCTTCGCCGCAGGGTTTCGCAGTATCCTTGGGGTCTCGATCATGCCTCCATACGAGACCTATGTTCTCTATGAGGTGTATGTCGTCCCTGGTCTCGCGGTCATGATCCAGCTCTTCAATGGCATGCAGTCGTCCCTGTCCATGGTTTACGACCGCGAAGTCGGCTCGATGCGGGTTCTTCTCACCAGCCCGTTTCCGCGCTGGTCTCTCCTGCTGGCCAAGCTTGCAGCGAGCGTCCTCGTGTCGCTCGCCCAAGTCTATGTCTTTCTCGCGATCGCCCATTTCTGGGAAGTTGAGATCCCGCCGATCGGCTATCTGACCGCGCTTCCGGCCTTTGTGCTGTCAGGGCTGATGCTCGGCGCGATCGGCCTGTTCCTGTCGTCGCTCGTCCGTCAGCTCGAGAACTTCGCCAGCGTGATGAACTTCGTGATCTTTCCGATGTTCTTTGCGTCCTCCGCCCTCTATCCGCTTTGGCGCATCCGGGAATCCAGCGAGACGCTCTACCTGATCTGCCGCGTGAACCCGTTCACGCATGCGGTCGAACTGGTCCGGCACGCACTCTACGGCTCCTTCGAGCCCGTTGCGCTGATCGTTGTTGCCTCCGCGACAATCGTCTTCTTTCTGCTCGCCGTTGTGGCGTATGATCCTGCGCGCGGTGTCATGACCCGTCGCGGCGGGCCTCCGGGAGAGTCGGCATGAGGCTTTTCTCATGGTGTGGCGTGGTGATCATGAGTGCGGGGCTTTGTCCTGCGGCATGGGCACAGGCTCCTTCGGATTCCGAGTGGCCCTGTGTCCAGCAGAAGGTGCCGGTGGTAGCGGCCAGCACGGTGTGGTCGGGGCCGGACCTTCAGGAGGCTGGATCCTGGCAGGCGGATGCGGAAGCGGCGTCGCTGGCCCAGCGTCTGGCCTCGCGCCGCACGCGGACGGAAGAGATCGACGGCTTGGTCGAGGCCTTCTCGGAGCGGGCCGGCGAACAGAAGGCGGAGCGCCTCACACGGGTGTTCGCGGGCGCTCTCGAGATCGTCAACACGGAACGGTCTCGCATCATCGCCGGTATCGAACGCTATGCCCGCGGCCAGGAGCAGCTTGCCGAGAGAATCCGCGCGGAGGCCGATGAAATCACCGCCGCGAAGGACGAGCCTGGCGCCGAACCCGTGAAGGAGATTCACGATCTCGAAACCCGCTTCCAATGGGACAAGCGGATCTTCGAGGAGAGATCTCAGGCGCTCAGCTCCGTTTGTGAAACGCCGGTTCTCCTGGAGCAGCGGCTCCTCGAGATCGCACGGAGCATCGAGGCCCGTCTTTAGCCGGATGGGCCGAGGAGGAGCAATTCCGGCCTCGACCGATTTTTCTCGAAGGTCCGACGGCCTCATCGGAGCGCTGCGGACGGAACCAAGGGAGGAATGCAATGGACATGCGAGCCGCGGTAGCGTGGGAGGCGGGCAAGCCTTTGACGATCGAGACGATCCGGCTGGAGGGGCCGCAGGCCGGCGAGGTCCTGGTCGAGGTCATGGCCACCGGGGTGTGCCACACCGACGCCTACACCCTCTCGGGCCTCGACTCCGAGGGCAAGTTCCCGGCCATCCTCGGCCATGAGGGCGCCGGCATCGTGCGCGAGGTCGGGCCCGGCGTCACCACGCTGAAAGTGGGCGACCACGTCATCCCGCTCTACACCCCTGAGTGCCGCAACTGCAAATCCTGCCTGTCGCGGCGCACCAACCTGTGCACCGCCATCCGCGCCACGCAAGGCCAGGGCGTGATGCCCGACGGCACGAGCCGCTTTACCTGCGACGGCGAGACCGTGTTCCACTACATGGGCTGCTCGACCTTTGCCAACTTCACCGTACTGCCCGAGATCGCGCTCGCCAAGGTGCGCGAGGACGCCCCCTTCGACAAGATCTGCTACATCGGCTGCGGGGTCAC
The DNA here is from genome assembly GCF_055792805.1 of Microvirga sp. HS2. Taxonomy (NCBI): domain Bacteria; kingdom Pseudomonadati; phylum Pseudomonadota; class Alphaproteobacteria; order Hyphomicrobiales; family Methylobacteriaceae; genus Microvirga; species Microvirga sp. HS2. The sequence continues at coordinate 20,407 of NZ_JBVVAJ010000048.1, forward strand.
CACCGGGATCGGCGCGGTGATCTACACCGCCAAGGTGTGGCCGGGCGCCAATGTGGTGGTGTTCGGGCTCGGCGGCATCGGCCTGAACGTGATCCAGGGCGCGCGCATGGTGGGCGCGGACAAGATCATCGGCGTCGACATTAATCCGGCGAAGGCCGAGATGGCGCGAAAATTCGGCATGACCGACTTCGTCAACCCGCAGGAGATCGGCGCCGACAAGGTGGTGCAGGCGATCGTTGATCTCACCGGCGGCGGGGCGGATTTCTCGTTCGACGCCACCGGCAACACCGAGGTGATGCGCCAGGCGCTGGAGTGCTGCCATCGCGGCTGGGGCGAGAGCATCATCATCGGGGTGGCGGAAGCGGGCAAGGAGATTGCCACGCGGCCGTTCCAGCTGGTGACCGGGCGGGTGTGGAAGGGCACGGCGTTTGGCGGCGCGCGCGGGCGCACGGACGTGCCGAAGATCGTCGACTGGTACATGGAGGGCAAGATCAACATCGACGATCTGATCACCCACACCATGCCGCTGGAGGAGATCAACACCGCCTTCGACCTGATGCACGAGGGCAAATCGATCCGCTCGGTCATCGTCTACTGAGCCGGAGACACAGATGAGCTTCGAAACCGTCTCACACGCGCGCTGCTTTGGCGGCACGCAGTTCGTTTATCGCCACGCCTCGCAGGAGACGGGCACGCCCATGCGCTTTGCGGTCTATGTTCCGCCGCAGGCCGCAAAGGGCAAGGTACCTGTGGTGTGGTTCCTCTCGGGCCTGACCTGCACGGAAGAGAACTTCACCGTCAAAGCCGGCGCGCAGCGCGTCGCCTCGGAGCTCGGCCTCATCCTCGTCGCGCCGGACACGAGCCCGCGCGGCGAGGGCGTGCCGGACGATCCCGAAGGCGCCTATGATTTCGGTCTCGGCGCGGGCTTTTACGTCGATGCCACGCAGGAGCCCTGGGCGAAGAACTACCGCATGCGCTCCTATCTTGAGCGTGAGCTGCCAGAGCTGATCGCAGAGCATCTGCCGGCCGACATGGAGCGGCAGGGCATCATGGGCCATTCCATGGGCGGGCACGGCGCGCTCACCATCGCGCTCCGCAATCCGGGACGCTTCAAGGCCGTCTCGGCCTTCGCGCCGATCGCCGCGCCGATGAACTGCCCCTGGGGCGAGAAGGCGCTGTCAGCCTATCTCGGCTCCGACCGATCCGTCTGGCGCGACTACGATGCCTGCGCGCTGATCGAAGGCGGCGCCCACGTGCCCGACATCCTGGTCGATCAGGGCACCGCCGACAGCTTCCTCGAAAGCCAGCTGAAACCGCAGCTTCTGGAGGAGGCCTGCGCGAAGGCCGGTCAGCCCCTCACCCTGCGCCGGCAGGAAGGTTACGATCATTCCTATTTCTTCATCGCGACCTTCATCGAGGACCATCTGCGCTGGCACGCCCAACGCATCGGCTAGACCGTCCTGAAAGCGTGCGGGTGCCGCAGTCGCAGCGCCTGCGGCCTTTGTATTGATCCCTTTTTTCGTCTGCAGGGTAGACGCTCCCTGTGGTAAGCTGCGCCGGTCTGTGGACCAGACTTCCCTGCACGAAGGAGAGTTCAATGACAGTATCTCTCTCGATTCACCCTGCCGTCGATAATGGTGTAACCCCCGGCGATCCCAGCTTTGCCGGCGGCAAGCTCATGTGCAAGTGCGCCGACGATCCGGTCGTCGTCGAAATCAAGGGTAACAGCGCTCACAACCATATGTGTGGCTGTACCAAGTGCTGGAAGCCGAAAGGCGCGTTGTTCGCTATGGTTGCGGTCGTGCCGCGCGAAAACGTGACCGTTACGGCGAATGCGGACAAGCTCCAGGTTGTGGATCCGACTGCCACGATCCAGCGGCATGCATGCAAGGTTTGCGGCGTCCACATGTTCGGGCGCATCGAAAACCCCAACCATCCCTTCTACGGACTCGACTTCATCCACACGGAGCTCTCGCCCGAAAAAGGGTGGGCGGCGCCGGGATTCGCGGCGTTCGTGTCATCGATCATCGAGTCCGGAGCCGATCCGGCGCAGATGCCGCAAGTGCGGGCGCGCCTGAGAGAGCTCGGCCTGGAGCCCTACGATTGTCTTTCGCCGGAGCTGATGGATCTGATCGCAGCCCATACGGCCAAATCCAAGCAGGCCGCTGCCGCATAGGTGCGCGCCTTACGGGCGCTGCGGGTCGGCCGAGTCGCAGCGCCCGGACTATCGTGAACGTACTTGCCGTCGGACAGAGCCTGAAGAGAGGCTGCCGCTGGGACACGGAGCATTACCGCTCGGGCGACGGGAGGCCGGGTCGCTTCTGTTGCCCTAAGCCGGTGCCCCGGTTCGATGTGCGGTCGCATGGGCGATCTGCGGATCTCAGTCTCGTTCCTCATCGTCTCGGAAACTCAGCTTCGGTACGGGGTTCGAGGATCTGCGACTCGTGATGCACGCATCAACAATCCGGATTGCATATCCCGCCCAAGGCGCGCACTCTGGCAAAAATATCAAGAACCCAGGTAGGGAAATGTCCCAGCTTGTCGAGAGCGATCTGACGCGGGTGAGCGAGATCATCAGGGCACAGGCTCCTCTGGACGGACCGACGCTGCCCATCCTTCATGCCTTGCAGGAAGAGTTTGGCTATATTCCGGAGGAGGCGGTGCCAATGATTGCTTCGGCCCTCAACCTGTCGCGCGCCGAGATCCAAGGAACCATCACCTTCTACCATGATTTCCGGCGTGCGCCCGCCGGGAAGCATGTCCTCAAGCTCTGTCGGGCAGAGGCCTGTCAGTCGATGGATGGTCCGCGGGTTGCGCGCTCCTTCCTGGAGAGGCTCGGCATCGGCTGGGGCGAGACGACAGCGGATGGCCGCCTGACGGTCGAGGGGGTCTATTGCCTGGGCCTGTGCGCCTGTGCCCCGTCCGCCCTTTACGACGGCGAGCCGATCGGGCGCCTCGACTCCGGGGTGCTCGACGAGGTCGTCCGGGAGGCGAGGGGGCTATGACCAGGATCTTCATATCCCAGGACGCGGCCTCCCTTGCCCTTGGCTCCCGCCGGATCGCCGCTCTCGTGACAGACGAGGCGTCCCGCCGCGGGCTCGCGCTGGACATCGTGACGACCGGCTCCCGCGGCCTGTTCTGGCTCGAACCTCTGGTGGAGGTCGAGACGCCCGAGGGCCGGATCGCCTATGGGCCGCTCAAGCCCGCCGATATCGCCGGATTGTTCGAGGCCGGTTTCCTTGAAGGTAAGGATCACCCGCTTCGCCTCGGCCGCCTGGAGAACCAGCCTTACCTGGCCCGCCAGACACGCCTGACCTTCGCCCGCTGCGGCATCGTCGATCCCTTGTCGCTCGACGATTACTGGAGCCAGGGCGGCTATGCCGGCCTCGACCGCGCGCTCTCCCTGGAGCCTCAGGCCATCGTCGACGAGGTCAAGCTCTCCGGCCTGCGCGGGCGGGGCGGAGCGGGCTTTCCGACGGGCATCAAGTGGGGCACCGTTCTCCACGCCGAAGCGGCACAGAAGTACATCGTCTGCAACGCGGACGAGGGCGACAGCGGCACCTTCGCCGACCGCATGCTGATGGAAGGCGATCCCTTCTCCCTGATCGAAGGCATGACGATCGCCGGATTGGCCGTCGGAGCCACCAAGGGCTTCATCTATATCCGGTCCGAATATCCGCATGCCTACCGGACCATGACGAAGGCCATCGAGATCGCCGCGAGGGCCGGCTATCTGGGGGCGTCCGTCATGGGCTCAGGCCGCGCCTTCACAATCGAAACCCGACTGGGAGCAGGGGCCTATATTTGCGGCGAAGAGACATCATTGCTCGAAAGCCTTGAAGGCAAGCGCGGAATGATCCGAGCGAAACCTCCCCTCCCGGCTGCGAAGGGATTGTTCGGTAAGCCGACGGTCGTCAACAATGTCGTCTCCTTAGGCACGGTGCCGTGGATCCTGGCGCACGGGGCGCAGGCCTATGCGGATTTCGGCATGGGCCGCTCGCGGGGCACGCTGCCGGTCCAGCTTGCGGGCAACGTCAAACGCGGCGGCCTCATCGAACTCGCCTTTGGCGCAACCCTTCGTGGGATCGTTGAGGATTTCGGTGGAGGAACTGCCTCCGGACGACCTGTGAAGGCGGTTCAGGTCGGCGGGCCTCTCGGTGCGTACTTCCCCGAGAGCATGCTCGACCTTCCACTAGACTATGAAGCGCTCGCGGCAGAGAAGGGGCTTCTCGGGCATGGCGGCATCGTGGTGTTCGACGACAGTGTGGATCTGGCGCGGCAGGCCCGCTTCGCCTTCGAGTTCTGCGCGGCGGAGAGCTGCGGAAAATGCACGCCCTGCCGCGTCGGCGCGGTGCGTGGTGTCGAGGTGATGGATCGGATCATTGCCTGTGTCGAGTCGGAGAAGAACTTCGAGGTTCTTCAGGATCTCTGCACCCTCATGACCGATGCCTCGTTGTGTGCGATGGGCGGCCTGACTCCTGTGCCGGTGATGAGCGCGCTCAACCATTTTCCTGAGGATTTCGACAAAGCGCCGCGCCTGTCCACGGCTGCCGAGTAATGGAGCGAAAGTCATGGCTCTGATGAGGGAAGTTGATTACGGCACGCCGGTCCGCGGTGCGGACCAGACGATTACTCTTACCATCGATGGGAAATCCATCTCGGTTCCGGACGGTACATCGGTCATGGCCGCCGCCATGATGTTGGGGACGGAAGTCCCCAAGCTCTGCGCCACCGACATGTTGGAGCCCTTCGGTTCCTGCCGCCTTTGTCTCGTCGAGATCGAGGGGCGGCGGGGGACGCCGGCCTCGTGCACGACGCCGGTCGAAGAGGGTATGGTCGTTCATACGCAGACCCAACGGCTCGCCGATCTTCGTCGCGGCGTGATGGAGCTGTATATCTCCGATCACCCGCTCGACTGCCTGACCTGTTCGGCCAACGGAGATTGTGAACTGCAGGATATGGCGGGCGCCGTCGGTCTGCGCGAGGTCCGCTACGGTTACGAGGGAGCCAATCATCTCGACGCCCCGAAGGATACATCCAACCCGTACTTCACCTTCGAAGATTCCAAATGCATCGTCTGCTCGCGTTGCGTGCGGGCTTGCGAGGAGGTGCAGGGCACCTTTGCACTGACCATTCAAGGCAGGGGGTTCGACTCGCGTGTCTCACCGGGAGGCCTGGACTTTTTCGGCTCGGAATGCGTCTCGTGCGGGGCCTGCGTGCAGGCCTGCCCGACAGCGACACTGAACGAGAACTCCGTCATCGCAATGGGGAAGCCGGAGCATTCGGTCATCACGACCTGCGCCTATTGCGGCGTCGGATGCTCCTTCAAGGCCGAGATGAAGGGCAGCACGGTCGTGCGCATGGTGCCCTACAAGGATGGCCAAGCGAACGAGGGCCATTCCTGCGTCAAAGGACGGTTCGCCTGGGGCTACGCGACGCACAAGGATCGGATCACCAAGCCGATGATCCGCGAGAGGATCACCGACCCCTGGCGGGAGGTCTCCTGGAACGAGGCTATTAATTATGCGGCCAGCGAGTTCAAGCGCATCCAGGCGCAATACGGCCGCGACGCCATCGGCGGGATCACCTCGTCCCGGTGCACGAACGAGGAAACGTTTCTGGTCCAGAAGCTGGTGAGGGCCGGCTTTGGCAACAACAATGTCGATACCTGCGCCCGAGTCTGCCACTCGCCCACGGGCTATGGGCTGAAGACGACGCTTGGAACATCGGCCGGCACCCAGGACTTCGCGTCCGTTGCGCATGCCGACGTCATCGTGGTCATCGGAGCTAATCCGACCGACGGGCATCCGGTTTTTGCATCCCGCATGAAAAGGCGCCTGCGCGAGGGGGCTCGTCTCATTGTCATCGATCCCCGACGGATCGATCTCGTGAGAACACCCCACGTGGAAGCGGACTACTTCCTGGCCCTGAAACCGGGAACGAACGTGGCGATCATCAATGCGCTTGCGCATGTGATCGTGACGGAAGGCTTGGTCGACGAAGACTACGTGCGCGAGCGCTGCGATCTCGATGACTTCCAAAGCTGGGCCCGTTTCATCGCCGATGAACGCCACTCGCCCGAAGCGGTGGAGCCCCTCACGGGTGTTCCGGCAGCCGATGTGCGGGCCGCCGCCCGCCTCTACGCTACCGGGGGAAATGCGGCGATTTATTACGGGCTTGGGGTCACGGAGCACAGCCAGGGCTCCACCATGGTCATGGGCATGGCCAATCTTGCCATGGCCACAGGGAACATCGGAAAACCCGGAACCGGCGTGAATCCCCTCCGGGGGCAGAACAACGTGCAGGGCTCCTGCGACATGGGCTCTTTCCCGCACGAGTTTTCCGGATACCGGCATGTGGCGGACGATGCCACGCGGCAAATGTTCGAGAGCCTCTGGGGGGTACACCTCCAGAGCGAGCCAGGGCTTCGCATTCCGAACATGCTCGATGAAGCCGTGGAAGGCACCTTCAAGGGCCTCTACATCCAGGGTGAGGATATTGCCCAGTCCGATCCCGATACGCAGCATGTGACGGCGGGCCTGAGGGCCATGGAATGCATGGTCATCCAGGATATTTTCCTGAACGAGACCGCCAAGTACGCCCATGTCTTCCTGCCGGGCTCCTCCTTCCTGGAGAAGGACGGCACCTTCACGAACTCGGAGCGGCGGATCAACCGGGTCCGGAAGGTGATGCCGCCCCTTGGCGGCATGGCCGACTGGGAGGTGACGATGGCGCTTTCCGACGCCCTCGGCTATCCCATGAACTATTCGCATCCCAGCGAGATCATGGACGAGATCGCCCGCCTGACGCCGAGCTTCGCGGGAGTGTCCTATGAGAAGCTGGATCGTCTCGGTTCCATTCAATGGCCGTGCAATGAGGCTGCTCCCAACGGAACGCCGATGATGCATGTGGGCCGGTTCGTTCGCGGCAAGGGCAAGTTCATGCTCACCGCGTTCGTGCCGACAGAGGAGAGGACAGGACCGCGCTTCCCGCTGATCCTCACGACAGGGCGTATCCTCACCCAGTACAATGTCGGCGCGCAGACGAGACGAACGGAGAACAGCCGCTGGCACGAGGAGGACGTGCTGGAAATCCATCCCTTCGATGCGGAGAGCCGGGGCGTCCTTGACGGCGACCTAGTGTCCCTCGAGAGCCGTTCGGGCGAGATCGCCCTGAGGGCCCGGATCAGCGAACGCATGCAGCCGGGCGTGGTCTACACGACCTTTCACCACGCCCAGACTGGCACGAACGTGATCACAACGGATTATTCCGACTGGGCGACCAATTGTCCGGAATACAAAGTGACTGCTGTGCAGGTGCGCCGCACGAACCATCTCTCGAACTGGCAGGATCACTTTGTTGAGGAGGACCGAACCCTGAAGCGGATCAGTACGAATGCCAACGCCGCCGAATAAGGAGAACTCTGAGATCCTTGACGCGGTGGAGGCATGGACAATCGTACTTGCGTCTGGTGGCAGCGGTCCTGTTCGAAGAGTGCAGCCCATTGCCTCGGAGATCCCGGTCAATCTCGTGTATGGCGGCATCCCGTTCGTGGTGATGACGACATCTCCTTCCAATCTGGAGGATTTTGCGGTGGGATTCAGTTTGACCGAAGGCGGGATGCAGGCTCCGGAAGACATTCGGGGAATTCGCCTTGAGCCCGAGGAGAGGGGGCTGCGTCTCGTCATCGAACCGACGCGCAACCGTCTTCACGAGCATCTCGCACGCGGGCGTGCCCTTGCAGAGCGGACAGAGGGATTGGGACACATTCGCTCACAGGATGTCGCTGCATGACGCCCGAGAAGCTCATTCGGATGGCCAATCAGATCGCGGACTTCTTCCGCCTCTATCCAGAGGACCAGGCCGTTAAAGGAATCCACGATCATCTCGTGGCATTCTGGACGCCTCGTATGCGTGCCGCGATCCTCGCATGTTCTGGACCAGATTGCGACAAGCTGGATCCACTCGTCAGGCGAGCATTACTTGATCTCAGAACGGGCAAGAGCCCGATCGAGAAGGAGATCGCAGGTCCGGAAAAGATCGGTGAGCTGGGCAGTGATGCCGGATGACGTCGGATCCTGGCAATGGAAAGGCGCGCCCGACATTGTGCGGGTTCGGTCAGCACACTTACCCTGTACCTGACGGCTTGGTGTTTTCCCATGGCGAGCACGTCCAGACCTAGTGAGGCTCTTTCATCGCCGTCAGTGGCCCGCAACCGGGATGCGATCCTGGCCGTGCTGCGCAGGGTTCTTCCGCTAGCCGGAACGGTTCTGGAGATCGCCAGCGGCACGGGCGAGCATGCGATGTACTTCGCGACTGCACTGTCGTATTTGACTTGGCAGCCGTCGGATCAGGACGAGCAGGCCCTGAGAAGCATCGCCGCCCATCGGGCGAGTTCGGGGCTGCCTAATCTTCTCGCGCCGCTCCCCCTTGATGCCGCCGCTCCTGATTGGCCCGTCGAGCAGGCCGATGCCGTTGTCGCCATCAACATGGTTCACATTAGCCCCTGGCGAGCGACGCAAGGTCTGATGGCCGGGGCAGGAAGGGTGCTCCCGGACGGGGGGGTGCTCTACCTTTACGGAGCCTACAAGGGGAACGGCACCCATACGGCTCCAAGCAACGAAGCTTTTGACGCTGATCTGAGACGCAGAAATTCAGAGTGGGGTATTCGGGACCTTGGAGCAGTGGCGGAACTCGCCGGAGGTCACGGGCTGACGCTCGTCGAGCGCGTTCCAATGCCCGCGAACAATCTCAGCCTTGTCTTCCGGCGCTAGGAACCTGCGGAGTTTGCTGATCTGTAAGGGCCGCTCTTGGCCCATCCCGGAAGTAGACCGAAATTCCGGAATGCGCCGACAAGCGGACCTTCCTCTGGCCTTTTGAATGTGCAGCTACTTAAGCTGTTCACTACAGGCGGCACTCATTGGTCATTTGAAGGTCTTAGGCTGGCCAATGTCCGATAAGTATGTAGGGTTATCGGGATTGCCGAACGCCTGAGTCCGGCGGTTAGATTGCTTGAGAGCCGCTACCAAGAATGGGGATGGCTCCAGGCAGCAATCTGGTTGATATCCTGAAGTAGGCGCGGGCGAAGACTGTCAGTGAGGGATTTTGTTTGCCCATTTAAGAGGGCGGGGCTTTCCTCATCTCGTCACAAAAGGCTTGACCCCGAACGCCTTCGCCCAACAACCTCATTAAGCCGGGAAAGTTGCGTAAGCCGTGGATCGCATATGGGGTAGGTCCAACCCATGCCGCTCCTATCTTCAAAGCCGGAGCAAGGGCAGGGGACTGCTGACTGCCCAATGAGCATCCACGGTGACCGGAGAGGGGAAGGGGAGGAGGCGAGAGCGGACCTTGTTACGACCGCGCCACACGGCGGGTTGGGAGGAGCGGCTCCGTTTTCTCCAACCAGGCATGAGTTGCGGCCTCGCGAGCCGTCTGCTCATCCTCAAACTCACAATCGGTAGGCTTCTCGAAGCCGCAGACGTGGCACTGCACGGCAGCGGCAAAACCACCATCGTTCGTGGCGAAGCTCAGGACAGAGGCTGCATCGCAGGAACATTGTGGACAGGACCTCTGGCCCATGCGGCTTTTCCTTTCCTAGCGATTGCAGCGGGTCGATGCGAGGCTAACGCCTCTAGGCCACTTTCGAGCTGAGAAGTCCGCGACACATTTGTGCAATGCAATATGACAGAGGGTCCGGGCAGGGGCAAGTTTCCCCTCGAAGCCAGTCGCGGATCAGATGAGTTCGCGCGCTGCGAGTTCGTACTTCAGATACGCATAGTAGATCGGGGCGGCCACCAGACCGGCAATGCCGAAAACAGCCTCCATGACCAGCATGGCCACGAGCAGCTCCCAAGCACGGGCGCTGATGTGAGTTCCCATGACATGGGCGTTCACAAAATACTCCAGCTTGTGAATGGCAATGAGAAACACCAGCGAGCTCACGGCTAGAGCCATTTCCGCTTACTCCGGTTCATATCCAGCAGCCCTGAAGTAGTTGGCGCATTCTTCCGGCGAGAACTCGTCGAGCAACTCGCCGATGGTCTGCCAGAGCGCCTCCTTCGTGCGGGCTGCTGCCTTGCGCAGCAGTGCCTTGAGCTTGGCAAAGGCGTTCTCAATCGGGTTGAAGTCGGGCGAATACGGCGGCAGGCGCTTTAACGTGGCCCCTGTTGCTGTAGCGCGACGCGCAAATCTACGAGTAAGGCGACGGCCAGATTTACGAGATGTCGCCTCCGGTTGAAGTCGACCTACCGTGTTGTCGGCCGAACTGAGAAACTGACCCCCTGACGAAACGAAGAACTGACCCCTCCTTGGCAGAGGAGGAATAGATGTCGACCGGGGTTTCAGTGGATCCTGCATTGTCGCGGACGATGCGGAGA
>NZ_JBVVAJ010000049.1:0-28425 GCF_055792805.1 Microvirga sp. HS2
GACGGCCGCAGCTTGCAGGGGTTTGAGGCCGACACCTGACTGCAGACCTCGAGGGGCCAACCCTCATCTCTTGTACAGCTCCACATCTCCTCCTTCAGAAATGTGTTCGTGACACACCGTCGACATGCCACTTTCCCGTGACGGCTCTCTTGCGGCGATTGAACCGCTCCAGCAGTTCGGGTGAGTACCGGATGACCCATCTGTGAATGGTAGCGTGATCGACCGAGATGCCTCGCTCGGCCATCATCTCTTCCAGGTTCCGCAGGCTTAGGCCGTAAGCGAGATACCACCGGACGCACAGCAGGATCACCGAGCGATCGAAATGACGGCCTTTGAACATCTAAACCTCCGGAGCTGGCCGGAGGCATAGACAGAACTAAGTTACTGATGGGTTTGCGACATGTGTGGACGCCCCGCGAGACGCAAGAGAAATCTTCAGGTTTGATGCAGCGCGTGGTCAGGGTCTGACATGTGTGCGGCCTCTACTGCGGCTCACATGCCGCGGGCCCGGATGGGAGTTCGCGGATCAGGTCCAAATCAGATCCACGTGCTTGGAACACGTGTCGCAAAGCTGGTTTTCCTGATCCCGTCTCGGTGACCGTTGCGCCATCTCTCTCCTTTGACCTTCCCACGCCCCAACAGCCCCTCAGCCGCTAACGCTTAGGCCATCGCGACTGGAGCCTGATAAACCCCGCCTCTTGCCATCAGAGCCAGACGATGCGAGCCATCTTGTTGGCCAGCGCCACGCGTACCAGCATCGGCGGCTTGCGTGCAATCATGCGCGCCATCCACGAGCCTGCCGGAGCCCCGTTTCGAGCCGCCCACCGGACGACGGCACTCGCGCCGATGATCAGCAGGCGGCGCAGCGTTCGCTCGCCCATCTTGGAAATGGCGCCCAGCTTCTGTTTGCCGCCAGTCGAATGCTGCAAGGGTGTGAGCCCCACCCAGGCGGCGAAGTCTCTGCCTCGCTTAAACGTCTCGGCCGGTGGGGCAAGCGCCGCCAAGGCTACCGCGGTCACTGGGCCGACGCCGGGAATCGTCATCAGCCGACGCGCTGTCTCATTCTCCTTGGCTCTGTCGACGATCTCATGGTCCAGATGGGCAATCTGCCCGTCCAGTCCCCGGAGTGTCTCGATCAGCATCTGGAGGATTGGACGAGCGAGCTCCGGGATTGGCTCGGCTGGATCCGTGACAGCCTGCACGAGTTGCGGAACGCGAGCCGGCCCTTTCGCCGCCACGATCCCGAACTCGGCCAAATGTCCTCGCAGGGCATTGATGATCTGGGTGCGTTGCCTGACGACTCCGTCGCAGATTTTTTGCTTCTATGTTGCGTCTACCATACCCAAACTCTCACGGATGGGGGTGGCGTGTTCAAGGGCAGGCATTTTAATCGATCTGTTATCCTGCTCTGCGTGCGGTGGTGTCTGGGCTATAATCCCAGCCTGCGAAATCTTGAGGAGATGATGGCTGAGCGCGGCATCGCCGTCGAACATGCGACCATTCATTTTTGGACCATCCACTATGCTCCGCTCCTGCTGGAGCAGATTAACCGGCTCAAGCGACCTGTTGGCCGGAAGTGGCATGTGGACGAAGCTTAGATCAAAGTCCGTGGTTGATGGATGTACTTGTATCGCACAATCGACAGCAACGGCAACACAGTCGAGTTCTGGTTTAGCGAGCGACGGAATCTGACGGCTGCCAAGCGTTTCTTGCGCAAGGCACTCAAGCGCCATGATCGGCCTGAGCGGATTGTGATCGACGGCAGTCAGACCAATCGCGAGACGATCCTGTCCTGCGATACTGCCGATCGGCTTTAAGATCGATCTAGGCGTTGCGTGAAATCCATTCGCATCCGGCAAAGTGTCTAACTCAATAAGCGCATCGAGCAGGACCATCGCGCTATCAAGAGGTGCGTCCGACCCATGCTCGGCTTCCAGTCTCCGGCCCCTGCCCGTGTGATCCCCGGTGGGATCGAGTTGATCCACATGATGCGCAAGCAGCAGGTGAAGTACGCCTGCGATCGGCAGTCATCACGCGCCGAACAGTTTGACCTGCTCTCTGCCTAAACGCGCTACCGCGCATCTGCTCTCCTCTCGTCCCCCTCTCCGAATTTGTGACGAAACCGATCACCTTCCTGTCCCGGCTCTGGTCTTGAAGCGGTGTGCCAGACGTGCTCCGATTTCAAGGCCTCAAAGACGATTTCGGTAGCTGAGGTTTGCTCAACATCTAAAACACGATGCAGCTATAGGCACTCGCTCCAGTTAGAGCTGCTGCTCTAGACTCGTCGTTGACATCGACCCTGCTGACGCGATCGCGAACCCAAACATACTTGGTCGATACAAGAAGCCAATGGCTCATTCTTCTGTTTCTTACAAGAATGCTTCAGATGGCCTGGACGAGTTGATCGATGCTAGCTTTGGCGTCGCCGTAGAACATGCGGGTGTTGTCCTTGTAGAACAGCGGGTTCTCGATCCCGGAATAGCCCGTCCCCTGCCCGCGCTTCGACACGAACACCTGCTTGGCCTTCCACACCTCCAGCACCGGCATGCCGGCGATCGGGCTGTTCGGGTCCTCCTGGGCGGCCGGGTTGACGATGTCGTTCGAACCGATCACGATCACCACGTCCGTGCTGGAGAAATCCTCGTTGATCTCGTCCATCTCCAGCACGATGTCGTACGGCACCTTGGCCTCGGCCAAGAGCACGTTCATGTGCCCCGGGAGGCGGCCAGCGACGGGATGAATGGCAAACCGCACCTCCTTGCCCTTGGCGCGCAACCGCCGCGTCAGTTCTGAGACCGACTGCTGCGCCTGCGCCACGGCCATGCCGTAGCCCGGCACGATCACGATGCTGTCGGCCTCCTCCAGGGCGGTCGCCACCCCGTCGGCATCGATGGCGATCTGCTCGCCGGCAATCGCCATCACCGGGCCTGTGGTGGCACCAAAGCCGCCGAGGATCACGCTGACGAAGCTGCGGTTCATCGCCTTGCACATGATGTAGCTCAGGATGGCACCCGAGGACCCGACCAAAGCGCCGGTCACGATCAGCAGGTCGTTGCCGAGCGTGAAGCCGATGGCGGCCGCCGCCCAGCCCGAGTAGGAGTTGAGCATCGAGACCACCACCGGCATGTCGGCCCCGCCGATGCCCATGATCAGATGATAGCCGATGAAGAACGCCAGCAGGGTCATCGCCACGAGGGGCCAGATCCCGGCCCCGTTGACGTACATCACGCCCAATACCAGCGAGAGGAGCGCTGCTCCGGCATTGAGCCCATGGCCGCCGGGCAGCTTCTTCGCCTTGCCGCTCACCTGGCCGGCCAGCTTGCCGAAGGCGATCACGGAGCCGGTGAACGTCACCGCCCCGATGAACACGCCTAAGAACACCTCGACCTTGAGGATCGCGATCTCGACCCCCGTCTTGTGCGCGAGCACGCCGGCGAAGCCGGTCAGCGCCTGCCGTGAGGCCTCGTCCAGGGCGAGCACGCGCTGGAGTTCAAGCTCGGCGTTGAAACCGATGAACACGGCCGCCAGACCGACGAAGGAGTGCAGCGCCGCCACCAGCTGCGGCATCTCGGTCATCTCGACCTTCCTGGCCACGTACCAGCCAATCGCCGAGCCGATCACCAGCAGGACGGCAATGACAGCGTAGTTGCCGACGCCGGGGCCGAGCACGGTGGCCCCCACGGCCAAGGCCATGCCGGCCATGCCGTACCAGACGGCACGCTTGGCGCTCTCCTGGCCCGAGAGGCCGCCGAGGGAGAGGATGAACAGGATGGCGGCCGCCACATAGGCCGCGGAGACGATACCAACGCTCATCGGAGGCTCCTTACGACTTCTGGAACATGGCGAGCATCCGGCGCGTAACCAGGAAGCCGCCGATGATGTTGATGGTGGCGATCAGGAACGACAGCGAGGCCAAGCCAACCACCAGCCAATGGCTCGAGCCCACCTGCAGCAGGGCGCCCAGCACCACGATGCCGGAGATGGCGTTGGTCACGGCCATCAGCGGCGTGTGCAGCGAGTGGCTGACGCTCCAGATCACCTGGAAGCCGACGAAGCAGGCGAGCGCGAAGACGATGAAGTGGGCCATGAAGCTCGCCGGCGCATAGGCGCCCACGAGCGCGAGCAGCAGGCCGCCCAGGACCAGCAGCCCCACCTGCGTGCGGGTCTGGCTGCGGAAGGCCGCCGCTTCTTGCGCCCGCTTCTCCTCCGGCGTCAGCTCCTTCGGCTTCTCCTTCGGCTTGGCGGCGGCAATTGCCCGCACCTTGGGCGGCGGTGGCGGATAGGTGATCGCGCCTTGATGCGTGACCGTGGCCCCGCGGATGACGTCATCGTCCATGTTGTGATGGATGACGCCGTCCTTGTTCGGGGTCAGGTCGGCCAGGAAGTGGCGGATGTTGTTGGCATACAGCGTCGAGGCCTGAGCCGCCATGCGGCTGGGGAAGTCGGTATAGCCGATGATGGTGACGCCGATCTCGGTCACCACCTTCTCGTCCGGCACGGTCAGATCGCAGTTGCCGCCGCGCTCGGCCGCGAGATCGACGATCACCGAGCCCGGTTTCATCGCCTGCACCATGTCGTCGGTCCACAGCTTCGGGGCCGGCCGGCCGGGGATCAGAGCGGTGGTGATGACGATGTCCATCTCCGGCGCCAGTTCGCGGAACTTGGCGAGCTGCTTCTCGCGGAACTCCGGGCTCGAGGGGGCGGCATAGCCGCCGGTGGCGGCGCCATCCTGCGCCTCCTCGAACTCGAGGAAGACGAACTGGGCGCCCATCGACTCGATCTGCTCGGCCACCTCAGGCCGGACATCGAAGGCGTAGGTGATGGCACCAAGGCTGGTGGCCGTGCCGATGGCGGCCAGCCCTGCCACGCCGGCCCCCACGACCAGCACCTTCGCGGGCGGCACCTTGCCGGCGGCGGTGACCTGGCCGGTGAAGAAGCGGCCGAAGTGGTTGCCGGCCTCGATCACGGCGCGGTAGCCGGCGATGTTGGCCATGGAGGAGAGCGCGTCCATCTTCTGGGCGCGCGAGATGCGCGGCACCATGTCCATGGCGATGACCGTGACGCCTTGCGCCTTCGCCAGTTCCAGAAGCTCGGCGTTCTGCGCCGGCCAGAAGAACGAGATCAACGTCTGGCCGGGACGCATCTGCGCGATCTCGGCCTCGGCGGGCGGCTGAACCTTCGCGACCACGTCCACGGCGGAGAGCAGGGACGCGGCATCCGGCACGACGGTCACGCCCGCCTGAGCGTAGGCCGCATCCGACAGTCCCGCGCTCGCCCCCGCCCCGGCCTCGACGAAGCACGCATGTCCGAGCTTCTGCAGCTGACGCGCGGAGTCCGGCGTCAGAGCAACGCGCCTCTCGCCAGGAGAGATCTCCTTCACTGCCCCTATCTTCATCGTCTGAGATCCTTAGAAACGTCGGTGAGCCCGGCTGATCATGCCGTCACGAAACACCGCCGGCATGCGGGTCGGCCGAGCCGTTGCGGCGGGCTGCCCGCCCGGTCTCCTCCCGGCGGGACTGGAATTGTCGGCTCCCGGCGCCCAACGGCGCCCGAGCCTTGGACACCTTAATGCGAGACAAGCACGCCCTTGGACTCGAAGATGTCGCGAATCTGACGGACATAACCATGATACGCCTTGTCCTCGTGCGTGCGCGTCCATTGGCGGGGTCGCGGCATGTCGATCCTGAGATCGAGATCGACACGGCCGGGGCGTGGCGACATGACGAGCACGCGATCGGCGAGGAACACGGCTTCGTCGATGCCATGGGTAATGAACAGCACCGTATTGCGAACCCGCAGCCACATGGATTGAAGATCCATGATCATCTGCTCGCGCGTCAGGGCGTCGAGGGCGCCGAAGGGCTCATCCATGAGAAGCAGCCCCGGCTCCTGGATCAGCGCCCGGCAGATCGCAACGCGCTGACGCATGCCGCCCGAGAGTTCGGAGGGGTACTTGTTGCCGAAACCCTTGAGGCCGACCTGGGCGAGCAGCTCCTCGGCCCGCACGCGGTATTTGGCAAGATCCAGGTGCTTGATCTCGATCGGGAGCAGGATGTTGTCGAGAACCGTGCGCCAGTAGAGAAGCAGATCCGATTGGAAGACCACCCCGGTCTTGGGGTGAGGCCTGTTGACCAGCTCTCCGTCGATCGCGATGTTGCCGGTCGATGCAGGGGTCAGACCTGCGAGCAGCGAGAGCAACGTGCTCTTGCCGCATCCGCTCGGCCCGACCACAGCCACGAAGCTGCCCGGCTCGATCTGGAGATCGACCTTGTCGAGGGCGAGGACGTCGTCGTCCTCACGTGTCTGGTAGCTTTTCGAGAGCCTCGAAATTTCGACTGCGGCCCCGCTGGTGTGGCTAGAGATACCCATTGAACTGCCTCACTGTACGTCCCTTGATGTGACCGAACGCCATTCACGCGTCTTACTTGGGCGCGTCGCGCTTGTAGGTGACGCGAGCCTCCACCATATCGACGACGAAATAGAGCAGCACGCCGATCGCCGAGATCGTCACGACCGTTGCGAAGTTGAGCGTGGTGTCGAACAGCGAGTTCGCCTGAAGCTGCAGATAGCCCAGGCCCCGCTCGGCGGAGACGTATTCGCCGATCACCGCTCCGATCACGGCCAGCGAAACCGCCACCTTGAAGCCCCCGAAGATGTTCGGCAGCGCCGCGGGAAGGCGGATCTTGAAGAAGATCTGCCATTCGTTTGCCCCCATGGAGCGGGCCAGGTTCACGAGGTTCTTGTCGAGGGACTGCAGGCCGACGACGGTCGAGATCACGATCGGAAAGAAGGAAATCAGGAACGCGAGCGTGATCTTCGGAGCCCAGCCATAGCCGAGATACAGAACGAGAATGGGTGCAAGGGCGACCTTCGGAACCGTCTGCAGCGCGACGAGGATCGGGTAGATCGCCCGCTCGAACGGCTTGGAGTAGAAGATCGACAAAGCCAGCGGAATGCCGATCACCGCTCCGAAGGAAAATCCCGCGATGACCTCGAAAAGCGTGACGTAGGAATGGGTCGCGAGCAGCGGAATTTCGCTGACGATACGCTTGGCGATCGCCAGCGGCGTCGGCAGAACGAACTCGGAGAGTCCCAACAGCGGGACCAAGGCCTGCCAAGTTCCGATCAGGACAGCCGCCAGGATGAGCGCCGAATAGCGCTCCATCCATGTGCTCCGTGCCTTCCTCTTGCGTTTCATGCTCTTCGACTGCTTCCCTAGCGCCTGACCGACGCCGACAATATCTGTGCTCGCCACCATAGCCTCACTGCTTCAGAAGTTCGTTGGTGTAGAAGGAGGACAAAGGCTTGACGCTGCCGACGTCCTCGTCGAGCTTGATCAGCTCGATCGCCTTGGCGACGACTTTTTCGTCGATCCAGCCCATGGGCTTGCCGTCCATCTTCGGCATCGACGCGGAGGTCGCCTCGATCTGCCGCTGGATGACCTTGTCGGAGGGTCCGCCCTGCCAAATCGCCTTCAGGGCCGCCGTCGCAGCGGCGGGATCGGCTCGGGTCATGTCGATCGCTTTTGCGTTCGCCGTGAGGAACTTGCTGAGGTTCGCCCCCTTCTTTTCGATACCTGAATTGCTTGCCACCAGAGCCAGGCCGGGCACTCCCAGTCCGTATTCCGGCAGATCGAGCGTCGGGAACGTGGTTCCGGTTCGCTCCTCCAGCACAGGAAGATCGTTGGTCCGGTAGACGCTGACCACATCGACCTGCTTCTGCAGGAACTGGGGAACGCGGGACTGCGCGTCCATCTGGATCTTCTTGACCTTGCTGCAATCGACCTTGTTGATGTCGCAGAATGCGCTCAGGTAAGAGGTTCCCGTCTCTCCGACGGCATGGGCGACCGTCTTGCCCTCGAGATCCTTCGGCGCCTTGACCGGTTTCTCGGGATGGGAGATGAGCGCGATGGGCGTCGTGGGCTGGTACAGGGCGATGATCTTGACGGGCATCCCTTTCTGAATGGCCGAGATCGCGAAGATCCCGGGAAGCACGACGACATCCTCCTGGCCCTGGATCAGGGCCCCGAGCGCGGCCTGTGCGCCCGCCCCCTCGCCGAGCTTCAGAGTCAAGCCCGCTTCTTTGTACAACCCTTTCTGCTCTCCTAGATAGAAGAAGCCGTATTCGCCCTTCAGCTTCCAGCTGAACCGGACGTTGATGTCCTGGGCCATCGCGCTTTGGCTTGCCAGAGTGGCAGCGATGACGGCACTTGCCGTAAGCGCAACTCTTCGAACGAGACGTGCAGCATGAGACATTCTTCCCTCCCGAATACGACGCCTGGGGGCGTCATCTTGCTCTGAGCGGCCTGCCTTCTTCTATGGTGAGCGCGGAGGCATTTACGAACCGCAGACTTGATCTCATGTTGTGATCACAAATTGACGGTGTCAAGGGCAAGTTTCGGTCGGCTGTCTTTCGACCGACCTCTGGTACGAAGGGCAATTGCGGCCGGCCATGACGCTATAGCATGGGTGAAAGAGGAATGTCGTCACGGCGACCGGCGACGATGCGCTCTTCCGGACGGGGAGCACCGAGCGCAAGGCTGCGCATCAGGACAATCGACCGCACGGGACTGTCGGGCGAGAACGCGGACCGGCATCCGCCCGCCTCGGGACATGCCTCGAAAAAGAGGATCCGTTTCACCGAAAGAACACGATGCGGCAAGGCAAGGAAGAGAGCCGATCCCGCCTCAGTGGGATCAGCTCTGGCGAATGGGCGCGAAGGTGCTGGGCAGGGATCTCATGATGGCGCTTTTGCTGAGGTTGCGCGCGATGAAGACCAGCCACCCCTTCCGCCTGCCGTCGGGCCAGGCGGGCAAATATTCCGGGGGATAAACGACATGCTGAACGCCGTGTATCACGAGAGGGCGCGGATCGCCTGCGACCGACAGCAGTCCTTTGACGCGCAGGATGCTTTGGCCGCGGTTGACGAGGAGCAGCTCCATCCATTCCACGAACGATGGCCAGTCGACCTCGCTTTCGACCTCGACCGTGAATGTTTCGATCCCGTCGCTATGCATGCCGGCTGGCAGCGTGCCCGTCATCTGGGCATAGCCCGGCTCCCAGTTCTCCCGCTCTTCGAAGATATCCTTTGCGCGAGGCATTGCGTTCCTGCTCGAGACGAGCGGGCTGACGCGC
The DNA here is from genome assembly GCF_055792805.1 of Microvirga sp. HS2. Classification (NCBI taxonomy): domain Bacteria; kingdom Pseudomonadati; phylum Pseudomonadota; class Alphaproteobacteria; order Hyphomicrobiales; family Methylobacteriaceae; genus Microvirga; species Microvirga sp. HS2. The sequence continues at coordinate 9,135 of NZ_JBVVAJ010000049.1, forward strand.
GGATTGATCCGGGAGATGCCGAGCCTGACGGAATCGAGCTGCCACGGCTCGACGATGTCCGATTTCGTGATGAGGATCGAGTCGGCCAGCGCGACTTGTTGACTGGCCTCCGCGAAGCGTCCGATGCTGTCGAGACCGGTGACGGCGTCCACGGCCGTGATGATGCGCCCTGCGCGGTAGACGCGCCTGAGTCGCAGGTCGCTCATGACCGCGTGCATGATGGGAGCAGGATCGGCAAGTCCGGTGGTCTCGACGACGATCTGGCGAAAACGCGTCACGGCTCCACGATCGGCCATCGCCAGCAGGTCCACCAGGGTCGACACGAGATCGTCGCGAACCGCGCAGCACAAGCATCCGGATGAGAGCAGCACGGCGTCTTCCGAGACTTCCCTCACGAGAAGATGGTCCAGCCCGACCTCGCCGAACTCATTGATGACCACGGCCGTATCGGCCAGGTCGGGTTCGCCTAGCAGGTGCGTGAGGAACGTGGTCTTGCCGCTTCCGAGAAAGCCTGTCAGCACATGAACCGGTATTCTATGGTCTGTAACGGAGGACGACGGCTGCACGGTCAGTCGACCTCGAATATCGCATCCACCTCGACGGCGACGTTGCGCGGCAAGGAACTGCAGCCGACGGCGGCGCGGGCATGACGCCCCGCCTCGCCGAAGACCGCCACCATCAGATCGGACGCGCCGTTGATGACCTTGGGATGATCCTCGAAGGCCGGATCGGCATTCACGAAGCCGCCGAGCCGGACGACCCCCACGACCCTGTCGAGATCTCCCTCCAGGGCGAGCCGAAGCTGGGCGAGAATGTTGATCGCGCAGAGACGGGCCGCGGCCTGGCCTTCTTCGATCGACACTCCAGCGCCGAGCTTGCCGGTGAACTTGTCCTGACCTCCCTGCCTGGGCACCTGCCCGGACACGTACACCAGGTTGCCGACGCGGCGCGCCGGTACGTAGTTGGCCGCCGGAGCAGCCGCGTCGGGCAGGCTGATGCCCAGCTCGGCCAGTTTATGCTCGTATCGTCCCCCCATCACACGCCCTCCTTAAGATACCTTGCGCGCCGACAAGTCGAATTGCAGCTCCTGCCCCAAAGTGAATGGCAGCTCGATGCCGTGCGACCCGGCGACGCTGAGCAGCGCCCGGCAGGTCGTGCGGATATCCTGGATCACGCCGCGCTTCGCCGCGGTGGCATTCCCCGCCTTCAGGGCCGCCAGGATGGCCTCGTGATCGGAGGCGTTCCACGGCATCGAGGGGATCAGCAGCGACATGTACATCGTCGGCCCAAACTGCAGCCAGAGGGACTCGATCAGCGGGCTCAGCACCTCGGATTCGGCGGCGTTGTAGAGCGTGAAGTGGAATTCCTGATTGATCGAAAGGCAGTTCATGATGTCGCGCCGTTCGATCGCCGCGAGCAGATGCTTGTTGATCCTGGCGAGCTCGTTCATCAGGCCCGGCGTCGCTTTTTCGACCGCGAGCTCGGTTGCCATGCCCTCAAGCAGCTCCCTCACCGAGAAGAGATGGCTCAGCTTTTCGGGATTGAGGCGTGGCACGCGGACCGAGCCGCCTTTCGTCTCCTCCAGAGCATTCGCCGCAACCAGCCTGCTCAACACCTCCCGGACGGGCATGGGACTGGTCCCCAAGGCCTCCGCAAGCTTGCGCAGGCTCATCACCTGCCCGGGGAGAAAAGCGCCGACCATGAGGCCGCGCCGCATGTAGTTCAGAACGTGCTCATGGACATGGCCGCGCTCCGGCTTGGTCTGCGCGGGTTTTTCCGTCTTTGATTTGTCACTCATCCTTGATCCATTTTCCACGCCCTCCGTCTCTCGTCCGAGACCCTCAGACGTCGCGGCACGCCACGCTGAAAGGAGCCTGCAGACGCCCTCATCAAAGCGTGACCTTGACGGTGGAGAGTTGACGGCGCCGGCCTTGTGATCTCATAGTGTGATCAATATTCCAAACCATGCGAGATGGCAACCTGTAATCCCACCGCACCTTCGAGCCATCGGCATGCACACAGCTGCGACGAACGCCGTGATACATTATAGCCCATATTTCCCCGGCAGTCATGGATCGGCCCCGGAATCCGTGGCCCGGCCGACGGCTTGCCGAGAGTTCTCCCAGCAATGAGGGCCCGCCACATGCCGATGCCGCCTCCCACCCAAGCAGGCCTTCGGGAGGCAATTGCCGCCCATGCGGCGCGGGGACGCTACGTCCTTGGCAATGTGCGCCTCGATCCTTCTTCGGCCCAGGGGTGCATCACGGCGCCCGCGGCCGCGGATTTCGTCCTCGCCGATCTGATCATCGAGGCCGGAAAGATCGCGAGAATCGCGTCCGCGCGTTCTGCGTCCGAGCGCTGCGGCGAGAACGACGCTCCTGTCGTCGATACCGGCGGACGAGTGGCGCTTCCCCTTTTCGTCGACTGCCACACCCATCTCGACAAAGGTCACATCCTGCCGCGAACGGCTGAAGCCGATGGTTCCTTTCCGACCGCGCTCTCCGCCGCGAAGGCGGACCGGGAGGCGAACTGGTCGTCCGAGGATCTGTTGCGCCGCATGGATTTCTCCTTGCGCTGCGCCTATCACTACGGGACGAGAGCCGTCCGGACGCATCTCGACTCGCAGCCTCCGCAAGACACGGTTTCGTGGCCGGCCTTCCGGGAGCTTCGGGACCATTGGCGCGGTCGAGTAGATCTGCAAGGCTCCTGCCTTTTCGGCATAGACTTCGCCCGCGATGAGACGTTCCTCGCGCATATTTCACGGGTGGTCGCCGCCTGCGGCGGAGTGCTCGGCGCGGTCGCCTACCCGGTACCCGATCTCGACATGCTTCTCGACAGGATGTTCGCGGCCGCGGGACGATACGGCCTCGATCTCGATTTTCATGCGGACGAAACGGCCGACCCTTCGTCGGACTGCCTGCGGCGAATAGCTCTTGCCGCCCTCCGGGCCAAGCCGCGCGGAAAGGTGCTGGTCGGACATTGCTGCTCCCTCGCCGGCCAGCCCCCATCGACGGTCGAGGAAACGCTTGGCAGAGTCGCCGATTCCGGCCTCGCGGTCGTATCCTTGCCCACATGCAACCTTTACCTGCAGGACCGCCGTCGCGACGGCACCACACCCCGATGGCGCGGCGTCACGCTTCTGCACGAGATGAGGCGTCGGGGCATTCCTGTCGCGCTCGCTTCGGACAATACCCGGGATCCGTTCCACGCCTATGGCGATCTCGACATGCTCGAGACCTATCGCCTCGGCACCCGCGTTCTTCATCTCGACAACCCGACCGGATCCTGGCCGACGACCGTTTCGACGATCCCGGCCGCCATCATGGGGCTCGACCGGACCGGAGAAATCCGTGAAGGGCGGGAGGCCGACTTCATCCTGTTCGAAGGCCGCTCCTGGTCCGAGATCCTTTCGCGCCCGGAAAGCAACCGCGTCGTCGTCCGCAGCGGCTGCCCGCAGATCTCGTCGCTGCCTTCCTATGCAGAGCTCGACGGGCTCGAAGGCCTGGCTCCGGATTGAACCACAGAATCGTTTCGCCCGCCGACGGTACGGCGGGCGATGGCCACGAGGGACGGCACTGGGCTCAGGCGGTGGCGCCGACCTGATAGAGCTCGATCTTGGTTCCGTCCGGATCGGCGATATAGATCGTCAATCCGTAAGGGCCATTGTGGAGTTCGTTGTAGTAGCGCACGCCGGCCTTTTTGAGCTTGATGTCGAGAGACCGAACGTCGTTGACCTCGAATGCGATGTGGTCGAGCTGACGATGCCCGGCCTCGCGTCCGTCGATGAGCGCAATGCCTTGATGGAAGGCGGTGAACGGCCGCCCGTCGGCGAGCGGCTTGGCCGGCCTGATCGTGAATCCGAGCAGGTTGGTGTAGAACTCGACCGACTTCCCGATATCGGACACCATGATGAGCTGATGACCGTAGTTCGTCACGCGGGGCTTTATCTGCTCGCCGATCCAGTCGAGAACCTCCGACGAGGAGGCGACCTCGCAAAAGTACTGTTTCCAGACCTGCTTGGCCGTCGCCTCCCAATCCGGGTTGACGCCCGAAACGCAGTCGTCGACCGCGACGACGTCGAGATCGCGGAGATAGGCTTCGCGGATGCTCGTCTCCACGCAGGCATTGGTGGTGGCGCCCGTGACGAAGAGGTGGTGCGTTCCGAGCATCTTCAGCATCATCTCGAGACGCGTCTCGTAAAAGGCTCCGAAGCGATGCTTGCGAATGACGAAGGACGGGTCGAACTCGGCCAAAGGCTTGAGTTCGTCGATGATCTCCTCGTCCCAGCTGCCCGCCAGCGCCGAAACCTGCTTGCGGCGGGCCGTATGGCCCAAGAGCTTCTTCTTGGCGCGGTTATGGTCGAGGGCGAAATGCTCCTGCATCGTCCAGATCACCGGGATCCCGACGTTCTGGCATCTTTTGATGAGTCTGGCGAGCGGCGGGACGATCGACGCCAGGCGTTTCGTGTCGACCCCGGAGATGCCGAGCGTGCCCTTCTCGTGGATGAACGCATTCTGCAGGTCTATGACCAGCAGCGCCGACTTGCGGTAGTCGAGGACTTCCAAGCTCATCTCTGATCCTCCAGCTTGTCGCTCTTGTTCTCGGCCATGTCGATGCCGAGAACGCCGCCGCGCCCCCAGCTGTCCTTGGCGGTCTCGTGAATGACCACGTGCAGGTGATCAGGCTTGCATGCGGCCTCTTCCACCATGGCCTTCGTGATGGCCCTGACGAGGTTGCGCTTCTGTTCGACGGAGCGCCCCTCCCACATCTCGACGATGACGAACGGCATATCTCTCCCCCTCCTTCTCTCTCTCTCTGGATGCTGTTCTAGCCGGCCCAAATGGGCGCGGCCGGTGCGAAGCCCGTAACGAAGTCGTTCTTGCCTTTGTCGCTTCCGCTGATGAGCCAAAGCGGACGGTTGGCGTAGTTGATCAGAACCTGCTCCTCCATGCAGAGGCGGTTCGCAGGGTGCCGCGGGTCGCGATCGAAATGGCTGGTCGCGGGCATGATCCTGATGACGAAGAGAGGCTCCGACGAATCGAATTCATCGAGCGCCTCCGGTCCGATGGCACGCACGTCGATCGCTTTCGGACGCGGCCGACCGGATCCGACCGGGAGCAGCACCACGGCCCCGGAAAGCGGCGAGACTGGCCAGTAGCGCCCCTCCCGGCCCTCGCGAAGGAACCCGGCGTAGCGGCCTGCCTCCACGAACAATTCGCTGTCCCAGAGAACGAGATCCGGTCCGATGACGGCCTGTGCGGCATCGATCACAGGCTGGCTCTCGCACAGCTCGAGAAAGCACCAGGGATCGGTCAGCCCGATCCCATGCCCCCATGGGTTGTGGATGCCCGAAAGTCTTTCCTGGCGGATCGTTCCCCTGCGCGCCGCGATCTCCGTCACAGCCTCGCGGACCGACATCCGCTTGGGCGTCAACGGGTTACGGCCCGCCAGATCCGGTTGGAAAGGCGGTGCCGCGCTCATGACGGCAACGTCACGCATCGGCCGCGGCCATAGTGCCTTTCGGCGACGGCGCCTTGTTCATAAACGACCTCGCCGCGCGCCACCGTCATGACCGGCCAGCCCTTCAGCGTCCACCCTTCGTAGATGCAGGTGCCTTTTCCGGTGTGATTCACGGTGCGCTCTTCATCGAGGTCGACGAGCACCAGGTCGGCGTCGAAGCCGACATCGATGTGGCCCTTGCGGGGCCAGAGGCCGAAGCGGCGGGCGGGATTGAACGAGTTCAGCTCGACGAGGCGGGTGAGCGGAAGTCCCCGCTGATGCACACCGAAATGAAGCATCAGGGACAGCTCCCACGGGAAGGACACGACACCTGGAAACTCCGTCCACAGGTCCTCGCGCTTCTTGGGGAGGAAAGGCACGTGGTCGGTGCCCAAACTGTAGACCGAACCGTTCAGGATGCCCTGCCAGAGACCTTCGAGCTCATTCCGATCCCGCAGCGGAGGCGAGATCTTGGCCCGCATGTCGAGATCCTCGTCGTAGCAGGTCCGCGTGAGATAATGCGGGCAGGTCTCGACCGTCACCTGAACGTCCCGGGCTTGCGCCTCCACCGCGAGCACGGGTCCCATGCCGACCGAGGTGTGAACCAGATGTAGAGAGCATCCGGTCTTCTCGGCGAGGAAGATCATGCGGCGGATGGTCTCCACCTCACAGAACGCGGGACGCGATTCCGTATAGGCGCCGAGATCCTGGCGGCCCGTCGCGGCGATTTCCTTCTTGATCCAGGAAGCGATCTGCGTGTTCTCGCAGTGAACGTTGATCACGCCTCCCGGGACCTTGGACAGGATGCGCATGGCCGCATACACCCAGCCGTCGGTCGCCGGCACGATCCCGATCGGATTGTCCGGCTCGTAGCCGAAATAGCATTTGAACGATTTGACGCCCGTCTTGGCGATGATCTCGGGAATCTCGGCGATGTGCTCCTCACGCTGGATCCCGAAATGAAAGCCGAAATCGACGACGGAGTTTTCCTCACCGATCGCCTTCCGTTCCTCATAGAAGGGCAGATAGGATTCTTTGAGGTTTCGAATGTAGAGCAGGATCGTCGTCACGCCGCCCGAGGCGGCAGCCGCCGTCTCGGTCCGCATGTCCTCGGCAAAGGGAAATTTCACGCCGAGATGGCAGTGCGGGTCGATCACGCCCGGCATCAGGACGCGTCCTTCGGCGTCGATCGTCCGCGTGGCATCCGGTAAAACCTCGTCGGCGCCAGTGAGGACGATCCTGCCGCCCTGAACCGCTACACCCCCATGGAACTCGCCGTCGTGACGAACGACGCGGGCATTCTTGATCACCAAATCCGCTTTCATTGCCTTTGCTCCAGGATCCCTTCGATCCGACGAAGAATGCCGCTCCACTGGCTGCGACCGACGGTGATCGGAGCCCGTGCGCCCATGCCGCGCGCCCAGATGGCCTTGAGTCCCCTCGCGGACGCCGCATCCCGATCGATGGTTCCCGGAGGCGCCGCCACGTCGACGAGGAGCGCGTGTTTGGGCAGAAGAGCGAGCTGTTCGGGACCGACCAGCTGCTTGGGAACGGTCCCGATGACGATGTCCATCTTAGGCAGGATCTGTGAAAGCTGCTCCAGCGTGAAGGATTCCGCGCCCGCCGCGTAAGCGGCCGCCCTCTGCACCGGGTTGCGCGCCGCGACATGGACCTTGGCGCCAAGAGCGACGAGCGTGCTCGTCAAGAGCGATCCGATCGTGCCCTGGCCCACCAGGCAGATATTCGACTTGTGGATGGTGATCTGCGTGTTCTCGATGATGACCTTGAGCACGCCCTCCACGATCGCGGGACCGCGCAGCAGCATCAGATCGACATCCCATTCGTACTCGTGCAGTGTAAGGCCCAAAGCCTCGCAATGAGCCTTCAGATTCGCGTCGGCCCAACCGAGAATGACGTGCCCGGGTCGTCTCATGCCCGCCAGCATGTCCCGCGTCGGGACGATCTTTTCCGGAGCTTTCGGGGCGAACAGCGCGCCTTCGGCCGAGATGCCCGGAATGGGAAAGAGGGCAATGTCGGCGCCTTTCAAGGCGTCCGCGGCGTCACGGGCATGATAGACTCCTTCGATGCCTTCTTCGGGCCATGGAAAACCATAGGCCCGGACGACGGCTCCAGCCTGAACCGCGCAGCGTGCGATCTCCTGCTCCCGCGCGTCGCCCGCCACAATGGCGATCACTGTATCGTGCCAGCTCATCACATTCTTACCTTTTCAATGACCTGCTGCTTGGACATCCCGGCGATTCCCATCGCTTCCGCCGTGCGCCCCCCGTCGCGGTAGTCGGTTCCGACGGCAAGCTGGGCCAGGCGATAGAGCGCCTCCGCGACCGGAGCCTCGACCTCGGCGATCCGGGCGAATTCCAGGAAGGGCAGCAGACCGTGGCCGAAATCCTCTCTGTAGTAGCGGTTCTGCAGCGAGTCCGGTCCCTTGATGCGGCTGTTGGCCGTGCCGCCTGAAATCGCCGCGCGATAATCGGTGGTGTCCGCCACGTCGGGTTCGACCGTGCCGAGGAGCTTCATCTCCTCGATGAGGTTCGGGAGCTTGTGCCCGAAGGCTTCCGCGACGGCGAGGCGCTCCCGGTCGAGCTGCTGCATCACCCGGGCCACGCCGGGCGTCATGGCATCGACATAGAACGTGAAATCGCCGCCCGTGGCTTCCACCCAGGCGGCTGCCAGGACGGCGCCAGGCGGATGCAGGATCATGTTGACATTGGAAAGGTCGGAAGCAATCACGTCCTCAACGGGGACGAGGCCGGGATAGAGCGCGGCGGCGAGCTCGACCGCATGGGCGCCGCCCTTGAGGCTTGCGGCCTTCAGGTGCTTTGCGCGTCCGCTGATCGTGACGCCGTCAGGGCGGTATTTCCGCGCCACGTAAGTCATCGTCGAGAATTCGACCACGGGAGGCGCCGCTCGGCCGCTCCGGGAGAAGGCCTCGGCGAATTCGAGCGCTCCGCCGGTATGCCCCGGATTGAGCACGACGAGCCTGTTGGAGGGCCAGCCGGCGGCGGCCAGGGCGGTCGCCATCGCCGAGTGCGTGAATGTCGGCAGCACGACGGCCGCCACGTCGACGCCGGAGATCGCCGCCTTCAGATCAGCGGTGATCAGGGCCGGATTGGCGACGCCCTCGCCGAGCTTGCCGTCGAACGCGATGCCCCCGAGCCTGATATGGGGCTCCAGAGTGTCGGCGGACCGCGCCCAGAAGTGAACGTCGTGGCCAGATTGAACCAACTCGACGACAGATGCCGCGCCGCCTGCTCCCGCGCCCAGTACTGCTACTTTCATGTCGTTCCTCCGAGGGTGGAAGCGCAGTCATGTCGCCCGGCACCGACAGGCACCGGCGTCTCTGCCTTCTCGTCCCCTGCTTCGTCTTATTATTTGATCACAGTTTATGATCACATACGTGCTTGTCAAGCACGAGGAAGAAATTTTGCTCCTGTCCCCGCATCGGTCGAACGATATTGCCGGGACTCGGCAGATGGCGCTGGGCGGACACGACGGCTGGGATGAATCCACGCGCAGGATGACAGGAGCGCAGAAGCCCTGGAATGCTCCATAAGGACGAGACAGCCGTCAGGAGAGACAAATGTCGCATCCGTCCCTCCCTTCGATGGGAGCGATCGTTCGACGAAGCGGATGCGCGTCGCCGAACGGTTCCTCTAGGCGACGGCGGCGCGTCGTTCCGGCGCGCGAAAGTCATGCTCGATGCACTGAGCCACCATTTGCGCCGTCGCGGCGGACAAGGTCCAGCCCAGATGGCCATGGCCCGTATTGTAGAAGACTCCCGGCAACCGCCCCTTTCCGACGCGCGGCATCATGTTGGGCATCATCGGACGCAGCCCTGCCCAGGGAACGACCTGACTGGTGCCGACGGCCGGAAACAGCATCCGCGTCCATTCCACAAGAGGCTTGACCCGATCATGGCGGATATCGCGGTTCATGCCGTTGAACTCGGCCGTGCCGGCCACACGGAAGCGGCCGACGCCCAACCGGCTGGTGACGATCTTGGCGCGGTCGTCGAGAAGGCTGACCCATGGGGCCGCTCTCTGGCTTTGCTCATCGTCCAGGTGCACCGTGATGGAATAGCCTTTGACGGGGTAGATATTGACTCGGTCGCCGAGCATGCCGGCAAAATGTCTGCTGGCCGCGCCCGCGCATATCACGACGGCGTCGGCCTCGATGGCGTGGCGCGACACATCTCCGCCGTCGGAATCCGAGCCGAGCGTATAGCCGATGCTGTAGGCCTCGTTCCGGACGATGCGATCGACCGCGGCATCGTAGATGAAGCGGACGCCCCGCCGCTGACAGGCTTTGGCGAGACCGGACGTGAACTTGTGAATGTCGCCCGTCGAGTCCGACGGCGTATGGAAGCCGCCATAGAAGTCGCCATGCAGGGTCGGCTCGATCGACTTCACTTCCGCCGCGGTGACGGGCCTGCGATCCAGTCCGCCCTCGATCAGCAGGGAGTTGACCTTCAGCGCGTGCTCGAAGCTCGGCTTGTCCCAGTAGATGTGCAGGATGCCGCGTCGGACGTGATCGAAGTCGATTCTCTCCCGCTCGGCGATGGCGAACAGGTATTCGCGTGCGGATATCGCCAGACGGGTGGTTTCCACCGTGTTCTTACGATAGTGGGCGATGTTCGAGACGAACTCCGCCAGCCAGGAGTATTTGTGCCAGCTCGGAAGCGGATTGAGCAGTAGCGGAGCATCGTTCCTGAGCATCCATTTGATGCCCTTCAAGAGCGTCGATCCGTGGTTCCACACCTCCGCGTTGCTGGCGGAGAGTTGCCCGCCATTGGCGAAGGACGTTTCCATCGCCGCATAACGCTGGCGCTCGATCACCGTCACGGAATAACCGCGTTCGAGCAGGGCATAGGCCGTGGTGACGCCGGTCACGCCGGCACCGATAATGACAACATGGGACATAAGATCCTCCTGGATCGAAGTGAACGCGGATCAAAAATCCGCCGATGTCCCCAATCTGTCTCTGTACCTGAGAGCTTGGCCGCAGCGAGGAGCCGCTGCGGGTTTCCCCTTCGGTGGGCACGCGCGGTGCCTCTCTCCAGATCGTTCAGCAGCATGGTCACTCTTGCCTGAGAGTTTCCTGGGGGGTTGCTCCGTCGGCGCCGGCGGTGCGGATCACGCACCCCCGATCTCTCCCATGCAGCCTCTTGAACGCAGTTGCCTCTGTCGATGAAATGACACTCTCCAGGCGTTCGCCGTGGAAGTGCTTCGTCAGTTGCCTTCATCGTACAGAGTTGTCGTCGTCTCCACATCCTCCTTGTGCAGACCGGCCCGCTCCACTGCGGCCGCCGCAAGGGTGCGCGCCATTCGGCGAATCTCGGCCTCGTCGACGCCCTGCACTTTGCCGTCCGCATACAGAACCCGACCATCGACCCAGGTTTGGGTGATCGAGGCCGTGGAGGCGGAGAACACCAGCGCCTGGAGGGGATCGTAGAACGGGGTCCATTCGACGTGATCGAGATCGAACAGGATGAAGTCCGCCTTCTTGCCGACCTCCAGAGAGCCGATTTCATCGTCCCACATCAGCGCCTTGGCGCCTTCGATGGTGGCGGCCCGAAGCGCCTGCTTGGCCGTGAAGACATCCGGCTGCATGCGGGCGTCCTTGAACATGCCTGCGACAACCAGCATCTGCCGCATCAGGTTCATGTTGCCCGCGGCCGAGACACCGTCGGTGCCAAGTCCGACCTTGACGCCGGCCTTGACCATCTCGGGATACTTGCCGATAGCCGTCGCTCCCTTGCCGAGCTTGAAGGACGAGCATGGGCAGAAGGCGACGCTCGCGCCCCGCTCTGCCAGCAGGCGGACCTCGTCGTCGGAAACCGCCGCGCCGTGCGCGATCACCAGATTGCTGCCGATGCCTCCAGCACGATCAATCCGGGTGATCGGCCAACAGCCATACTTGCTCTCGCAAACCTTCGCCTCCTCGATCGAGGTGGCGAGGTGATAGGTCGTGCCGACGCCGAGCCTCTCCGCGAGCTTTACGGCCCCCACATGGAGCTCCAGGCTGCAGGGCTCCTTGCCTTCGATATTCACCCAGCAACGCGCCCGCCCATCCAGCGATCCGTTGTAGCGTCTGACGCAATCCTCTAGGACCTCGAGCGCCGCTTCGGCATTCGGGAAGAAATGGTGCTCGGCCATCTCCCTGGTCCAGCCGCGCGGCAGCTCCGCCGGCGGGTTATCGGCCGCGTGGCGTCCGGTGATGCCCCGGATTCCGGTCTTTTCCATCGCCCGGATGACGATGCCGGGATCGTACTGAGACCCCATGTCGAGGAAGCATGTCGTGCCGCAGCGAAGCATCTCGGTGATCCCGAGAAGCGCTCCCCAATACTCGTCCTCCTCGGTGATGTGAGCGTAGAAGGGCTTGGCCCAATGGAAGACCCAGGCGCGGGTGTTCAGGTTGTCCGGAAAGACCGCGCGCGAGAGCGTCTCCGAGAGATGAACATGGCTGTCGACGAAACCGGGGCACATGCCTAGCATGGAGCCGTCGATGACCCGGTCGAAAATCTCCACGTCGTGACGAGAGGCGACTTCGTCCGCCGGACCGATATCGGCAATTCGATCGTCAGCGACGACGACGCTGGCATTGCGCAGGACGGAATCGTTCTCGTCGACTGTGAAGACGAAGTTCAAGTTTCGGATGAGCGTGAGCATGTTTGTATCCACCTGAAACGGTACAGCCGCGGATAGGCACCGCCCTGCGGGTTCCAGCAGCAAGGAGCTTCTAAAAGGATGCAGTCAGAAAGATCCGGGCTTCGCGCCTGCACCCCGATCGATAGGACCGGCGGTCAGGCCAGGACGGCTTCCCTCGCCGCTTCCTGCCGCTTCGCCGTACCGGTGAGGATCAGCCGGTCGGTGTCGGCATAGTCGGAAAGAAGTTCCGATCCGTTGGCGGTGACCAGCAGCATATCCTTATTCTGCATGCCGAAGCCGTAACCGGTGTCGTAGCATAAGGGCTCGAAGCCGAGAACCATGTTCTCCTCCAGGACCGCATCGCTTCCCGGCCGGCCGAGCACGGGCGTCAGGCCGAGATACGGATCTTCGTGGAGGTGAAGGCCGATGCCATGGCCGACGAAGGAGATCGGCGGCAGATTCATCTTCGCGAGCTTTGCGATGAAGGCATCGTAAATCTCCCTGCAGCTCGCCCCCGGCTTCACCTTTTCCATGATCTCGTATTTGCACTCGACGAGATGCGCCCAGATCTCGTCTGCCATCGGCGGTGCTTCGCCCACGACGGCGGTGCGGCAGACCCCGGCCTGATAGCCGTTGATCACCGAAAAGATCTCCACGCGGCACACATCCCCGCGCTTGAGGATGCGCTCGGAGGGTCCGACGTTCGGCAGAACGCTGCGCTCGCCCGTCGCAACGATCAGCAGCTTGAAATGGTCGGCCCCGAGTGAATAGACGTTTCGCGTCAGGTGACCCGCGATGTCCATCTCCGAGTCGCCTTCGTCGACGACCGCGAGCGTATCGGTGATCGCCCGATCGGCGATGCGCGACAGCCGGCGCAGCAGCGCGATCTCCTCGGCGGTCTTGATCTGTCGCAGCCGCGCCAGGATCGCTTCCGCACGCTCGAACCTGGCCTCGGGCATGGCGGCCACGAGCCGGCGGAAGTCGCCTGCCGGGAGATAGTCCATTTCAAGGCCGATGCGCGCCTTAGCGAGACCCAGCTGCGAGAGCTGGTCCGCCAGCACGAGCATCGGATCGTCGGAAAACTCGGCCCAGATCCGCGCCGGCACGTCGGGCAGGCGGCGCTTGATCGTCGATGCCTCCATGTCGACGCCAAACAGCGCCGTGCCGCCGTCTGACGTGACGATCGTCATGGCATGACGATGCCGGATGAGAGGCTGGGACGGAACCACGAATCCCGTCGTGTAGGCGAAGTTTTCCGGCGAAGAACAAATGATGGCATCGAGGCCGTTGTCGGCCATCGCCTTGATCTGTTTGGCTACGATTTCTTCACGCATTTTGCGTTTCCTCCCTCGTTTCCTTGCAGGTCCTCAATCGCGAACTCGATATTGTTCGACCTTGTCCATGCTGACATCGATCCCCATGCCGGGCCCGGACGGCACGGCGATCGCGCCATCGACGAACTGCATCGGCTCGACGAGCAGATCGTCCCTGTAGTAAATTCCCCCAACTTGGCCGTACTGCGCTTCGGCAGGCGTCGAAACCGGAATGACGCAGGAGAGGGTGACGGCCAGGCACGCCGCGGCGAGCTGGACATTGGCCAGATTGCCGATTCCCGTTTCGATGGAGCCGTTCACGTTGCAGACGATTCCGGCGGCGCGGCATACGGCACCGACCTCCATGGCCTTGTAGAGGCCGCCGGCCTTGGTCGTGTAGATCGAAACGATCTGGATCCCGCCGGAACGGACGATCTGAATCGAGTCGTGGGCATTCCAGGCCGACTCGTCCGCCATGACTGGAGCATCGATGCGGCGGCCGACATCGGCAATCCGATCGATCCCCATGACCGGCTGTTCGACGTATTTGAGCCGGTTCTTCTCCATTCGGCGAACGATCTGGACTGCTTCTCCCGGCGTCTTGTAGCCTTCGTTGGCATCGACGCAGATTTCGACGGCATCGCCTGCGACCTCGCGAACGGCATCGACCATCGCGACATCCCGCTCGGGGTCGACGCCGATCTTGACTTTGATGGTCCTGATCCCCTCCCTGACCAGCTTTGCGACCTCGGCGCGAGCCTCCTCGATCGGGATCAGGCCGATCGAATGGGTCACCGGGACGCGCTCGCGCGCCTTGCCGCCTAGTAAGGTATGCACAGGAACGCCGAGCCACCGGCCCGTCAGGTCGTAGGCGGCGAATTCCACTGCGGCTTTCGAATAGGGATATCCGCGGATGACGGCGTCCATCCGCGCATGCATTTCAGCGAAATTACCGAGCTCGATGCCGATCAGGGCCGGCGCCAGATAGGTGTCGATGACGCCGCGGGTGATCTGCGCGGATTCTCCAAAATAGCGGCCGAATTCGCCGCCCCAATCCTTGAGGGCCGGAGCCTCCCCCCAGCCGACCCTTCCATCGCTGTCGGTCATCCTGACGATGACATAGCGGCCTATGACCTCAGTGAGGCCCGCCCATTTATGCTCCCGTCGGGTCGGTAAATGAACAAGCAGGGTTTCTACGGACGTGATCTTCGGCAATGTCGTGCACCTTTTTCCTTGTCACCGCATAACCGATGCGCTAGCTTGCGATCATCGACTGTGATCACACACTATGATCAAATTTGAGCGCACGTCAAGCGCCCTCGCTGGAAGGACCGAATTTGTATCAAGGAGGCGGCGACCGGTGCAGTCTGCGGATCGTCGTCGAAAAGCAGAGGATAAGCGATGATCGTAGAGGCAACGAATTACTTCGCGAAGAACGGCTTCTCGGAAGACGTTCTGAAGCAAAGGCGCAAAGCAACCGAGATCCGGCGGCAGCTTGGTCTTGCGCCGGGGCGCATTCTCGTCAGAACCGAAGGAGACGGCCCGGATGTTCGATGGGAATGCAGTTTCGAGACCCGCGAGGACTACGAGGCCGACATGGCAGCCAGGAAGGCTTCGAAGGACTTCACGGATGCCCGGCAGACCATGCACATGCTGCTCTCCCGCTTCGAACGGCATCTCTATGAGGTTGATTAGTGACCATCGCGGACCGCTCAAGTACCGATAAGGGCCCCTGGCTAACATCTTCGAACTGAGATTTGGGAAACTAATCCGGCATCGTAGATCTCCGCACTCAGAAAAAGGTCGTCAGCCAGGCAGGATCTTGTCATGTCCATGGCTCTTCCAACGATGCTCTCGTCGTACCCCGTAGTAGGATGAATGCTGAACCATGTATCGCTGCGCCTTGCCCTGCACCCCCTCCTTCCGCCTTGACGGCCGACGCGCTTTCGTCTCCGGTGCTGGCCGCGGCATCGGCTTCGCTGCAGCGGCAGCGCTTGCTGAAGCCGGCGCATACGTTTTGCTTTGCGCTCGCACCGAACACGAGGTGCAGTCCGCAGCCGCCACCATAAGGGCTAACGGCGGAGCCGCAGACGCGATAGCTCTCGACGTTACTAACCTCGAGAGAGCCGGGCAGGTTCTTGCTGCCATGGAGCCGTTCGATATTCTCATTAATAATGCCGGCATTAACCGCCCGAAGCCGTTGCGCGATGTCGAGGCCGGTGATTTCGACGCGGTCTTCGGCTTGAATGTAAGGGCATCGTACTTCCTAACGCAGGGTGTTGCGTCAAGTCTCATGGCTGTAGGCCGTGCCGGATCCATCATTCACATATCCTCTCATCTCGGACATGTCGGCGCAGCCAACCGTTCGCTTTACGTTGCTTCCAAGTTTGCAGTCGAAGGCCTCACGAAAGCTCTCGCTATAGAGCTCGGGCCCCACAATATCCGGGTCAACGCCATTGCGCCGACTTTCACCGACACCCCCCTCACCCGCTCCTACAGACTGGGGAAAAGAGAAATTGAACGGATCAAAGCGAGGATCAAGTTGGGGCGCATCGGCGAGGTCGAGGATCTTATGGGAGCCATCGTCTTTCTGGCGTCAGATGCCGCCTCTCTTATCACCGGCACCTCTCTTGTTGTGGACGGCGGCTGGACAGCAGATTGATGCACCCCAACCTTTGGAACTTCTCCTTCGGCCTCTGCAGGTCACTATTTGATGTACGGGAAATATCTAATAGTTAGCCACATCTCATACATGGATGCATCAATTCTCCTCCTATAATGATCGAAATGGCGGGTTCATTGGGCTATTGAGTGATCGGTCGAACTTGAGCTTACTTGCCGCCGGTGGCAAGTATTCACGTGAGCCGTGGTGGAATTGAGATGATCCAAAGGATGTGGAGACCGCAGGCAGAGCATAACTGCACTTAAATCTTGCGCCTCAACGGAAGTTGCATGAGTTCTGGTCGGCGCAGTGGCCGTCCCTGCATCCCGCCCAATTTTCGACATGCATTAAAGAACAAATATGTTTTGATTAATGCGTATATTTGGCGTTAAGATAGTCATTAGGCCTATTCTATAGTCTAAGGTTGTACGATGCTTTCCCTTATTGGTGCGATTTGGAAGCAGGCATTTGTCTCTGGAGACGAAAAGAGGAGATAGAGATGATCGGGCCTTTTCAAGCATGGCTCCAACCTATGAGTGAACTGCTGGAGGAAATCAGGACCGGTTACGTTCTCGTCTGTTGTGCTGGCGAAGCGGTAGTCATCACTTTCCCACCTTGTATCGAGTGCAACCCGATTATGTCCGAATCTTCGCCACTCCAGGATCCTTTGATCCAGGACGTAGATGGCAGTGCATACGGCCATGTTGTGAATGAGCAAGACAGCATGCACTTCGCCCCTCGCAGGAACTTCTGAAATTCCGAAACTTGAATTTCCCTAGAGCTTAGGCTTAGTGGTGAAGCTCTTGAAGTAGCCCCCGAATAGACCGGACACGATCTCCCACCTCGCTAAGAGATAGGAGTAGTGTTGGTGCTATGACTGGTTCTTCCTCGAAGTTAGAGGGGCTCTATCACGAGAACTGAAGTAGAGCTGCAACGGACCTGATGAGCGGCCTCGTTCAAGCGGCGGCGGTCGCAGATTGCCATTGCTCCGCAGCCGCGACCCTGAAGAGACGCAGCGAACGGCGAGAGACGAGATGGCGCTGGAGGTTGAAGGTGTTGTAGACTGCGGAATGGATTGAGAGAAATCGCTGGGCTGACCCGGGAGACTTGAAGCCCTGCATCTTGCGCTCTCGTCGTCGCACCACCTGATGAGAATTCTCGGCCCGGTTGTTCTTACGCAGGCCCTGCTCATGGTGAGCCGCGAGGCCCAGTTCTCGACGGGCTGCACCGTACGACGGCAGCTTGTCGGTCACAAGTACGCTCGGAGCGAAGCCGTGCTTCTTCAGGAGCTTATGCATGAGCTTCAGGGCTGCAGCTTTGTCCCGCCTGGGTTGGACGAGGGCGTCCAGGACCTCGCCCTCGCTGTCGACCGCTCGCCAGAGAAACATGCGCCTGCCCTGGATCGAGACCACCATCTCATCCAGGTGCCAAGTACCGGCGGGGCGAGACCGCAACTGACGGAGATTGCGGGCAAAGGCTGGTCCGAATTTGAGCACCCACCGCCGGACCGTCTCATACGAGACATCGAGACCGCGTTCGGCGAGCAGATCCTCGACATCACGGTAGCTGAGCGTAAAGCGCAGGTAGAGCCAAACGGCGTGCCGGATGATCTCGGGCGGGAACTGGTGACGAGAATAGGAGATGGGATGCATACCCCTACCCTACTGCGCCTCGCCGTGGTCCGTCAGCTGCTCCCGTGACAGTGCCCATCCAGCCTGCGAAAGCCCATCATGCGGCGGCTGATGCCGACCGCGAAGACGACCCTGCCCCCGGCATACGCTCACATGGCATGCCAAAGGACCGACCGCGATCGGGACTGTCCGCAAGGCTCTCTCGGCTCAAATCATGAGCCCGAGCGGGTGAGCTGTTGAGAAAAAGCTTGCAAAGTGCCCCGCGATTAGACGACCCATCAGAACCAGATGGGCTGCATCCCCTACCCTACTGCGCACTAGCCCCAACTGTCAGCCGTTCCTGTGACAATGCCTCAAGAACTGCTGATCTTGTACTGAATCCTACAACGGGGTGCCTCTCCTAAGACCTTCAAGTACTCGGTGATCGCATGCCGAAAGCCCTTCAAAAGGGCGTCAGAGGTAAGTTCGTGACCAATCGAGACTTCCATCAAACAGGGTATAGCAGCGACGAACGGAACAAGGTTTCTAAGATTGAGATCGTGCCCGGCGTTGACAGAAAGTTGGAGCTCTTGAGCGATACGTGCCGTCTCAGAGCACTTCTCTAGGAGCGTTTTATAATCTCCTCCGCTACGATAGGCCGCAGCATAGGAGCCAGTGTAGATCTCGATTCCGTCTGCACCGCTCTCAGCAACCTTCGGCACCGTACCAGGATCAGGATCGATAAAGAGGATGGCTCGGCAGCCAATCTCCTTCAAGCGCCTGATTACAGGTCTAACGAGTTGCATCTGATCTTCGCCAAGGTCCCAACCCTTGTCGGAGGTAAAAGCATCTGGTTCATCGGGAACAAGCGTGCATTGTTCAGGCCTCACTTCAGAGGCCAGTTTGAGGAAGTCATCATTTGGGTAACCCTCAACATTAAGTTCGAAGGCCGGTCGCCAGGATTGACTCAACTCTGAAATTAGAACCACGTCACCACGCCGGATATGGCGCTCATCGGGCCGGGGATGAACTGTGATACCGTGGGCGCCTGAGTCATAGACCAATTGGACGAACTCCCTGATGTCAGGAACGCCGGTGTGGCGGGAGTTCCGCAGGAGAGCAATTTTGTTCAAGTTAACACTGAGATAGGCCATCGAAGGTTCACCGGGAATAGACGGCAGCAAGGTAGAGGAGGTTCGGGGTGGCAAGCAGAAGCCCTTTAGATAGTCGTCGCCAAACTTTCAGGTGCTCACCACCGGTACCCGTCGTTCGGCGCTTTTCCTTAGATCCCACTTGAAGGTTGCCAGCAGTCGCGAAATCCCGGGGCCTCTCAAAGCCACATGGTACTCTCTGCTGGCATGGCAACCTATTTTCGCAAGGACTCATAGAAGTCAGCCCGCCCGCGCCAGATCGCCGAGGAGGCTCGCCGCCACGGTGATCTTGGACAGGGTGAGGCCCGAGGACACGATGCTGTCGACCGCGCTTCGGATGCGCTCCACGTCGGCGCCCCGCTTCTCGCTCCAGGCCCGGACCGCCTCCGCG
>NZ_JBVVAJ010000050.1:0-27304 GCF_055792805.1 Microvirga sp. HS2
CAGTGCGCTCGCGGCGGGTGAGATCGACAAGATAGCGCTTGAGCATGGGAGAGCCCTCCCTCAGATCCGCTCAGTTTACACCCCCTCGAACCATCCCGCAGCTCCCCTGTGGCAAAGGACTAGACCTGCAAGCGCGGCGCGCTTCGTGCCGTGGCCTTTGCCAATGGCGCTCAAGCTGCCGAACAGATGCGCCTTGAGGCCGATAGCTTGGCCTGCTGCGCGGCAGCTTCCGTCGCAGCTTGTTGAGCGCGGGCTTCCGGCGTCCACGTCGTTCCGGGTATTACAGCCGCCGCTCCAATCGCAGCGGTGCGCATGAAGAGCCTTCGGCGATCGATACCCGCTGGAGGATCCGATGGCTCAGGCAGTACTGGAAACAGATCGTCATTCCTGCTGGAATGACGCATGGGCTTGCCCTCCGGTGCGTGACACAAAACCGCCAGCCATCTCGCGGACAGCATTGTTCTCATTCTTTGATTAAGGGCCGAGTTTTCCTGCCCTTATGCATTGATGCTAGCTTCCCCGTGAGCTTGTACTTGATGCCTTGGGACAGGCCTTTAATAGTTTGGGCTAAGCCCTTGGTTTGTTCTTGGGGAAAGCTTCAACACGTCAAGCACCTGCCGCCAGTTCAGAAGAGCGGGCACCTGGAGATCCAACCTACCGTGGACAAATAGACGCCTCATCTTCCGTGGCGCCGGACATGCGTTGCACTAGGAGGAGCCGGAGCGTTTTGCGGCCGTTGTTGCTGGCTTCGTGGCCTCTATCGTTACAACAAGCCGGTGGAACCGGATCCGAGGGCACTCGATGTGACTTCCAACCTCGAAATAGGTCACGAAGGTCTCTGTCTTTCTCTCCTCCAGGCGGCCGGTTTGATTCCAAGGAACGTCTGAAACTGGCACGCCTGAGACCTAAGGTCGAAGGCAGCAATCCTCCTCGAACCCGACGTTCCGAGAACGCAGGGAAACTCGTTTCTTGACCTAGAGCAGCCCTTCACTCTCTCGGTTACCGGTACCTTATCTCAGGCCCGATATTCTGGCTCCTCAACATCCAGAGTGCGTCTGATCGAAGCCAAGTGCAGTCGGGCAGACTCCGGATCACCCTCCCGCATCTGACGATAAGCCGCCTCTGCAATCACCGGATCAACCGGAATAACCTTGCGCCCGGTCGCGAGCGCAAGGCACTGAACTTGGCACGCGCGCTCAAGATAGTAGAGGTCGTCCCACGCCTCCGCAATGCTCGGGCCCAGCACCATGACACCATGATGTTTCATGAACACGATGTCTGCAGCACCAATCGCGCCAGCGATGCGGTCGCCTTCGCGCTCATCCAAAGCAAGCCCGTTGTAATTCGTATCCACGGCAGTGCGGCCGTAGAATTTCAGAGCTGTCTGCCCGGCGAAGATGAGAGGATCCCCCTCGGTCATGGCAAGTGCGGTCGCATAGGGCATGTGGGTGTGAAAAGCCACCCTGGCGCGAGGGATCATCTTATGGATCCGCGCATGTATGTAGAAGGCCGTAGCCTCCGGCTGGCCTTCACCGGACACCACGTTCCCGTGGAAGTCGCAAATCAGCAGCTTGGAAGCTGTCAGCTCCCGAAAGGCGTAGCCGTAAGGGTTGACGATGAAGAGGTCATCATAACCCGGAACCAGCGCCGAAAAGTGGTTGCAGATTCCTTCCTCCAGACCGTATCGGGCCGCCATGCGGAAGCAGGCAGCAAGATCCGTCCTAGCCTGCCAGATGGGGTCGGAGCTCAGGTCGGGCTGGTTGGGACCAGCAGGAGCGCTAGGAGAGGTGCTGGCGGGCACGAACGAATGGGCCATTGGGAACTCCGAAGATCGAGGTGAGGGCAGGATCCGTGACAATTCCAACGAGTGCAGCCGCTGCCGGATGATCTCGGGGCGAAAGCTGCGTGAACTGGTGAACTAAATCTTGTGCGCGCGAACCGAACGGCCACGTTGTCATTGTCATGGTCGAGGAACTGCTCCTCGGTTCGGCCGCTTACGGCCACTGCAGACGAAGGAATGACAATGGCTACGAACAAGAAGGACGCTGCTTCACAACCCAGCAGGAGCCGGAAGGGGTCAGGAAGGTCGGCATCGAAGTCCGCCTCCCGATCTGCTGCCAAGACAGGAACGGCCGCTGCCAAGCGGGCGCAGCCCAAGGCTATGGCTGGCTCCCGGTCCGCGACGAAGTCGCAGGCTGTTCCCGCAAAGGCCCGCTCCTCCGCAGGATCGCGTACAGCAACACGCTCGACCTCCGGCGCGTCGAGGTCTCGGTCCACAACGCAGACCCGCTCGCGGTCACAGGGCAGCATGATGAATCCGATGGCCTGGCTCTCGACGCTTGAGACAACGCTCACCTCGCCACAGGCACGCGCTGTCATGGCTGAGGCCCTCAGAGCAGTCGCGAACGTGTTGGAGAAGCCGCAAGGCAGGGAGAAGGGGCAGGGCAGTGGAGCACAGGAGGGGCGGGACGCTGTGTCGGCCGCAGGGCGTCTTGGCGCCGAGATCGTTGCCGCTCCGCTGGAGGTAGCAGCGGCCGCCATCGGTGCCGCCGGCGAGGTCGTGACGAGCGCGCTCGGCGGTTCGGTGGGCGAGGACAGTGGCAGCGGCACTCGCCGGAAGGGCGCCAGGCAGTCCTCCGCGCGGAAGAGATCATCGGCAACCAGCGCTTAGCCCTATCGGATCATCGACCGGACGGGAAAGCAGGTCCTCCAGTACTAACCCGTCCGGCCGTCAAAAAACGCGACCCCAGCGCTTATGCCAATTTACGTTTGATCACGAACGCAAGGTCCAGAGCCGGCACGCCCCGGTCGTTTGTCTTGTGGCTGCTCAAGCCTCAAGTCCGGACGTTGCATGAGCTTTGAGGCGGCTCGTCGGGGAGCCGCCCCTGCGTTTAGATCTTAACCTGTTCTGCAATCAGAAGGGCATCGTCGACGTCGATCCCAGGATACCGCACGGTACTCTCGATCTTGGTGTGGCCGAGCAGGAGCTGGACAGCCCGGAGATTGCCTGTCCTTCGTAAATCATCGACGCTTTGGTCCGTCGCAGGGAATGGGTGCCGTAGGCCGACGGATCCAGTCCAGTCGCACGAAGCCAGGATGCCAGCAGGCGAGCATCCTGGCGCGTGGTCAAGGGTCTCGTTCGGTTGATTCTGCTCGAGAACAGCGGTTCGCCTTTGTGCGGGCCCTTCTTCTCGATCCAGCGCACCATAGCCGCGCGGGTCTGCTCAGGGCTTCTCGAACTGGACGGGCTGTCCTGTTTTTCGCTGCATCACCGTAGCTCGGGATCGCACCCACCCACTCTACCGATTGCGAAACCCGGCTGAGCATTCCTTCTAAGTTTTCGTCAGCTTACCAAGATAAGCCAGACGCCCCTTCCTTTGTGCCGATCTCCCGCTCGTGACCCATTTGAGACCTTCCCGGGTGCGCGAGATGGCTGCCGGTCTCGCGGGACGGGTGGTTCACACTCACACAAGGCCAAGGAAGGCCATGAGCTCGTCCGCGGCGGCGCGGCCGGCCCGGTTCGCCCCGATGGTGGAGGCGGAGGGACCGTATCCCACCAGATGCACCCTCGGGTCCTGCGCGACCTGCGTCGCCAGCCGCCCGGTCATGACGATGCCTCCGCCGGGCTCGCGCAGCATGAGCGGCGCCCGGTGCACCAGAGGATCACGTCTGCGCTAAGCGTGCTCCGGTCGGGCCAGCGCACCCTGTCCTCCGTGATCCCGCTGAACATCGGGCGCCGGTCCAGCACGCCACGCGCCCGCATCGCCGCGACGGCGGCAGAGACCGGGATCCCGGTGACCGAGACCACGGACGCGGGCGGCCTCGGCGTCGAACGGAGCGTCCCGGAACTCCGGAGGCCTTCGCGTCACCCAGGTGGTCGTGGTGACGCGCGAGACCTCATCGAGCAACTGGATCTCCGAGATGCCGGCGCCTACGACAATGACGTGCCTCCCCCTGAACTCCTCCGCTGTGCGGTAATCCTTCGTGTGCAGTTGCCCGCCCTTGAACCGCTCGGCCCCAGGGACGTCGGGAACGTAGGGGCCCTCCCAGGTTCCCGTGGCGTTGATGAGCCCGCGTGCGGAGACCTGGATCCGGTCCGTTTCGATCCTGAGGTGATCGCCCCTGTCGCAGACGACCTTCACCGTCACCGGGCGGTAGACGGGCAGGTTGAACCGCTTCTCGTAGGCCGCGAAATACTCCGGCACGGCGACGCTAGTCGGCACCTCCGCACTGTCCGTGCCGAGCGCCTCGGAAAACGCCATCCCCGGCAGGTCGTGGATGCGGTTGATGGTGCTCAAGGTCAGCGAGGGCCAGCGGTACTGCCAAGCACCACCCGGCCCCTGCGACCCGTCGAGCACCACGAAACCTTTATGCGGCGCTAGGCCCTGCCTCTTGAGATGGTAGGCCGCCGAGAGACCGGCCTGGCCGGCTCCGATGACGACGATCTGAACCTTGAGCGCGATGCCCGATGCGGCGGATTCCGGTGGAGTCGAAGACGTCAAGGGGCTGTCCATTGGCATGCCGGCTCCGCTCCAGTCCGAGCCCCCGCCCGCCGCCACATGGGCAGTGCGCTCGAGGAGCTCGCGTCCATGTCCTGGCTTTTTCCAGGGACGCATGCTGCTCGCCTCAGAGGAGCAGCGGAGCATACAGCAGGCCGATGGTACCGGTCAGCACCAGCACGGCAGCAATCGCCGCTGCGAGGGAGCGCTTGTCTTGGTTGCGGTCCATGTCCCTTCCTCGTCGATGGCACCCACGGCCAGCCTGTCTGAGTGCATCATCAGCGCCCGGCCCACCAGGGCGAGGGGCGCGACGATGCCGAAGGCGAGGGATGCAATGCGGGCAATCATCAGTGCCACCTCGTCGTACGTGATGAGCCCACCACGTGCTGGATCCTCATTGTGGTGGTTTCGGCACAAACTGCGGTGTGGACCCGCACGAACCTGTGCAGGACCACGGTCACCCGACCATCAATGCCGTCACAGTGTCGGCCGCGGCTCGACATCGTCAGGCGCGCCGTCCCGCCGGAACCATCGCGGCGAGAGGCTGAAGGCGCCCGGGCCGCTCACGAAGTAGAACAGCAGGCCGCCGACGATTGCGACGTTCTTGAAGAACTGCGTCTGCTGGGCCGCCTGCGCCTCCGCCGGAAAGGTCCAGAAGGCGTGGCCGATCAGGGTAGCGACGAGCGTGAAGGCAATCAGCAGCACTGCCGTGAGGCGTGGGACAACGCCCAGGACCAGCGCGATGGGTCCGATGATCTCCGCCGCGACGGCGAGCACAGCGAGCAGTCCCGGGAACGGCAGGCCATTGCCGGCCAGCATCGCGGCGAAGCCGGACAGGCCGAACAGCTTGCCGATGCCGGCCGGCAGGAAGAGGACGGCGACGGCCAGGCGGGCGGCGAGCAGCGCCACATCGTTTGTGCGGGTGGTCATGGGCTCTCCGTGATGTATCGAAAACAGGGGTGACGTCGCAGGGGGACGATGCGCGAAGCTGCAACGCAGCATCGCGGCCTTGTTAGCCCGTTGCCGCGGGATTTGGGGAGACACGATCGCGTGAGACAACGGCCTGGGCTGCGGATCTTGCTTTGCAAACTTGCAAGCCCGTGCGGCGGCCGGGGAACAAATGTGTGAGCGGACGATTCCGTACTGGACCCACTGCTTGCAGACTGGCAATGGCTAGGCGTCCATAGTCTCCTCCCGCAGCTCCGATGACCGTGTTCCTCTCCGATCCCGACGACGAGGCCCTCCGCTGCCTGGTGGAGGCGCTCACCGAGAGCGGCCAAGCTATCTCCCTCTATGATGCCGAGGATCGGCTGCGCTACGCCAACAAGACGTACCGGGACCTGTTCCTGGGCAGATATGACGGCCCCCTGACGTTCACCGACATTCTTCGGCATGCGGATAGGAACGAGCTGGGGGTGCGGATCAATGATGACATTCAGGCCTTCATCGCCCGAACCCTGCCGCGGCGTCGCAGCGCGCCCCGAAAGTCATTCGAGACCGACCTCGTCAATGGGCGGTGGTTCTGGATGGAGCACACGATCCTGCCGAACGGCTGGGTGCTCTCGGTCGGCTCGGACATCACCACGCTGAAGCACAATGAGAAGTCCCTGCGCCAAGCCCATGAGCCGGCCCTGCTCGCATCCCAGACCGATCCTCTCACCGACCTGCCGAACCGGCGCCACATCCTGGAGCACCTGGACGAGGAGCTTGTGGCGGACAGGCTGTCCGGCGCGGGTCTGTGTGTTGCCCTCATCGACATCGATCACTTCAAGGCCGTCAACGACACTTACGGGCACGACGCTGGCGATGCCGTGCTCCGGCACTTTGCCCAGGGCTGCCGCGAGAGGCTGCGCGAGCAGGACCTGCTGGGCCGGATGGGCGGCGAGGAGTTTCTGCTGGTGCTGCCGGGTGTCCGGCCCAGCGACGCCGTCGGTATCACCGACCGGGTGAGGGCTGGCTTCCCATCCGACACTCTCCCGGGCATCCGCATGAGCTGCGGTTCACCTTCAGCGCGGGCGTGACGGAAGCCCTGCCGCACGACGACCGGAGCTCCATTCTCGGCCGGGCCGACCGCGCCTTGTACGCCGCCAAGGCGGAGGGCCGGAACTGCACCCAGGTCGGCTTCGAGCCGGAGACATCGAGACCTGAAAGAGAGGCCCTGTCGAACCCGATCAAGTGAGGACGGATCACAACCGAACACACCTGCTCTTGCGAGGAATTTGCATGTAGAATCAAAGGCTAGCGGCGGACAAATGAATCCCGTAGAAGGGTCCATCCCTGTCATTTCCGGACCTGCCTCGCCCGACCCTCAGGCGGTCCCTACGTATTGAGTTCGAGCATGGACCGCATCCAGAAACTGGCCGCCGGAAGCATCGTCGTCGGCATCGCCGTCCTGGCCTTGAAATACGTGGCCTATCTCCTGACCGGCTCGATTGCCCTGTACTCGGATGCCCTGGAGAGCATCATCAACGTCGTTACCGCGGTCGTGGCGCTCCTGGCAGTGCGGACGAGCGCCATCCCCGCCGACGCGAACCATCCCTACGGGCACCACAAGGTGGAGTATTTCTCCGCCGTAGTTGTGGGCGTTCTGATCGTCGTGGCGGCGCTGGCCATCCTGCGCGAGGCCTACTTCGGGATCATGGCTCCGAAGCCCTTCACTGCCTCGATGGAGGGCCTCCTCGTCAATGGACTGGCGAGTGTCATCAATGCCGGCTGGTGCTGGGTGCTGATCCACCAGGGGCGGCGCTCGCGCTCGCCGGCGCTGGTCGCGGACGGGAAGCACTTGCTGACCGATGTCATCTCGTCCGTCGGTGTGCTGCTAGGCGTGATGCTGGCGGCGGCCACGGACTGGGCCATTCTCGATCCGGCGCTCGCGGCGCTGGTGGCGCTGAACATCCTGTGGTCGGGCTGGCAGGTCATGCGGGATTCGGTTGGTGGCCTGATGGACGAGGCGGTGCCGGAGAAAACCCTGAGCCACATCCGCGAGGTGATCTCAGCCAATGCCGAGGGCGCCTTGGAGGCGCATGACCTGCGCACGCGCCATGCGGGCAAGATGACCTTCGTCGACTTCCACCTGGTCGTGCCGGGGGAGATGCCGGTCTCCTCCGCCCACGACATCTGCGACCGAATCGAGCGGGCACTGAAGGACGAGGTCGAGGATGCGCTGATCACGATCCATGTCGAGCCGGAGCAGAAGGCCAAGCACGCCGGAATCGTGGTGCTCTAGCCTGAAGAGCATTGGCCCCTAACTCGGGAAGAGAGGACACTCTGGCCGGTGCTCGTCGCACCGATCCGCGTTACAGTCATTCGTGGCCGCCCATGCCTGAAGGAGCCTTGGCATGACCGGAAGCATCGTCGTGGCCTGACGCCCATGGGAGGCCTTGTCCCAACTCCACCGCTGTGTCTGCTTCAATGGGCGCTGCTGTTTGGCCTGGTGTGCGAGGCAGGCCAGGCCTGGGCGCAAGACATCCACTCCCATCAGCCGCCCTCCGCTCCGGAGCAGACCGCACCGGCCTCGGCTTCCCCGTCTTTTGACAGTCTGATGGCCCAGGCGATGAATCGCATGCATGCGGCCATGGCCGCGGTGCCACAGACAGGCCGGCCCGACCGCGACTTCCTGGCGGCCATGGTGCCGCATCATCAAGGTGCGGTCGACATGGCGAAAGCTGTGCTCCTCGTCACGACCGATCCGCGCATTCGCAACCTCGCGCAATCGATCATCACCGAGCAGCAGTATGAGATCGACCTCATGACCCGCCTACTCGCTGAGATGCCTGCCTCTTCCTCACCCCCGAAGGAGTAAGCCCGATGAAGCGCTTCGCCGTCCTTTGCTCTCTCCTCACGGCCTCGACAGTGGCGGTCGCTCTCCCGACGGAGAGCGACCGCGTCTACACCGCTGACCAGAACAGCAACACGGTCTCGGTGATCGACCCGGCGACTAACACGTTGCTCGGGCAGATCCGGCTCGGCAATCCGCGCCCGGACATCCTGAGCCCCCTCTACAAGGGCGAGGTCAACGTGCATGGCCTCGGCTTCTCGCCGGACCACAAGACCCTGGTGGCGGTTTCCACCGTGACGAACTCAGTCACCTTCATCGACACCGCCACGAACAAGGTGAAGGGGACTGCCTATATCGGGCGCAATCCGCACGAGGCGTTCTTCACGCCCGACGGCAAACAGGTTTGGGCGACGGTGCGGGGCGAGGACCATCTTGCCGTGATCGATGCCACAACTTACCGCGAAGTCGGCCGCATCCCGACCACCAGCGGGCCGGGCATGACGATCTTCGCGCCCGACGGCAAGCTGGCTTTCGTGTGTAACAGCTTCAACCCTGTGGTCGAGGTGGTGGATGTCGCCAAGCGCGAGGTCGTCAAGAAGATCCCGGTTGTCTCGCCGTTCTCGCCGTTCATCCAGGTCACCCCGGATGGCTCGGAGGTCTGGCTGACCCACAAGGATGTCGGCAAGGTCACGCGCATCGACACCAAGGCGCTTGAGGTGAAGGGCACCATCGACACGGGCCCGATCACGAACCATCTGGCTTTTGGCCAGAGCGAAGGGAAAACCCTCGCCTATGTCACCGTTGGAGGTGAAAACGCCGTCAAGGTCTTCACCCTGGAGGCTACACCCGCCCTTGTGAAGACGATCCCGGTCGGAGCCCTCCCGCACGGCATCTGGGCCTCGGGCGACGGCAGCCGAATCTATGTCGGGCTGGAGAACGGCGACGCCGTCGATGTGATCGACACATCCAAGAACGAGGCAACCGCGCGCGTTCCGGTCGGCCAGGCGCCCCAGGCGCTCGTGTTCGTGTCCGATGCCGTCCCGCAGGGAACGGACGGACGGGCCAACCTGACCCCGCGCCCCAGCGGGTCCGAGACTGTCAACATCGCCCTGAAGGCGCCGCAGGGGGGCGACGGGACAGGATATGTGGTCTCGCGCAATCTCGGGCTGGTCGACATCCTGGAGGTGAATGTCTCCCGGCTGAAACCGGACACGGTCTACGGCGTGTTCCTGGAGGGGCGGGATGCGCCAGTCGCCGTGTTGAAGACCAACGCCAAGGGAATGGGCATGGTCTCTGCAACGGGACCGACCCGCAAAATCCGACCTGGTCCAGCTGGCAGTTCAGCCGACAGCAATTCGCGGGTGATCGTCATCGAAGGTGAGGCGGCATCGGCCAGTGCTCCGCCTGTTCTCACCGGCGGGTGAGGCGACGCCCAGTGTCTGAAGGTGCCGCCGGCCCAAGGCACCGACCTTCATCAGGATGTTGGCGCGGGCGCGAGACGCCTTGGGCGGACGGATCAGATCTCCCGCGGCGGGAGCGGCTTGCGGGCCGGGCCGTGGATCACGGTTCCACCGGGTTCGAAGATCGAGCCGTGGCATGGACAGTCCCAGGTCCGGTCCGCGTTGTTCCAGGTGACGGTGCAGCCCTTGTGTGTGCAACTGGCCGACACCGCGTGAAGGTCGCCGCCATCATCACGCCAAACCGCAATCTTTTCGTCACCCTTTACGATGACCCCGCCTTCACCCGGAGCGATCTTAGCCACGTCATCAACAAGCGATTGCGTGTCGCCGCTCTCGTGGAAGTCCTTTGGGGTCGGACGATCCGGCTGGTAGAGCCGCCCCCACAACCGGGAGCCTGTCGCGATCTCATGGGCAATCGCCAGACCTGCCGCGGTGCCATTGCTGATGCCCCAGCCATTGAAGCCGGTTGCCACGTGGAAACCTGGGGACTCCTTCGAATCCGGCTGGCCGACATAGGGCATGCGGTCCGGGGTGTCGTAATCCTCGTTGCACCAGTGCCATGCCACATCACGGACAGGCAGATGGATGCGGGTCCAGGCCTCAAGGTCCTGGAAACGGCGGGATACATCCCCGTCCTGCCCCGTGTTGAAACGGGGGCCCAGCGCGATGATCAGCGGCCCGTCGGCATCGCGCCCGACGCGGAGGGAGTGGGTCGGATCGTCGATGCTGATGAACATGCCATCCACCGCCTCGGGGGCGTCGGTGCGGAAAGCCATGGCCACATGGCAGCGGGGCTGGGTGCGGTTAGCGTAGCCCACCGGGCTTTTGACGGTGATATTGGTGGCAACCACAACGTGATCGGCTTTCACTTGGCCTTTGCCGGTTCCGACCGACCATCGGCTGGCCGGCTCAAAGGTCATGGCCCGGCTCTGCTCGAAGATGCGTCCACTGCGAGCTTGGACTATCGTGCTGAGGCCAACGAGGTAACGGGCCGGATTGAATTGGGCCTGGTCCGGAAACTCCAGGGCTCCGGCGGTCTGGAAAGGCAGGGGAGCCTTGTCGAGCACGCGGACATTGAAGCCTAGTGCCCTTGCCGCTTCCGCCTCGGCGCGAATGTCCTCCATGCGACTCGGGTCGCAGGTGTAGGTGAAGGCCGACTTGGGCTCGTGATCGCAATCGATCCCCAGTGCCTTGATCCAGTCCTGTATCTTGGCGATGCCGCTGCGATTGGCCTCCGCATAAGCCTGGGCGATGTCACGCCCCGCCGTATCGATGAGGTGCCGGTAGATGAGGCTATGCTGGGCTGTGATCTTGGCCGACGAGCGCCCGGTGACCTGTCCACCGACCCGGCGGGCTTCGAGAACGACGACCGACCTGCCCGCCTCGAGGAGCGACAAGGCGGCGGTCAGGCCAACGATGCCGGCGCCAATGATGACCACGTCGCATGTCTGTTCACCCTCCAGTTCTGGAAAGGCTGTCCTCGGGGCGTTGACCACCCAGCAGCAATCGGCCTTTCCCGCCAGCTTCGCCATGGCAAATCTCCGTCAACGGGCTGGCCAGACCAGATGGCTGACCGCGTGGAGATAATGCTCACGCTTTCACATGGTTCTGGCCATGCGCAACATTGCGTCGCTGGCCCATGAACAGACCACGGTCCGTTCGATCTTGTGGCCGTTAGGGACAGGAGGTATCCTGCCGACAATGATCTACATGACCGAGATATCCATCAGGTCTTCTTCTCATCAACCGGGAAGTGATGGTGGTCAGCAAGGTTCATGTCGGACTCGATTCTTCCGGGAACGTCCGCAACTGCATTAACCTGGGCATTGTACAGAATGGCGCCATTTGAAGAGCCGCTCTGCTGTTCCTGTTCAGGCGCTATCGCTTGCCGGCTGCGGCTTTGACACACAGGTATATGCTCGGAACCGATCGCTTTTTGCGGTCGTTGCCGGGGCAGTGTGCAGCGTACCTGGGTCTTGTCTCAATGAACGATGTTCCCACCCCGGCGAGCCTAAGTGCGGTCCAGACCCGGATAGATGACATTGCCGATCAGGCTGCCGTTGAAGGAACCGCGCGCCTGAATGTGGACGATACGCTCGCCGCTCTGCCGTGGCCCTATCGTCGCCGCTTGGTGCTCACCCTGCAGAGCCTGCAAGCCTTCTCGCCCGATCCCGAGGTCCAGAGGGCGGCCGAGTTCTTTCAGCTGCAGGCTGCAAAGGTGTGGGCCGCCATGCCGTTTGAGGGCCATTCGGCTGCATGGTGCCCCACGAACCACGGTGCTCGTTGAGCCGGGACCACGTCGCGCAACGGCAACACGCGCCAAGAGGCTTGGGCATGATCGTCGGTAAAGGCTCCTGACGCTCGGTAAAGTTAGGTCGCGCTCCAGGGTAGCTCGGAAAGAAAAAGCATCCCATCAGAGGGGCTTTGATGGGCACCGGTCGTATGGGGCATATTAGAGCGGCGGTGTTCGTCGATGCGCTTGCGTCGCCTCAGTTCCACGTCGCTGCGGCATGGTCGTCCGCGAGAGGCTGATTGTCCGGGACGCGTACGAACGGCGGCTCTCTTGTCCGACGGGAACGCTGTTGAGGGAAGGGGAATTATTCTCTGGTCCAATTGTGGAGGCTATGATGAGCGTCAGAGTTCTTCCCGCAGCCGTGATGGTTTTGGCGGGGCTTATCCTCTCCGCTGCCGCAGCCGAGAGCACAGGATCCGAAGATCCGACCCTCGATACATCCTGGCAGCATCACCTCTGGTCCCAGAAGTTCGACACCGTCTCCGATCCGGAAACGACCGGGTCCATCGCTTCCCAGACCCTCTCGAGCACGGACATGAGCCGCCCAGACTGCGTTCCGGCGGGGCTGAAGTTCAGCACTCCGCCTCTTCCGGGTTGGCGGATCGGGTCTTGTTCATAGACCGTGGGTGAGCAGAGTTATGATGCAGCGCGCGCGACATTTCTTCGCCTTGTGAGACGATGAGTTGGAGGTGAACCCATGCACGTCTTTGGAGCCCTTGAGTTGGACATCAGGCCGGGAACTCCCGATGATCCCGCGTGCGTCAGGATTGCCCTCCTGCGTTATACCAGAGGCGAGGATGGCCGCCTGTTCATCACGCCGGAATGCGCCTCACTGGAAGAGGTTGAAGGCCAGATCAATTCTCTTCAGGACGAGCTGGACGAGATCCGCGAACGAGCCCGCCGCGCCTTCCAGGCCACGTAGATCCCATCTCATTTCCTGCGTTCTCTTGGCCCGTTATGCCAACTCAGGTCATCCAATCCTGGTTGGATTTCCGTGCGGTCGTATCCTCGGCCTCCGGCTCGATTGCAGTGACCGGGGCCGCCACATCGAACGCTGGCACGCCTTGCTGAGCCCTCAAGCAAGCCGGAACGGCCGCTCCAGTATGACGTTCCTCCTGGGAGGAGAGTACCATGCCGACGAAACTGCCCAATGAGAGACAACTCCGCGAGCCGGGCTCCATGGAGCTCGATCCATCCAGGGAGGGCGTGGCCATTGAGGAAACTCGGCGCCTGATCGCGTCCAGCAAGGTCGAGGGCACGCCAGTGCTCAACCGCGCCGGCGAGCAGCTTGGGACCGTGTATAACGTCATGGTCGACAAGATCTCGGGCCAGGTGGCTTATGTGGTGATGAGCTTCGGTGGCTTCCTGGGCCTCGGCGAGAGTTACCACCCGCTGCCTTGGCGGGCGCTGACCTATGACCCACGGCTCGGCGGCTACGTGGTGGACATCGACAAGGATCGGCTGGCCGATGCTCCGCGCTATGGAGCCGGCGAGGACCCGTTCACTGATGACGAGTATGGCGCCAGGGTCGATGCGGATCACGGTCCTGCGCTAGTTCGCCCAGGGCTTGGTGCACCATGACAAGGAAGCCCTGGCGCAGGCGATTGATGAGTTGCGCCGGATCAAGTGGTTCCTCTGGCACGGCAACACCTACCGAGCCAGTGAGGCTATCGATGATCTGCTTCTCGATCTGCAAGCTCTCGACAGTCGCTATCGCAACCTGCGCAAGTTCAGGACGACGATGCAGGAGTTTCGGGTCTATATCACCAGCAACGGGGCCAGTCTGATCAACTATGGCGAGCGCTACCGGTCTGGCGAGCGGATCTCCTCGGCCTTATGTCGAGGCGACGGTGAATGCGGTGATCAGCAAGCGCTTTGCCAAGAAACAGCAGAGGCAGTGGAGCCGGCGTGGGGCTCATCTGCTCCTGCAGACACAGGCCAGGACCTTGGATGGCTCGCTGCGTGCTGCATTCGAGCACTGGTACCCCGGCATGATGAACGGCTCTAGAGCACCGGACGATTACACGGACGCATATCCGGCTGCCTTGAGGTAGTTCCAACACTCTTGTGGCTCGAAGAGATCGCAGATGTCGCCGAGCGCTCGCCAGAGTGCATCAAAGGTTCGGGCCTCAGCCTTACGCAAGTGTGCTTTGATCTTGGCGAAGGCCTGCTCGATTGGGTTCATGTCCGGACTATACGGCGGCAGGAACAGGAACCAGGCCCCTCGTTGCTTCAGGCAATGGGCGACCTTCTCGCTCTTGTGAACCGCGAGGTTGTCGAGGATCACGACATCTCCGTCGCTGAGCGTCGGCGCCAGTTGCGTCTCGATGTAGGTGTCAAACGCAGACCGGGTGATCGGGCCATCGATCACCCAGGGCGCACTCAGTTCATGGCCCAGCAGGCCCGCGATGAAAGTATGGGTCTCCCAATGGCCGAAGGGCGCGCTCATGCGCAGCCGCTGGCCCTTAAGGCTGCGCCCGCGCAGACGCGTCATCTTGGTGTTGACGTAGGTCTCATCGAGAAACACCAGCGAGAAACACCAGGCGGTGCGGTTGCTCACGCATACGTGGCTGGCGGTGGCCTGCCCAGACCCGGCGCTCATCCCGCACGTCGGCGCGTGCGCACTC
The DNA here is from genome assembly GCF_055792805.1 of Microvirga sp. HS2. Classification (NCBI taxonomy): domain Bacteria; kingdom Pseudomonadati; phylum Pseudomonadota; class Alphaproteobacteria; order Hyphomicrobiales; family Methylobacteriaceae; genus Microvirga; species Microvirga sp. HS2. The sequence goes on from NZ_JBVVAJ010000050.1 coordinate 14,658, forward strand.
CGCCGCCATCAGGTGTTTTTTATACGTGAAGCCGCACCGGCCACAGGAAGCGCGACAGCATCGCCGGTGCTGCGACGACCCCGTGCTTGTCCAGCAGCCTTGCGGCGAGTTCGGGCATGGAGATGGCGGGCTCGGCCTCGACCGTTTGGATCAGAAAAGCCTCATAAGGCACCAGCTTACCGTGTCCCGGCGGGCGACCCTGACGGGCTGGCGCGAGGGAGCCGGACTGCCGCTGGCGCTGCATCAGCTTGATGGCGCAACTGTCACTGACCCCAAAGTGGCGGGCCGCCGCCCGGCAGGAATCGCCCGCCTCGACAAAGGCCGCAACCCTCACGCGCAGATCCAAGGAGAAGCTCTGGGTCATGATCCACCTCCTGTTCTCAGAAGGGAATCACACTCCAGCCCAGGCCGAAACCTCTTGAATCTGCCTTTCAGTCCGATGCTCTAACTGGAGCCACAGACAGACCGCAGCTTATGTGCCCATCCATAGAAACAGGCGACCAAAGCCGACTGCAAATTGGCGGTGTTCCCGAGACGCGCAGGTTCCCAAGCTGTGCGCGAGAGGCTGCTCGAAGTCAGCGTTCGCGCCGGTAGTGCATGGCGACCGCGCCATTGCGGAGCGGCTTCGCCGAGACCAGCTCGAGCCGTCGCGCGCTGGATAGCCCGCCCTGGTACAGGGTCGGGCCGTGGCCAGCGATCCTTGGATGGACGAGGAGCTTGTACTCGTCGATCAGATCCAGCCGGTCCAGCTCGGTCGCGAGTTTGCCGCTACCGAGGAGCACGCCCGCCGGAGTCGCGTCCTTGAGCCTCTGCACGCCTGTTCGCAGGTCGTCGGCGATGTGGTGGCTGTTGGTCCACGGGAAGTCCTTTCGCGTCGACGACACCACGTATTTCGGCTTGGCCTCCAGCTTGACCGCCCATTCGCGTATCGCCGGCGGCGCGTCCACGTCGCCGCGAGCGACCGCCGGCCAGTAGCTCTCCATCATCTCGTAGGTGATGCGGCCCCACAGCATCGCACCGCCCTCGTCCATAAGGCGGGTGAAGAACGCGTGCGTCTCGTCTTCAGCGATTCCTTCCTGGTGGTCGACGCAGCCGTCCAGGGTGACGTTTATGCTGAAGGTCAATAGTCCCATGTGGCGAGCCTATGCCATACGCTCGAAAAGACCTAGGGCTATTGCTCGCGGTCGGAGTTCAACTTTCGCTGCGGGTTGGAAACGGGGATTCGTTGCAATAGTTCGATACGTCCGAGATCTATTGGCGATCGCACGACGGTCGCCGCCGAAGTCATCTATCGATGCGGACGTTCATAGAGGCCGTGCGGGGAGAGCGCCCTTCAAGAGGATAGGCAGGGTCGTTATATCCGGGTGTAGAGGGGTGACCTGAAGCGACGAGCCTGTCGACCAAGGCTTCGTCCTCAGCCGTGAATCGATAGTCGAGAGCACCTACGTAGTCGTCCCACTGCTCCTCGGTGCGAGGACCGCCAATCACTGCCGTGACAAAGCGGTTGTTCAGCACCCAGGCCACAGCGAATTGGCCCGCCGTGATTCCGCGACCTTCGGCATGGTGCTTGATCTCTTGGGCGATGTGCAGGGACTCCTGACGCCACTCGGTCTGCATCATCCGGGTGTCCCGCCGACCAGCCCGGCTCGTTTCGGGCGGTGGCGCACCGGGGCTGTATTTTCCGGTCAGGACGCCGCGGGCTAGGGGTGAGTACGGCACCACGCCAAGACCATAATAGTCGCAGGCCGGCAGGTGCTCGACCTCGGGCATCCGGTTCATCGCGTTGTAGTAGGGTTGACTCACCACAGGCCGGTCAATTCCGAGTTCATCGCACAGGCGACAAATCTCGGCCACGCGCCAAGCCCGGTGATTGGAGACCCCAAAGTACCGGATCTTCCCCTGCCGCACGAGGTCGCCCATGGCCCGAACGGTTTCCGCTAGAGGCGTCGTATGATCTTCCTTATGGAGGTAGTAGATGTCGATCCAGTCCGTTCCGAGCCGACGTAAACTTGCTTCGGCGGCCTCAATGATGTGTTTGCGTGAGAGTCCTCTGTCGTTGGGACCCGGTCCAGTGGGATTGGAAACTTTGGTGGCGAGAATCCAGGAGGAACGCTTGAGAGCGATTGCGTGCCCAGTGACCTCTTCGGATCGACCATCGTTGTACATGTCAGCCGTGTCGATGAAGTTGACCCCAGCCTCGTGGGCCTTGTTGATAATCCGCGAGGACAGCGCCTCGTCCGTCTGACCGCCGAACATCATTGTGCCCAGGCAAATCGGCGAGACCTTCAGGCCAGAGCGGCCCAGGTTGCGGTACTCCATGGTGAAACTCCCCCTATGTCGAAGTGGACTACACCGCCTTCTGAGCACTTTTACAAGGAGGGCATAAGGGATTATGGGACACTCAGGTATGAATCTGCTTCAAGAGTCGCCCGTGCGACACGATGACGTTGACGTCGAATAGGACTGCTCTCAAGCGCTTTATACCGGTCCCACAAAACCTCATGCTCACCTAGTCATCCCGGGGCTGCGCCGGCCCTCAGACGTGCCGCGTGCCGTGGTAACGCGCGAACGTGATCTGGCCCGAGGAGCCCGAGCACGATGACCTCGTATCTATCGGGGGCTAGCTCCTGGGACCGCCATGCTCGGCGAGCCAACCGGCATGCCAGGCTCGGCAAGGTCCTTTCCTCGGGGTGATTGCCGACCTGATCCGGGAGGACGCCACGGGACGCAGGTTCATCGACTGCCGTGCCTTCCCGGGCGAGATGTACTGCTCGATCACCGTCATCGCCGACACCGAGACCGATTTTCTGGACGCGTCCGTGCAGCATGCGGTGGCGGTGCACGGCCACTAGGGCGCGCTGGAGCTACCCACCCAGCTCCGCGGCGCCTGACAATCCGGTTCAGCCAGATGCGGCTGGGCGACGGCTGATCGCTCATCGTCGGCCTTCCAGCGTGCTCCTGCTCTGGCCCGCCGGAGGGTTGCCGTCGCGGGCTCCGCGCAAGTGCATCCGGGCTTTGGCGAGCGTAACCGGAGAGGGCATGCGCCACCTGCTGCCAAGTTACGAACTCCGGCTGTCCATCGGCGTTGGTGGGAAATATCGCTGAAGGTCAGCCCGTCAGCGTCTTTTGAAGGACACGGCCATGACCGGAGCCGTTCGCTCCCACCTTGTGTGGGTTCTGGTGGGCATCCTCGGCGCCTTCGCCGTGGCGCTGATTGCCATCGAGCGCGGCGAGCACGTCAACGCGCTTTGGATCGTGGTGGCCGCGGTTGCCACCTACCTGATCGCCTATCGCTACTACTCACTTTTCATCGCCCGGCGCGTGATGCAGCTCGATCCGGATCGCGCCACCCCGGCGGTCCGGCATAATGACGGGCTCGACTACGTGCCCACCAACCGCTACGTGCTGTTCGGCCACCACTTTGCCGCCATCGCCGGGGCGGGCCCGCTTGTCGGACCCGTGCTCGCCGCCCAGATGGGCTACCTGCCCAGCGTCATGTGGATCCTCGCTGGCGTGGTGCTCGCCGGCGCGGTGCAGGACTTCATGGTGCTGTTCGTCTCGATGCGCCGTGACGGCCGCTCCCTCGGTGAGCTGATCCGGGCCGAGCTCGGGCCGGTGCCGGGCGTCATCGCGCTGTTCGGCACCTTCACGATCATGGTCATCATCCTGGCCGTGCTTGCCCTGATCGTCGTCAAGGCGCTGGCTGAGAGCCCGTGGGGGGCCTTCACGGTCGCCGCCACGATCCCGATTGCGATCTTCATGGGGCTTTATCTGCATTACGTCCGGCCCGGCGCCATCGGCGAGGTCTCGGGGATCGGCTTCGTACTGCTCATGCTCGCCATCATCTTTGGTCAGACTGTCGCCGAGAGCCCGACCTGGGGGCCGGCCTTCACCTTCACCGGCACCCAGCTCTGCTGGATTCTGATCGGATATGGGTTCGTCGCCTCGATCCTGCCGGTCTGGCTGCTCCTGGCGCCGCGCGACTATCTCTCGACCTTCCTCAAGATTGGGGCCATTGCGGCGCTAGCGCTCGGCATCGTGGTGGTGGCGCCGGACCTGAGGATGCCGGCGCTGACCCGCTTCGTCGACGGCACCGGTCCGGTCTGGTCCGGCTCCCTATTCCCGTTCCTGTTCATCACCATCGCCTGTGGGGCTGTGTCGGGCTTCCATGCTCTGATCTCGTCTGGCACGACGCCGAAGCTCATCGACAACGAGGTCAACGCCCGCCTCATCGGCTATGGCGGAATGCTGATGGAGTCATTTGTGGCCATCATGGCCCTGGTGGCGGCCAGCATCATCGAGCCGGGCATCTACTTCACGATGAACAGTCCTGGCGCGCAGATCGGCACCACCGCCGAGACCGCCGCAGCGAAGATTACCGAATGGGGCTTCCCGGTCACGCCGCAACAGATTGAGGAAACCGCGAAAGACGTCGGCGAGCACACCGTCATCTCCCGCACCGGCGGCGCGCCCACACTCGCCGTAGGCATGGCACACATCTTCTCCAACCTCATCGGCGGGAAGGCGATGATGGCCTTCTGGTATCACTTCGCGATCCTGTTCGAGGCACTATTCATCCTCACCGCCGTGGACGCCGGCACGCGCGCGGGTCGGTTCATGCTGCAGGACCTGCTTGGCTTCTTCATGCCCAGGTTCCGTGACACGGCCTCCTGGGGATCGAGCATCGCTGCCACAGCCCTGTGCGTCGGCGCCTGGGGCTACTTCTTGTACCAGGGAGTGACGGATCCGCTGGGCGGGGTTAACACGCTGTGGCCTCTGTTCGGGATCTCGAACCAGATGCTAGCCGCCGTCGCCCTTGTGCTGTGCACGGTGGTGATCTTCCGGATGAAACGGGAGCGCTATGCCTGGGTAACGGTCCTGCCGGCGGCATGGCTGGTCGTGTGCACACTGACCGCAGGCCTGCAGAAGATCCTCCATCCCGATCCAGCCATCGGCTTCCTGTCGCACGCCAGCCGGTTCTCGGACGCGCTCGCCCGGGGTGAGGTGCTCGCACCCGCCCGGGATCCGGGCCAGATGAGCCAGGTCATCTGGAACGACCGGATTGATGCCGCACTGTCAGTTCTGTTCGTGCTCGTGGTGGTGAGTATCGTCTACTACGGGTTCCAGTCCTGCCTTGAGGCTTACCGAGCCGACCGCTGGACCGCCCGGGAGGCTCCGGCCACAAGAGATCTATTGGAAGAGGATGCTGCCGCCGCGTTCTCCGCCATGCGCTGAGGAGAGACTTCATGCCGGACACTAGTCTCAGCGAGCGCTGGAGCGGGTTCGCCAAATGCCTGTGCCAAGGGGCCCGCCTGATGGTGGGTATGCCTGACTATGACACCTATGTTGACCACATGCGGCGGGCACATCCTGACCGGCCGGTCATGAGCTACGCGGAGTTCTTCCATGAGCGCCAGAACGCCCGCTACGGGGCTGCGGGTGGGAGCGGCCTCCGCTGCTGTTGACCAGCTTCGATTGGGATAGCGCGCCGTTGGTCGCAAAAGGCCCGCTTTGCCAGCAGAGCGTGTCAGCCGGGCACGCCAACGTTCACACATCACGGCGCTGCCAGGTTGACTTGAGAATGCGCAACTTCTGCCGGGACAGCTACCAAGCCAGTCCCAATCAACCCAGGAGCGTTGTCCCGTCCAGGCAGAAGCCGTGGCTGCAGGCCAGGGCTCGGCGTAAACTGCTGAGAGATGGTGCGGCATTCCTCAGCAGTGACCCACCTGGCGCAGATCGCTGCCGTCCCGATGCGGACCAGCAACACCCACCCGTGACCGACCCCACTGGAGATCCGGCCGCCTTTTCCTAAGTCACCGCGGCATCGCCTCAGCGCAGTGCACCCGAGGAGACGGAATAGATGACCGTTGTCGCATATCTCGGGTCTGTGTGAAGCATCCAGTATCGGTCCTGGATCTGCCTTGTTGTCGGCCCGGGTTTCCCGTCCGCCAGCGATTGACCATCCACGCGCGTGATCGGCATAATCCCGCCCGCCGTACTGGTCGCAAAAGCCTCCTGCGCATGGCGCAGTTCATCCGCGGGGAGGGGGCGTTCCTCAAGGATCAACCCCATTTCCTCGGCGATCTCCAATACTGTCCTCCGCGTCACTCCCTTGAGAATCCCTCTGTCGGGTGTGACCAGCCGCCCATCCGTGAGCGCGAACACGTTGAAACCTGGACCTTCGACGACATGCCCGGTTCTGTCAGTGAGCACGACCGTTTCGCCGCCCCGGTCGTAGGCTTCGAACAGGCCGGAGACCAGATCGAGCCAGTGATAGTTCTTCACCGTCGGGTCGACCGCCTCGGGCGCAATCCGTTGTGTGGTTCCAATAGTTAGATTGAGCCCCTCTTGCTGCTGGTCTGGGGTTGCAATCCAGACGAAGGGCACTGCAAAGGCATAGAAGCGATTTTCCGCGTCCCGTGGATCGCGAGAGCCTGGACGAGGGATACCACGCGTGCAGACCATCTCGACATAGGCGTCTTGGAGGCCTGAAAGGCGGACACATTCGAAAAGGATGTCTCTGATCTCACTGCGGTTCAAGGTAAGGCTCATGCGCAGGCGCGCCATGCCACGCTCGAACCGATCAAGATGATCCTCAAGCCGGAAGAAGGCACCTTGCCAGACGTGTGCTACATCGTAGGTCGCATCTGAGTGAAGAAAGCCCCAGTCCAGAATCGGCACGCAGGCTTCGGCGATAGGCACGAACTTGCCGGCAACATAAGCTGCGCCAGAGGCAAAGTGGCTCAGGTCCGGCCTCGGTTCGAAAGGACGCGTCTGCGGGGAGGATTTAGCCATCGAGCTACCAATCAGCAGGGGATATCGCATTAGGGAGAGATACTTCCCTCGCTTCGTCAAGGGAAAACTCCCGGCGGAGGAGAGCATGAGGTTTCGTGGGGCAGGTACGAAGCGCTTAAAGGCAACCCCATTCGACGCCAACATGTTGTGAGGGCGGCTCTTGCAACAGACCCATGACTGAGTGCCCCACAATTCCTTATGCCCTCCGTGGAGGAACACAGCCGACCTTAAGACAGGAGTACGGGTTTTATAGTGTTCCTATTTCTTGTCGGGCCCCTAAGCGCTTTTGTGTGGTTCGCCATTCGCACGTGCAATGCAATGCAGTCCGTCCAAGACAGGCCCGACAACCTCCGTATCGGTATTGACGGAATGCACGACGTAGACCGGGTAAGAAAATTGAGGCATCCCGGAGACGAGGTGAAGCCGTCCAGAAGCTATATAAGGTTGAACCGCGCTCATCCTGAAGTAACCCGATCCGCCAGCTGAAAGAACATAGCTCAGTGCGAGCGGACCAAAATCCATGAAGAGATCTGGGGTGAGATCGGGAAAGTTCAGGCCATGGTGAAGCACGAACTCAGGTCCCCAATCCATGTGCACGTAGTCGATCCCATCCTCAAGCCGGGCTTCCGGATGGCTCGTCACGAGCACGAGTTTTTCTTCCATCAGCAAGTCGATTGCCAAGCCCGGTAGATGCTGGGGGGCATACATGATCGCGACATCGACAAACCCGGATGCCACTTGCTGGATCAGATCCTTCGGGACATCCACGTGAACGTGGAGGCTGATATCGGAGAGTGAATGGCGGATCCATCGAACCCAATCGAGGAGAAGCGGCTGCCATAGACTGACCTCGCTGCCGACAGTCAGCGCGGCACGGCGCCCGGGCGGCACCGCAACCTGCTGGAGCGTGCGCTGCCACAGCTGGACGAACATCGGCGCGTGGCGAAGGAACTGCTCACCGGCAGGTGTCAATGAGGCCCCACCTTTGTGGCGAACGAAAAGCTGCCGCCCCAGCTGTTGCTCCAGGATTCGGATGCGTGCGCTCACGGTCGTTTGCCCGACATTCAAGCGCTCCGAAGCCCGCATGAAGCTCCCGGTCGAAACGATTTCAAGAAACGTTCGAGCGAGTTCAATATCCATGGATCATAGAACACGGAAAATGTGCTGAAATGTCAATGAAACTAAAATCACGATAAATTGGCCTAACGACGCCGCTAAATCAATGGCGCTGATTCTCGGAAGGCAGAGGAGAAAGTTCGCGTCCTTATCGAGAACCGGGGCGCGACGTCTCCCGGCCCACATGAAATATCGATGATGCGTTCCTGTCGCACCATGGGGCGATGACAATACTCCACTCGGCTGGGGAGGCCCCAGGGCGGCTGACATCACGCATCGGGCAGGAGTTCCGTTCTCAGCCGGGGGCTGAAGCGGCCTCAAGTCAAAGACGATTGTAAGGCGAGTCCCGGCCACCTGAGAGAAGGACGTCAGCAACCCGGTCTCACGCCTCCTCATTTGCTCATTTCCATCTCAGACCGCTTCAGCCCGAATGGCCCGCCCAGTCATTAGGGCTCGGCGAAGCCCGTGGCGCGCACGATCAGTGTGGCGGCATGCGGGCTCCGGGAGCAGCAGCCGGCCGCGGCCCACGGCAAAGCCCAGCGACCACGTCTCCATGGTCATCAGCAGTGGGATCCCGAAGATGGCCGCGCCGCCGAAGGCGCGGGCCAATCCAATGGCGTAGCGTTCGCTGGTCACTCGTACCGTGCCCAAGGGTCATGACAAGGTCAAAGAAATGCACACCGGCCCAGATCAGCAGCTGGGCAACGAGCTTCCAGGCGACGGCATCGCTATGCCGGCGAGAATGGCCTTTCCATAAGCAACCGAACGGATCATGGGCCCTCATTAATACCTAGCAGGCCTTGGTAGATGACCTGTGGATGGGGCGGAGCCAGGAAGATTCCCGCTGGTGCAGGATCACCCCCTATGTGCGCCTGACGATACCCCGGCGCATGATCTCATCGACAGGCGGGAAGGCCTGGAGTGCAATTTCCGGGATCGGCTCCCCGCCAGCCGTCTGAGCCGAAACGCTGGCAGCTGGCGGCCGGCCGGGTTGACCGACAATGACTCGCCCCACCATGCCGGCGTGCTCATGCGGGATACAAAAGAAGTCGTAAATACCCTCTATATGGAGCATGACTGAGAACGTCTCGTTCGGCAGCAGGTAGTCCGAATTCCAGGGCTCAGCCCGTTCGGGGATACGCAGCGGATGTTCGAAATTCGTCGGATGATAGGCGGTGGCCGTATGGGAGTTGCCAGGATCCAGATTGATCCAGCGAATAGTCTGGCCGGGCTCAAGGCGCAAGCCGATTGGATCGAACCACACATGCGAGCCGTCCGTGTTGCCTTGCATCCGGATCTCGACCGCCTCAGCGGCAATCGGCTGGCGGGGCGATGCCAGGCCGGCGAGGAGGCCCCCGCCGATCCGCAGGATCTGCCGACGCGAGACCATCACTTCGCCGCCACGCGATTCTCATCAGCCTTCGGCACGTGCCACAGAACGACGTGGGCGTGAGGCTTCTCAACGCCCGGATGCCCCGCATTGAAGTAGACGTCAACATGATCAACCTTGCCGCCGGGTGCCGCGAGATCATCGAAACGCTTGTCCTTGTTCGACAGGTCCTCGATGGGCAGCATGTAGACCGTGCTGACGAGACGCCCCTCCCGATCATAGGCCAGGAATGGACCGGCCGGCAGGGTCTTGGGATCGACATAGAGCTGGCCGAGACCCGGCAGGAACTCGGGCAGCTTCACGAGTTCGCTCACCTTCTTGTAGGCGCCGCTTGGCGGCGCCTTTTCGACCTGATCGGCGGCTACTGCCGGCATGGCAAGTGCGGCAGTAAGAGCGACGGCGGCAAAGCGGGCAAGCATGGGATCCTCCATGGGGACAGCTGAGAACGCTGGTTGCGCAACGCATCGGATGGTGGGCCGATCAAAAGGTTCCCGCCGCACTGAAGCCCTGGGACAAATCCGACTGTGTCGAGCAGCGGGGCGAGCCTTGTCCGCGCACTCAGAAGACGTAGGAGGCGGGTGGTACTATTGAGAAGTGATCCTCCACCGCCGTCACGCCGGCCTGGTTCTCCGCCGCGAGGCGGATGGCGTGTCGCTCTTCCTCTGATTGGACAATACCGAACAGGTGAACGACGCCATTTTCGACAACGATGTTCTTCGACAGGAGATAGGCCCAGGGCTGGTCTTCGAGTTCCTCGTTCAGCCGCTCCCGGATGATGCGGTCGGCAACGTTCATCGGCTTCGATACGTCAGCGGTCGCCAGCACCTGAAGCAGGTTGCTTCTGGTCACAATGCCCGCGAGCTTCCCATCCCGCAACACAGGGACACGCTTGATCCGATGCTGCTCCAGCGCGCGGGCCGTGTTGGCGACCGACGTGGCCTCCAGGACCGTGACCACGTCTTTCGTCATGATGTCGCTGGCGGTCCGGCCATGTGATTTGGCGTAGTGCTGAGCCAGCACCATGGGGCCGCCGAGGAATGTCTGCCACCAGGATCGGCGCTGCTCGCCGACCAACTGGGCATGCCCGATCAGATCGCCTTCGCTGACAATGCCGAGCAGCCGCTCCCTGTCGTCGACCACCGGAACCCCGCTGATATGATGGTCGCACAGCAGCTTGGCGATCTCATGGATTGACGTCTCGGGCCTGACCGTGACGACCGCTCTCGTCATGACATCCGCAGCGGTGAGCATCCCTGCCTCCTCTGGGTATGCGCTGACGAGGGGCTTGTGAAGATATGCCGGTCATCGGCGCCATTGGTCGATAAGCACAAGGGTACGCTTGGACGGGTTATGTGACAAACGAATAGCTTTGCCTGTTCAAGTCACTTTTTTTGCACTTTGGTTGTCTCTTGATTCACCCTGCCGTGCAGGATGAGGTTCCTGAGGGCGATGGCGTCGTTGTGCCTCTCGTCACGGGCGGAAAACACGAGGGTGATCCGGCCCTTGCGGGCGCGGGCCCGCAACTCCTCCAACAGATCTTGGTGTTCATGCACCTCGGCGGCGTACCGGCGGCAGAACTCGTGCCATCGTCCAGGGTCATGGCCAAACCAGCGACGCAGTTCGGTGCTGGGTGCGATGTCCTTCATCCATTCATTGAGGGCAAGCGCGTCCTTGGAGATCCCGCGGGGCCACAGACGGTCGACGAGAATGCGAGCGCCGTCATCGGCAGCAGGCGGCTCATAAGCCCGCTTCAGCCCCACATTGTCTTCTGGAACCTTTGTGCCCATTGGAATGCTCCAAGTGCCGGTCATCGGCGGCAGCCGGCAGGACCGGATCACCTCTCCGGGTGCGACGCTCAGGGAGCACAGGTCGCCCTCAAGGGTGATGGCGAGCGCCGGAACGTCCGGTGCCTGGCCGCCTACTCTAATCGCCCTGTCGCGTCCTGCCTAGCGATCTTCGGACAAGGAAGCGATCATGAGGCTGGCGTGAGCAAAGGCTCCGCCGGCCCGCATCTCGGCGGCCACCCAGACCGCCTCCATCAGCTCCTCCGCCGTGGCGCCGGCGCGCTGAGCGGCCCTGGTGTGCCCCTGGATGCAATAGGGACATTGGGTGACATGTGCGGCCGCAACGGCAATCAGCTGCTTCGTCTTGCTGTCCAGGACACCGTCGGCGAATACCCGGCGGCTGAACGCGTCGAAGGCGGCATGCACGTCGGGGGCAAGATCCCGGCGCCTGCGCGCCAGCTCAGGTGACGGTTGCGGGTATAGCGTGACAGTCATAATCATTTCCTCACGACATGGAGATCAGAGTCGTTGATCTGGCCCGGCAGGGGCGACACCCGGCTATCGGGAGGCATCTTAACCTCGGTCCCAACTCTCACTTGAACCGACGCAATTCGGATCTCGGATGGTTGCCCAGACACTTCTTGCAGGGAGGCATTGCCGCTCGCCCGAATGTCGTCGACGGCCTCTGCCGCGCTACTTTGGCGGGTCTTTGGCTGAATGCCTGACGCGTTGACAAGCTGAAAGAGGTAGAAGCCATTCAATTGAATGCTTGCTTGCGCCGCGTCATGGTTGAAGCCCACTGATCTGATGACGCTCTCCTCGACCCTGCCGACAAAATCCCATACCGGACCCGTGATAAAGGATGGCACCGGTCGGTCTTCTGGGACCGCGCAGATGAGTTCGTCCCGATCAGCGCGGCAGAACAAGTTATAAAGTCGCACGGCTAATCTCCCACGGCCTTACAATTCTAAAACGTAAGAATGAACCAGCCGGTCAGCGCAACAGCTGAAGCCACAAGGCTGATGGCCTGCCATCGTGCCTCAGTATTGGTGGCGGTCATTGCAATGGAGCGCGCGGTCCTAACCCTTTGCATCGCCGTATCCTCCAGCTCGCCCTGGCCCCATCGACAGATGCAGTCGGCATCAACTGCCAAATGGGTCTCTCAGGGACACAGATGAGCGTCTGCTCGGCGCGGCGGTGTGACAAGCGAATTCTTTTGACATCTCCAAGCGGAAAATCTGCATTGTCGTAGATTCCATTAGGGCACACACAGCAGTCCAAGATGAAGCCGCAGCCAGCAAATTTTCTGAAGATACACAGCAATAAAATTCATTCGCGGGAACTGTTCTGGTGTTCGAACGTGGTTCTGTCTTGGGAGCCTCCTGCCATGCCCGACAGTGTTAAGCCGCTTGTAGATCATGTGCAGAGCCACGGTCACTCGACGTTCTGGCGGCGCTGGTTCTACTCCACGAACCACAAGGACATCGGCACCCTCTACCTCATCTTCGGCTTCACGGCGGGCATCGTCGGCGGCCTTCTGTCGATTGCCATGCGCCTGGAAC
>NZ_JBVVAJ010000051.1:0-25113 GCF_055792805.1 Microvirga sp. HS2
ACATCAGGGCCAGCGGTTATGACATACCGCGCACAAAGGCCGGAGACATGACTGCACCCGCCCCGCTAGGCCCAAACGTCATCAACAATCACATTGCCAAACGGGCGCCATCCAGACATGACGGTGCCCTGTAGACTGCCGAGGTCAATGCAACGGAGCCAGAAAGATCGGCGTTAGCAGTGAGGATCAGTCGCTCTACTCGTTCAGCCACTCGTTCCAGGACCGTGCGAGCAAGAGCGAGTGGCACCACTTGGTGAAGCCGCTTATGGGCACGCCGATTCGGCCCCCGCTACTGCGAAGAAAGCCCTGATGACACGCCGCGATTGCTCACTTTTGAGCGCAGCCAGATAATCGGTGCTGTAAATGTTCGAGCCCTTCAGTGACAAGGCGCGGATCCGGGTAGAGGCCTGGGCCTCACGCTCCCAGACAATGCCGATGCCAAGATTTGCGGCGACCGCTGCGATGACCGCTTCCCTGCTGCCAAGATGTAGAACGTATCTCGGTCGAATGCCCGCTGCTGCGAGCCCCTCGTCCACCCGGGCTTGGGTGTTGGATCCCTCTTCCCGCGCAACTATGGGTACATCAGCCAATTCACTAACGGAAACCGAGCTTCGGTCCCTCCACGGGTGGGAATCTCCCACAATGACTACCGGCAGATGATGCTGAATAGGTACTGCATGAACCCGGGGATCGTCGGCGATGCCGGGCAGCACCGCAAGATCCACACGGCCTTCGAGGAGTTGCTTGCGGACAATTTGCGTGTTGCCCATGGACACGCTCAGATCGACATCCGGATAGAGTGCCTGGAATCGAGCAACGAGCGGCAGCGTAATGTGAGGACCGTCAAAGGCAAGGGTAAGCCGGCTCTCGGACAGGCTCATATTGGCGGCGAGGACCTCCGCGATATGCTCCTCAAGACGAATGAACTGTCGGGTCAGCTCAAAGAGTTCCTGCCCAGCCTGGGTCAGACGTACCGAGCGTCCTGACCTGTCCAACAGCCTCACGCTATAAGCCTGCTCCAAAGCCCGAACCTGCATGGACAGGGCCGGCTGCGAGAGGCGCAGCGCATCCGCCGCCTTGATGAAGCTCCCAGCCATCGCGACTGCATCGAAGGCCCGGATTTGGGTATAAAGCACTGGCTCCTCCGCATGTATAAGTCCAATTTATACACGCGTATCATAATTTATTTGTTCTTATACAGCCAGCCCATACTCTCGTTACCAATGATCTGCTGTAGAGGCGAAGGTAATAGGATGTTGCGGTCGCACCCTCAAACCGAAGACAACCCTAGGAACGGCGCGGAGGCAGCGTCTGCATTGGCTGACCAGCATCGCGAGGAGAGTATACAGTGCCTCGCTGCGCTCGTCGGTATCCGGAGCCTTACCGGCGAGGAGGGGAGAGCGCAGGAGCACATCGCCGAGATCCTTCGCCAACTTGGAGCCGAGGTAACGGTGGAGGAGCCCGATATCGGGGCCATGTTCGCACACTTTCCCAATATTGCTCAGTATCCAACACACTGGCAGCATGACCTGATCCTCCCATACGACGTGCTTCCAACCTATGAGGCTCTACGGGAAAGCGGTCTCGAGACTGTCCTCAATTATTGCGAACGCCCTAATGTAGTCGGACTATTCAAGGGAGCGGGGGGCGGGCGCTCGCTGATCCTCAATGGTCATGTCGACACTGTGACGGTAGAGCCGGCTGAGGACTGGACCCGAGATCCATTTGGAGCCGAGATCGCGGACGGACGGATGTATGGCCGCGGAACTTCCGATATGAAGGGCGGGCTGGTCGCTGCTCTCATGGCACTGAAGTACCTCAAGCTTGCTCGAGTGAGGCTGGCGGGTGACGTCATCTTCCAAAGCGTCGTCAATGAGGAGCATGCTGGAAATGGCACGCTCGATCTCGTTCGTCGTGGCTGGCGAGCCGATGGTGCCATTGTGCTCGAACCGACGAACAACACGGTCGCTGTCGAGCATCCCGGCGGACTCTATTGGCAAATAACCGTGCCGGGCCGACAGCGCTCTCCGGGCGCACGCTGGAACGCGGGCCAGCAGGACGGAGTAAGCGCGATCGAGAAGGTTCCGGCGATCGTTGAAGGATTGCTGGCGTTGGAGCGGTCCTACAATGCGGAGATCGGCGATCGCGAGGGCCCAGCACCGTTCTCACTCGTGATCGGGAAGATTGCCGGTGGGCATTATGAGACGGCGACCGCGAGCGAGGTCCTCATTAAGGGAAGTGCCTATTTCGCACCCTCCGTCGGCGACGTCACCGCCGTCATGACAGCGTTCCGCAGAGCGGTGGATGACGTGAATCGTGGCGACTCATTTCTGTCTCAGACGCCGGCGCTTTTGTCCTTCCTCCACCATGACGACGGTGTGCTCCAGTCCACCAGCATTGACGCGGCCCAGGAGATGGTCCGGGTCTTGCAGCGGCATGGCGAGGATGGGATGGTCAGGCCTGGATCATTCTGCTGCGATATGCGCCACTTGGTGAATCAGGGGGGAATCCCTGCGATCATCTTCGGGCCAGGCACAATCGCTCAGGCGCACAAGCCGGACGAGCACATCAACATTGCAGAGTATCTCGCCTCAATCAACCATCTGATCGAGTTCATCTGTACGTGGTGCGGCGAGGCACCATAAGGGCCCGCCGGTGCGGGAGACCTCTTGCGGGGAACGAGGACGAAGGAGGGCTAGATGTTCGGAAATGTACTGAAGACATTGGTTTGTATTGCCGTTGGGAGTATCGCAGGTATCGGTGCGGCGTCGGGGCAAGAGCCGGTGAAAGGCGGCACGCTGACCTACGTATTCCATCCGGAGCCAGCAGCCCTATCAACGATCGTCACGACGGCAGTTCCGGTGTCAATCGTATCGACGAAGATTTACGAAAGCCTCCTGGCCTATGAGGGGCCGGATCTGAAACCAGTCGCCAGCCTCGCGGAATCCTGGACAGTATCCGATAACGGGCGAACCTATACATTTCGTCTCCGGGGCGGCGTCAAATGGCATGACGGGAAACCCTTCTCATCTGCCGATGTGAAATTCACCATCGAACAGATCGTTAGGCCCTATCACTCCCGAGGGAAGACATATTTCGGCGATGTCGAAGCAATCGAGGCGCCTGATCCCCTGACGGTCATCTTCAGGCTGAAGGCGCCCCTTCCATATTTCCTCAAGGCTTTTCAGCCGAGCGATACGCCGGTTATGCCACAGCACAAATTCGAGGGTGTTGACATGTCCTCGGCATCCGCCGTGCGTCAGGCGGAGGTCATGACACGGCCGGTCGGGACAGGACCATTCCGCTTCAAGGAATGGTCGCGAGGCAGTCATATCATCCTTGAGCGCAATCCCGAATACTGGCGCGAAGGGCGGCCCTATCTCGATCAATTGGTCCTGCGCGTCATACCCGACGGTGCAGCGCGCGCCATTGCGATGGAAAATGGGGAGGTGGACCTCGCGCCGATGAACGCGCTGCCCGAGGCGGAAATACAGCGCTTGGCCAGCCAGCCGCATTTGGAGCTGTCGACAAAAGGCGCTGAGGGGCTGGGCCCGATCATGTGGCTTGAACTTAACCTGCGCACCGAGCCGCTCGGAGACAAGAGAGTTCGTCAGGCGCTGAGCATGGCACTCGATCGCTCCAAGATTGCCGACGTAATCTGGTACAGTTTCGGCAAGCCCGCCACCGGGCCCATCGTGAGCACCAACCAGACATTATATAATGTCGCGCTCAAGTCGTACGAATACAATCCGAAGAAGGCGGCAGCCTTGCTAGACGAGGCAGGCTTCAAGCAGGGACCCGATCGTGTCCGGTTCCGTCTGACGCAGTATTTCCTGCCCTATGGCGAGAACTGGGTCCGTTTTGCTGAATATGTCAAACAGGAGTGGGGGAAGATCGGCGTCCAAGTCGAGACCAAAAGTGCGGATCTCGGCGGCTGGTTGAAGGCAGTTTACGGGGAATGGAGCTACGATGTCTCGAGTTCCTTCACCCACAACTATTCCGACCCGAGCATCGGCGTGGAACGTTCGTTCACCTCTTACAACATCAAACCGGGCGCTTCGTTCACTAACTCGATGGGCTACAAAAATGATCGGGTGGACGAACTGTTCCGCGCTTCGGCGCGTGAGATGGATCTCGAGAAGCGCAGGTCGCAGCTCGCAGAAATCCAGCAGATCCTCCATGACGAGCAGCCCGTCTTATTTCTTCTTGAGATGCATTACGCTCATATCTTCAACAAGAAAGTGCATGGACTGATCACGAACGGTATCTCGATGTATTCGAGCTGGGATTCAGTCTGGAAAACGAAGTAATCTAGTCATCCGATATGCTGATCAATATCGGCGGTGTAGGCGCCGCCCATACGAGAGGAAGGTGAAAGAGGTGTCTGGGAGCCTGTCCTTCATAGCCATTCGCTTCGGCCAGACCATACCTGTCGTCTTTGCGATCGCAGCGCTCAACTTCCTGCTGCTGCAACTGGCGCCCGGTGATGCCGCCGACATCATCGCGGGCAGCACTGGGCATGCCACGGTTGAGTCCGTCGCACAGCTGAAAGAGGCGTTCGGGCTCGACAAACCGCTCCACGAGCAGTTCTTCATCTATATCGGTCGCCTGATGACCTTCGATCTTGGGGTCTCCTTCAGCGAGAACCGACCGGTGATTGACATTATTCTCGAACGTCTCGTTCCGACCCTCATCCTGATGCTGAGCGCGATCACCATTGCCGTACTGGTTGGAATGCTCCTAGGCATCTGTGCAGCCATTCGGCACCGTAGCTGGTTCGATACGCTGTTCTCGGTCCTAGCCCTAGTCATCTACGCCACCCCGCAGTTCTGGCTCGGGCTGATGCTGATCGTCTTCTTCTCCATCACGCTGGGGATCCTGCCATCCGGAGGAATGCGCACGATCGGTGCCGAGTTCGGCCCGTTGGCCTCCATCCTAGACGTGCTTCACCATCTGGTCCTGCCAGCGCTCACGCTGGGCCTGTTCTACGTTGCGGTCTATACAAGGGTGATGCGAACGAGCATGCTGGAGGTCATGACGCTCGATTACGTCACGACCGCCCGCGCCAAGGGACTTTCGGAGATGCGCATCGCCTTCACCCATGCGGCGCGCAATGCGCTTCTGCCGGTGGTGACGCTGGTCGGAGTCCAGATCGGGCATCTGCTCGGCGGCTCCATCCTGGTCGAAACAGTATTCGGCTGGCCAGGTCTCGGCCGACTTGTGCTGGATTCATTGCTCCAGCGCGACCTAAATCTGCTCCTGGGAATCCTCTTCGCATCCTCCGTTGTCGTCGTGTTCACCAATCTCTTAGTTGACATCTTCTACGGTATCCTCGACCCGCGTCTGGTGCAGCGATGATGGGGCCCGCGGATTTCTGGAGGCGATACCGACGCAATCGCGGCGCTGTCGCGGGTCTCTTCGTTCTCTTTGTGATAGTGCTCGCCGCCGTGTTCGGGCCGATGCTTTATGCTGCCGATCCGTTCGATATGGCCGGGCGACCGTCGATGCCGCCATCCGATCGGTTCCCACTCGGCACCGATGTGTCGGGACGCGACATCTTGGCGGGCCTTCTACATGGAGCGCGCGTGTCGCTCCTAGTCGGGATAATCGCGAGCCTTGCGGCAACGATCTTAGGGGTGCTGGTCGGCGCACTTGCAGGATCCAGGGGGGCCTTGCTCGATGCAATCTTGATGCGAATAACGGACTTCTTCCTGACCATTCCGTCGTTCGTGCTCGCCGTCGTCATCGTGGCGATTACGTCCCCTTCAGTGGCAACCATTACCTTCGCCATAATGCTGGTGTCTTGGCCATCAGTTGCGCGGCTAGCGCGCGGAGAGTTCATCAGCCAACGCAATCGGGAGTATGTCCAGGCCTGTCGAGCGATGGGCATGGGCAGCGCGGAGATCATACTCCGGCAGATTCTCCCAAATGCGCTGCCGCCTGTCGTCATCGTGTCTTCGCTTATGGTCGCGACAGCTATCCTAACGGAAGCAGGTCTGTCGTTTCTTGGTCTGGGTGATCCGAACATCATGTCCTGGGGCTATATGATCGGCGTCGGGCGGACCGTTCTGCGGACGGCTTGGTGGATGTCAGCCATCCCCGGCGTCACCATCCTGATCACCGTATTAAGTATCAATCTGGTCGGAGAGGGTCTCAATGAGGCGCTGAATCCGCGCATGAGGCAGCGATGAGAGAACTCTTGCATGTGGAGGGACTGCAGGTAGCCTTCGACACGTCGCGCGGCCCTGTTTATGCCGTGAACGGCGTGAGTTTCAGTGTCCGCGAGGGTGAAACGGTCGCCCTGGTTGGCGAATCCGGCTCGGGCAAGAGCTCGGCCGCACTGGCGCTGCTCCGACTGATCCCGAGAGCTGTCGGATGCGTATCGGGGAAGGTCATGTTCCAGGGGCGGGACCTTCTTGCTCTTGACGAGCGTCAACTCCGGACGGTTCGCGGCGCCGGAATCGGCATGATCTTCCAGGACCCGATGATGGCGCTCAATCCAGTATACAGGATCGGTCGTCAGATTGCCGAGCCGCTGATGCTCCACGAGCGGGTCCCGGCGAGCGAAGCAATGGACCGTGCGATCGAACTTCTCCGCACCGTCGGCGTGCCCGCACCGGCGGAGAGGGTACGGCAGTATCCGCACAATCTATCGGGAGGAATGCGGCAGCGCGTCATGATCGCGATGGCGCTCGCCTGCCGGCCTACCCTGCTGATCGCGGATGAGCCCACGACCGCGCTCGACGTGACCGTCCAGGCTCAGGTGCTGGGGCTGATCAATGAGCTCAAGTCTGAGTTCGGCATGGCCGTCCTGCTGATCACGCATGATCTCGGCGTCGTATCCGAGGTCGCCGACCGCGTCGTGGTAATGTATGCGGGCCGGAAGGTTGAGGAGGGGCCCGTGGCTGATGTCTTCCACAAACCCTTGCATCCCTACACGGCGGGCCTCCTCGACGCATCCGACTGGTCG
The DNA here is from genome assembly GCF_055792805.1 of Microvirga sp. HS2. NCBI lineage: Bacteria > Pseudomonadati > Pseudomonadota > Alphaproteobacteria > Hyphomicrobiales > Methylobacteriaceae > Microvirga > Microvirga sp. HS2. The sequence continues at coordinate 6,971 of NZ_JBVVAJ010000051.1, forward strand.
GCCGACGGCAGTCGTCTCAGGGAGATCGCGGGCTCCGTAACATCGCCGCACGAGGTTTCACCAGGCTGTGCGTTCGCGCCCCGCTGCCATCTCGCAGAGGGGCGTTGCCGGTCTCAGTTCCCTCGCGAGAGAGCATTCCCGGCCTCACGCGCCGTTTCCTGCCTCGTTACCGGAGATGCTGCACATTGATGGTCTCGTCACAGCCGATCTTGGAGGCCGAGGGCCTCAGTAAACGGTATGAGCTCGGCGGCCTGCTCGCTCGCAAGCCGCGGGTGGTCGATGCTTTAAGCCACGTGTCTCTCAAACTCTATCCCGGTGAAACGCTGGCCATAGTCGGCGAGTCGGGGTGCGGTAAGAGTACGTTGGCACGCTGTTTGATGTGGCTCTCCGAGCCGACAGAGGGAACTGTCCGCCTCCGAGGCCAGAGCGCGCAGGAAATGCTGGTGAAGGACCCGCTGCGGTATCGCCGCTCTGTCCAGATCGTGTTCCAAGATCCTTACGCGAGTTTGAACCCACGCCGCACGATCGGTGAGAGTATCGAGGACCCGCTTCGGGTTCACAGACAAGGCACGCGCAGCGAACGCCGGGAGCGAATTGTCGAACTCCTGAACCAAGTTGGGCTTTCGGCGGACTTCGCAAGCAGATACCCTCACGAGCTATCGGGTGGGCAGCGCCAGCGTGTTGCCATTGCCCGATCCCTTGCGCCTCGCCCGGATGTCATTATCTGCGACGAAGCAGTCTCAGCGCTCGACGTATCCGTCCAGGCCCAGATCATCAACCTGCTGAAGGACGTCCAAGCAGCGAGCGGCGTAGCTTACATCTTTATTACCCACAATCTCCATCTCGTGCGCCGTATCGCCGATCGGGTTCTCGTGATGTACCTCGGGCAAGTGGTCGAGGAATGCGACACGCTCCAGATGCAGAGCGGCTTCGCCCATCCGTATTCCAAGGCATTGTTTGCTGCCGCGCCACGTATTCGTCGTGACGGCGAGCACCATCCGTGCGGCGGGAAGCCTCTGCAGCTTTTGGGAGAGGTGCCAAGCCCAATTGACCTACCCTCCGGCTGCCGGTTCCGATCGCGGTGCCCGATCAGGCGCGAAGCGTGCGCAGTAGAGACGCCCAGCCTCGCGGCCGTCGGCGGGCGCATGGTTCGCTGCATGTTCGTCGAAGGTGCCTTGGCGGACCCGAGCCAAGAGTTCGACAGCAGGGTGGCATATGGGTCGGATGCGCGGGCCTCGTATCGTTTGTCGGTCTATCCAGGACGTTCCGGTCCGGGAAACTTCCCCGAAACGGGACTTGCCCGAAACAAATCAGCTCCAGGTAATAGGATGCCTAAATCAGAACACAGTTCAATTGACCAAGCAGCGCTCGGCGTGTTTGTTAATACTGCGGGCGGCGAGTTCTCGCTCCACCTCGACTTCGCCAAGATCGATAAATACAAGGCAGTCCATGGAACCGATGCGTTTGTTGAGCAGGCTATTCGCTATGTAGAGGACGCGTGCCGGCGATTTGATCTTGCTGATGATGTGGATCTTTGGGTTGCAGCCATCAAGAATCATCAGAACGATAGCAGGAGTTCGTAAGCCATTTTCTGATACAACGCGGAGAATCTGCAGAGATTGCTGCTTATTGTAGGATAGATCAGTTCTTGTCAGCCTTTCCGGCGGCACCCGCAAGCCTACTGAGCATAACGTCCAAAGCCCAAGGCTTCCGATGTTGGTCTTCGGCACACTCCTTACGCCTGATTGCGTTACGGACAGCGATTGATCCCGCATAGCGAATAGGCTCTGGCGGGAAATATCCCATCGGACCGTGTGAAATCGGTGATCGCGTCCATTCGTTGTCCCGATTGAGCACCAACGACATGAGGATCTTGCCCCCGAGATAGCTTGGACCAACTCCATTCCCCGAATAGCCCAGCCCGTAGACGATATCAGGGTGATCGTCTAAGCGGCCGAAGAACGGCAAACCGGTCACGGAACGGTCCGAAGGGCCATTCCAACTTGCAGCAATAGGAACACCGGTGAAGGACGGGAAGAACTCGAGCAGGCGCTCCCCTAGCACAGACGAGTAGGGCGACGGCTTGTCGAAGACCGGCAGAATTCTTCCTCCAAAGGAAAAGGTATTTCCGCCTTTCCCAAGCATGATGCGGCCATCCTCGGTCGTTCGGTAGTAGTGCACGAAGATTCGGGAATCCAGCACCGCGATGCCACTCGTCAGCCCGATTGCGCTGAGAAGGTCTGGCCGGGGTTCCGTGATAATCATATCGCTCGAAACGATCACGACAGTTCGCTCGAACTCCCGGAACTGCCGGGCCATCCAGGCATTAATCGCCACAACCACTTTTTCAGCTCGGACGGCACCATTCGCCGTCTCGACAATTGGAGGGCGTCCTCGATCGAGGCGGCACATGGAAGTGCGTTCGTACAGCCGCACTCCCATCTCAAGAGCAACCCGCCGCAATCCCCTCACGAGCAGGCCGGGCTGCACCGTGGCAGCGATTGGCGAATAGATGCCGGCAAGATGCTTCGCCGAGCCCGCATACTTTGTGACCTCGGCTGGTGCAAGGCGCTCGAAAGAGCATATGCCGCGGGTCTCGAGCGCAGAAATAACTGCATCCGTTGATCCGACCTGCGCCGGGGATGTAGCGGTGTAAAGAGTTCCGTCACGTCGAAACTCAGCGTCGATGCCGTGAGCAAGGCAGAATGCCTCAATCTCGTTGATGGCATTCTCGCTCTCCCTAACCAGACGGACTGCCTCCTGTTCACCGAACAGGCGCTGCAGCGTAAGAAACTTCGTTGACCAGCTCAGCACGCATCCGCCGTTGCGCCCACTCGCTCCGGCTCCGCAGATATCTGCTTCCACGATGACGACATTGAGATCGGGCTGGGACTGCTTCAACTGTATTGCAGTCCACAGACCTGTGAACCCGCCCCCAACGATGCAGACGTCTGCGAATGTTTCTCCCACCAGCGGGGGCTCGGAACCGACCTCTCGTGATAATGCTTGATCAAGCCAGAATGGTCTCACCGCAATATTCCTGCGCCATTGGAGAAAGGTCTTGAGAAAGCCCCGATGACTTGCCGACGGAGCAGTTGCCAAGACCATTAAGCCGCAACCGCCCGACTGACGGGTGCGTTGCTTAACAGACTGCGGCGTGCCCAACGAAGATTCACAAGGCTCAGTCCACGCGCAAGGCGCAGTTGGGTTTATTGTAAATACGTTGCATGGAACACCCACTCGATTCACGGTGGCTCGTTCTTGACAATCTATATGTGATCTATTGTGGCATTATGTTGGTTATTCTGTCGAGCCCTAATTTACTATTCAGGGGATCACAACTTGGAACACGCACCACGCTACTGGTGAACCCAACCCATCTCTCAGGCGGAACCACCAGGCAGATGTCTAAACGCCTCCGCTACTTGTTGGTAAACCGCACGCTTGAACGGAACGACAAGTGCGACGATCCGTTCGAGGTGTTCCCAGCGCCACCGGTCAAACTCAGGCTCGCCACCCCCGTGATCGGATGTAACGTCCACCTCCGCGTCATTGCCGGTAAAGCCCATGGCAATCCATTTCTGTTGCTGGCCTCGAAACCGCGCGAGCTTGTGCGGAGGTCCCGCATAGGGTGGGAAGTCATACGTGAGCCAGCCTGGCACTTCAGTAATATACTCTGCATTCGTAACACAGGTCTCCTCCCAGAGCTCCCTTCTGGCTGCGTCAAGCGGATCCTCGCCAGGGTCAATTCCCCCTTGCGGCATTTGCCACTCGTGGCCCGGCATGATGATTTCCGGACCATCATCACGCAGGCGCCGAGCCATAAGGACCTGCCCTCGCCGGTTGAAGAGGGCGATGCCGACATTGGGGCGGTAGGGGAGGGTATTGCCTGCCATAGACGATTCCAGCATAAGACCAAGCAAACTATCACATCTTGCAACATCCGCTTACCAAAGGCAAAGTACGGACATGGTCGTGATCACTCCGCTGCAAGCCAAGCCGCTGGCTCATTTCCGTCATGATGAAATCCTGAGGCGCGTTGCTGCGACCGGCGCTGTCGGTGTGAGTGAACTTGCGGATTTTTTCAGCGTATCACGCGAGACCATCCGGCGGGATCTAAAATTGCTCGCGGACCAGGGCCGCCTCGACATCGTTCATGGTGGAGCCGCTCGGCGTGAGGCCAAGGAACCAGCCCTCGACCTGCGTGCCTCCGAGAACGCAGAGGGCAAGGAGGCGATCGGGCGAACGGCGGCTACCCTTGTCGAAGACGGAATGGTCGTCCTGATCGACTCAGGGACAACGACACTGGCTTTGGCGCACGCCTTGGGCGGGAAGCGCGACCTCACGATTTGTACCAATAGCCTCGCCATCGCGCAGCTCCTTTGCCGAAGCCCGGGCATGCGCATCCACGTGCTCGGTGGCGAACTCGACCCTAACGAGGAAGCCACGACCGGGATTGATGTCCTAGAGGCCATCAGCCGCTTCCGCGTTGACTTGGCGTTCATCGGCGGCGGCGGCTTGTCACCGGATGGTGAAGTAACTGAGTACACCCGGGTTGGCGCCGAACAGCGCGCACGCATGATCGCGGCGGCAAGCTCCGCCTATTTCCTTGTCGACCACACCAAGTTCGGCCGTCTCACCCCCATTCGGATTCCGGAGTTTCATAAGGCCGCAGGCCTTATCGTTGACACTCCACCACCCGGAGCGATTGGTGAGGCTTTGATCAAGAGAGGACCGAAGCTGATTGTGGCGGAGCCACGCTAATGTGAGGTTCTGCTATTCTCGCGAGTCCGTTCCGCGGTTACGCGAGCCCTCCCGTCGAAGCTGTCCTGTATCCTCCCAAACTGAAGTGCCCGCTTGTCGGCCCAAGTCTCCGTAGTCCTTTCATGGCCCAACCTGTCGACATTGACCCGCTAGTATTTACGGCTGTACTCGCTGCGGCGGCAATGCACGCCGGATGGAATGCGCTGCTGAAACTACGGCTCGAGCCGTTCTTGGCCATGGCCCTCATCACGACAGGCGCGGGCGTGGTCGGACTTCCTTTCCTTCTGATCTTTGGCTGGCCGCGCGCGGCCGCCTGGCCATGGCTCATCGGCTCTGTTGCACTGCATCTTGCTTACTACTGTGGGCTCACGGAGGCTTATCGCCGAGCCGATATGGGTCAAATTTATCCGATCGCCCGCGGCACCGCCCCGCTGCTGACGGTATCAGCCTCCCTCGTGTTTCTTGGAGAACCGATCGGGATCGTAGCTACGGGCGGAGCTGCGGTTCTGGCAATTGGTGTCATTCTCATATCCCTGCGGGGCGGCCATCACCACCTCGCCCCCCTTGATCCTGGTGCGCTCGCCTTTGCCCTGCTCACGTCACTTGCTATATCGGGATACACGCTCGTGGACGGGATTGGTGCGCGGGTGGCCGGAGACGCCCACGCATATTCCGCCAGCCTGTTTGTCATCGACGGCATCAGCATGGGACTTTTCGCGGTGTGGCGGAGGGGGAGGGCGGCGTTCACCGCGACATGGTGGTTCGCGGCGCCGGCGCTTGCAGGCGGCGCAATGTCGCTCTTTGCCTATTGGATCGCAATATGGGCAATGACGGTCGCGCCAATCGGGCTAGTCGGGGCACTCCGTGAGACCAGCGTCCTCTTCGCGGTGCTGATTTCTACCCTTGTTCTCAAGGAGCCGCTGACGCAAGGCCGCGTGATCGGGGCTGCTCTGATCTTGGCTGGTGTGATCCTGATCCGAGTTCAGTGAGCCAATGGTGTCAGGCCCTGACGTAGCTTGGCATTCTGTCTCCTGAGCCGGGTTTCCGCCAGCTCTCCCTCGGCTTCGAGGAGCGGATAGGCCGTCGCGGTCAGATGGCCATGGATCCGCTTCAAGTCGCGAATGATATCGATGTGAATCGCGCTCGTCTCGAGCGTCTCCGGCCGGCCATCCTTCAGGCGGACGAAGTGGTTCTCCGTGGCGTCGCGCTCGGCCGCACGCATCGCGCTCTTGTCTGCGAACAGACGACGGGCCAAGCCCACGTCCCGCGTCGCGAAGACATTGAAGGAAAGCCGCATGGTTTCCGTCACTCGCGTGTGGAATGCCCGGATTTCCTGGAGCCCCTCAGGAGAGAAGGAGAGTTGCTTCCTGATCTTCTTTGTGGCCAGCTCCGCGAGATTCTTGTCGATGATATCGCCAATGTGCTCGAGGTTGGTCGTGAAGGTCAGGATTTCGACGAAACGGCGACTCTCCCCGTCGGACATCTCAGATTTCGAGGCCTCGACGAGATAAAGTTTGATGGCCTCGTATAGGCGGTCGATGGCGTCGTCCGCTTTCTCAATTTCCTTCACCAGCTTTGGATCGTTGCCTTCGATCGCAGGGAGCACGTCGCGCAGCATGGCTGCGACCTGATCGCCCATTCTCAGACTTTCGCGCAGGGCGCAGGCGAGAGCCTCGGTGGGGGTATCCAGCACGCTCGGCTCGAGATGGCGCGGCTGGCCCTCGTCGCTGGGGCTGGCAGGCTCGGCCCCCCAGCGCTCCAGCAGCTTGGCAAGCACTCCGACCATAGGAAGGCCGATCAGGGCCACACCCACGTTGAAAGCCGTGTGGAAGGCGACCACGCTACGGGCAGGATCTTGGACGAAGGCGCTCATCTGCTCAGCGAAGAAACCTACCAGAGGCAGGGTCGCCAAACCGACGCCGCCGCGCATGAGGAGGTTGCCGAGCGGCACACGCCGTGCTGCCGGCGGCGAGCCAGAGAGTGCCACCCACGGCGCGAACGCTCCTCCGATGTTCGCACCGAGAACAAGCGTGAGCGCCACCGGAACCGGCACGACCCCGCTGCCCGCGAGCGACATCACGAAGAGCACGATGGCAAGACTCGAATGCGCCGCCCAGGTCAGCAGGGCCGCAATACCGAGGGCGATGACGGGCTCTCCGCCCACGGCCTCAAGGACAACCCGCATAGTGGGAGCTCCGCGCAGGACCGCCGCTGCGCCGCTCAGTTCCTGGAGGGCGAGAAGGAGCAATCCAAGGCCGATGATCGCACGTCCAGCCCCGCGCCCGTTCTCTCGGCTGGTGAAGAGCCCAAACCCGACAGCGACGAGGACCGCCCAGAGCCATTTGATATCGAAAGCCAGAAGCTGCGCTGCGAGAGTCGAGCCGATGTCGGCACCCAGCATGACGGCAAGCGCGGCGGGCAAAGCGATGATCCCGCGTCCGGCAAAGGAGCCAATAATCAGCGCCGTGGCCGTGCTGGACTGCAGCAGCGTGGTAGCCGCAAGGCCACTTGCGAATGCGGCGCCCCTGTTTCGTGAGGATAGAGCCACAAGCCGACGGAGTTCCGCTCCAAAGGCGCGGCTGACGCCTGTGCGTACCATGCGTACACCCCACAGGAGCAGGGCCACGCTTCCAATCAGTTGAATGAGCATCCGAGTCGCGTCCATGTCATAGAACTAGCGTCTCTGCTCACCGTTGGAAAGTGGCAATTTGTTGCTAAATGAGATATTTTGCGGCAGTCCCCTGCAGGGTTGTCATGTTGGCAACGCTACAAGGTCCAGAAAGCTGCGGACGAGGGGAATGCGCCGCCGCTCCTCAAGGCAAACAATGTACTCGTCGACCGTGAGATCAGCGTCCTCAATTCTCACCGCCTTCATCGCCGTGTCGTTCCCGAATTCGCTCTCGAAAATGATGCCGATGCCAAAACCAGAGGCTACGGCTTCGCGAACCGCCTCTCGCGTCTGAACCTCGACAAGCGCCCCAGGGCGAATGTTTGCCTCCGCAAGGCGCATTTCGAAGACCTCACGCGTGATCGACCCGCGCTCCCGGATGACGAGTTCACGGCCGTCGAGTTCTTGCATCAGGACACGATGGCGGTGCGCCCAAGGATGGCTCTGCGGCACAAAGAGAACCAGCTTATCCGTACGCAGATGAAGACTGTGTATACGGGGGTCGGACGTGCGCTTCGCCATGACAGCGACATCGGAATCATAATCCAGGATGTGCTGAAGCACGTCGGACGAATTGCCCACCTGAAGCGAAAACGTCAGGCCCGGGCGTCGCCTGCGAAGTTCAGCCAGCAACGGCATCACGTGAGTGGCGCTGTCTGCGGCAACTCTCAGGTGCTCGCGGCCGGAGGCCCGCGTGCCAGCGAGAAGGGCTTGGGCCTCTTCCTCCGCGGCGAAGAGGCGGGTCGTGATGGCAAAGAGGCTCTGCCCCAAGGGTGTCAGCGTGACCCCGCGGCCACGCCGGTTGAGAAGACTAATGCCATGAGCTGCCTCAAGGGCGCGCACTTGCGATGACAACGTTGGCTGACTGATGCCACCCGTGTAGGCCGCGCGCGTGAAGCTGCCAGCCTGGGCCACCAAATGGAAAGCGCGTAACAGCGTTAGGTTCACGATCTAGCCTCCGCTGCTTCAGATATAGATCCAATCTATACCGTATATCCAGAGGAAATATTGGACCAATAACAGGAGCAGGATTTAGCCTCGGTTCATCGAAAGCAGACAAGAAGGCACTGCGGTATGTCACAGCCCAAATTTACACCCGCCATGTCCGAAACGGGGGACCCCCTTCTCCTGACGCCAGGTCCCTTAACTACCTCCAAAACGGTAAAAGAGGTCATGGTCCACGATTGGGGGTCGCGCGATGCAGCTTTTCTCAAGATCAACCAAACCGTCCTTGAGCGCCTGCCGGAGATCATCAATGGTAAAGGAGACTTTGTGACGGTCCCCATGCAGGGCTCAGGCACCTTTGCGGTCGAGGCGATGTTGACCACCTTCGTGCCGCCTCATGGAAAGGTACTAGTCCTCATCAATGGTGCCTATGGCCATCGGGCCAAGCGCATTCTCGATATCGCAAGTCGGGGCACGTTGGTTCATGAAACGGCCGAGGATACACCTCCCGATCTCGACACTGTCGATCAGATCCTGCAGGCAAATCCGGAGATCACTCACGTCTTCGCGGTGCACTGCGAGACGACAAGCGGCATCCGCAATCCGATCGAAGAAATCGCAAAGCTCGTTGCCCGGCACAACAAACGCCTTCTCATCGACGCCATGAGCGCCTTCGGCGCTCTGCCGCTCGATGCGCAGACGACACCTTGTGATGCTGTTGCGGCCTCGTCAAACAAATGTATCGAAGGAATACCAGGGCTTGGCTTCGTTCTCTGTCGGACGACGGCTCTGGCCGAGACGAAGGGCAACGCGACAACGCTCGTCCTCGATCTGCATGATCAGTGGCAGGGTTTCGAGAAAACTGGCCAATACCGCTTCACCCCACCCATTCATGTCATTGTTTCCTTCCACCAGGCTCTTGAGGAATTCTGGGCAGAAGGAGGAGTAAGAGGTCGCGGCCAGCGCTATGCCGACAACGGCAGGGTGTTGATTGACGGGATGCGCGAGCTCGGCTTCGAGACGCTGCTTCCCGATGTCCTACAGGCACCGATCATCATCACCTTCCACATGCCGACCGATCCTGCCTTCGTGTTCCAGCGTTTCTATGATGGCCTCAAGGATCGCGGATTTGTCATTTACCCCGGCAAGCTGACGGTAGCGAACTCCTTCCGCATTGGGTGCATCGGACGACTCTACCCAAAGGACATGCGAGCTGCTCTCAACGCCGTGCGCGAGGTGCTCAACGAACTAGGCGTCAGCCTTCCCACAGCGAAGGCCGCTTGAGGAGAAATACCAATGAATATCCAACGTGTGATTGGTCGCGAGGTCGTTGCAAACGGCCGGACATACCGCATGCCACGGGTGCCGACCGTTGTCGTCTGCATTGATGGATCGGAGCCTGGCTATATCGAGTGCGCGATTGCCAGAGGGCTTGCGCCGAACCTCGATCGGCTCATGAAAACCGGCTCGAACCTATTGGCTTCGTCTGTCATCCCGAGCTTCACCAATCCCAATAACATCTCCATCATTACCGGCGCACCACCTGCCGTGCATGGGATTGCCGGCAACTACTTCTACGACACCGCAGCCGATCAGGAAGTGATGATGAACGACGCCCGCTTCATGCGGGCCGACACCATCATGAAGGCGTTCCATGATGCCGGCGCAAGGGTGGCCGTTGTGACTGCCAAGGACAAGTTGCGCACGCTCCTCGGAAAAGGGCTTGACCCAAGCACCGGCCGAGCGGTTGCGTTCTCCTCCGAGAAGGCTGATAAGGCCACAAAGGCAGAAAATGGCATAGGCGATGTTCTCGACTACGTCGGCAAGCCCCTGCCTGAGGTCTATTCCGCTGATTTGTCAGAATTCGTCTTTGCTGCAGGCGTAAGACTGCTGCAGACCTTCCGCCCTGACGTCATGTACCTGTCGACCACAGACTACATCCAGCACAAGGCCGCACCTGACTCGGAGATCGCCAACGCATTCTATGCTATGCTTGACCGCTACGTCGGTCAGCTCGACGAACTTGGCTGTGTCCTGGCTCTAACTGCTGATCACGGCATGAACGACAAATATCGCCCCAATGGCGAGCCGGATGTCATCTACCTTCAGGACTGGTTCGACAAGACATTTGGAAGCGGAGCAGCGCGGGTAATTCTCCCGATCACAGACCCTTATGTCGCCCATCATGGCGCGCTCGGATCTTTTGCGACGGTTTACCTCCCCACTGGAACCGATGTTCGCGCCACGCTCAATGATCTCTCAAGCGTAGAAGGCATAGAACTGGCCATCGAACGGGACGAGGCCTGTCAGCGCTTCGAGCTGCCGCCAGACCGGATTGGTGACATTGTTGTCATTTCAACGCGTCACAAGGTTCTCGGAACAAGCCGCGAGCGGCACGACCTTTCCGGCCTGACCGAGCCGCTCCGCTCCCATGGCGGCCTAACGGAGCAGGTGGTGCCCATGATCGTGAACCGTAAGATCGAGGCCACTTCGCCACGCCTGCGCAACTTCGATGTCTTCGACGTGGCGCTCAATCTGGTACATTGAAGGAGAAGGCCATGAACGCACCCGTCCGATCCACCATCCGTCATGAGACTATGCGCATAGCCGGCAAGGCAGTGACGACCGATGATGTGCTGGAGGTCCATAATCCTTATACGAATGAAGTTGTGGGAACCGTTCCAGCCGCCCGGCCCGAACATGTCCGCAGCGCCTTCGCTCAAGCCCGTGCTTTCAAATCGAAGTTAACTCGCTATGAGCGTCAGCAGATTCTCCAGCGCACGGCTGAGATCTTGCGCGATCGCAAGGAGGAGTTCGCTCAGCTGATCACAGCGGAGTCGGGACTGTGCTGGAAGGACTCGCTCTACGAAGCCAGCAGAGCCTACGACGTCTGGTCTTTCGCAGCGCAACTTACAATCAAGGACGATGGTGAGATTTACTCCTGCGACATCAGCCCGAACGGCAAAAGCCGCAAGATCTACACGACCCGTGTTCCGTTGTCTGGAGTGATCTCGGCCATCACACCATTCAACCACCCGCTCAACATGGTGTCGCACAAGATCGCTCCTGCGATCGCAACCAACAATCGGATGGTGCTAAAACCAACGGAGCTCACACCATTAACGGCCCTTGCGTTGGCCGACGTGCTCTACGAAGCTGGCCTGCCGCCGGAAATGCTCTCCGTCGTAACCGGCAATCCCTCGACCATGGGAGATTCAATGATTACGGATCCCGATGCGGATCTCGTCACCTTCACCGGCTCTGTGCGTGTGGGCAAATACATCGCCGAGAAAGCAGGCTACAAGCGGATCGTCCTTGAGCTCGGCGGCAACGATCCCCTCATCGTCATGGATGATGCGGATCTCGACAAGGCTGCTGAACTCGCAGTGCAAGGCGCCACGAAGAATTCCGGCCAGCGCTGCACCGCTGTCAAGCGCATCTTGGTCGTGGAGAAGGTGGCCGACGCCTTCGTCGAGAAGGTCTTGGCCAAGGCGAAGAAGCTCAAGGCCGGCAATCCGATGGACCCCGAGACCGATGTCGGAACGGTCATCAACGAGCGTTCTGCCCGGCTTTTCGAGCAGCGTGTCACCGAAGCGGTTGAGAAGGGCGCGGTCCTTCTTCACGGCAATGACCGGCAGGGCGCTCTCTTCCCGCCGACGGTCGTCGACCATGTCCCATATGATTGTGAACTCGTTCACGAAGAGACATTCGGCCCGGTTATCCCGATCATCCGGTGTCCAAATGATATCGACGAGGTCATCCGCATCTCCAACTCGACAGCCTACGGCCTGTCATCGGGCGTGTGCACGAACCGCCTCGACCACATCACGCGCTTCGTTAGCGATCTTGAGGTAGGGACTGTCAATATCTGGGAGGTACCAGGCTATCGGATCGAAATGTCACCTTTCGGCGGCATCAAGGACTCGGGCCTTGGCTACAAGGAAGGGGTTGTCGAAGCCATGAAGAGCTTCACCAATGTGAAGACCTACTCCTTGCCGTGGCCGGCATGATACCGATTAAAATTGGTCGATCTCGCAATGTAAGTAAAGAGGAGTGTAAGATCAGACTGCAACAAATCTTTCAGTACAAGTAGGTAGTAAGTAAATACCAGAGGGAAACAAATGAAGCTTCTTCTTACCACTTGTTTAGCGGCAGCAATCATCTCTGGCCTTGGCGCAAGCGCTGAGGCCCAGCAGAGGAGGCCGCTCACAATTTACACGGCGTTTGAGAACGATCAGCTTGCTCCATTCAAGCAAGCGATCGAGACTGCGGTTCCAGATGTCGAGGTCGTCTGGGTCCGTGATTCCACCGGCGTGATCACCGCTCGGTTCCTTGCAGAGAAGGAAAATCCCCGGGCTGATATTGTCATGGGAATCGCGGCAACAAGCCTTATCCTCTTCGAGACCGCAAGCCTTCTCGAAAGCTATTCGCCAGCTGGAGCTGGTTCGCTGAAACCTGCATTCCAGGACAGCAAGGATCCCAAGACCTGGATCGGCATGGAAGCCTTTCTCGGCGCAATCTGTCACAATACGGTCGAGGCAAAAAAGGAGGGCATCAAGACGCCGTCCTCATGGAAAGATCTCACGGCCCCTGAGTTCAAGGGGAAGATCGTTATGCCTCATCCAGCTTCCTCCGGCACAGGGTACCTGATGGTTGCCGCTTGGTTGCAGATGATGGGTGAGGAGCAAGGTTGGAAGTTCATGGACGCCCTCCATGACAACATCGCGGTCTACACCCATTCGGGTTCGGCACCCTGTGTCCAGGCGGCTCGCGGTGAGCGGGTCACTGGGATTGCCATCGACATGCGGGCTGCGAGCGAAAAGACCAAGGGCGCGCCGATCGAGGTTATCATCCCGGAGGAGGGAACTGGCTGGGACTTTGAAGCGGCAGCCATCGTCAAAGGCAGCAAGAATCTTGATGCCGCAAAGAAAGTCTTGGATTGGGCTGCGACCAAGAAGGCCAACGAGCTCTACGCAAAGTACTACGCGGTCGTAGCCTATCCGGGTGTCCAGAACGCACCTCGGAACTATCCGGCTCATGCCGAGGAAAGGATGGTCAAGAACGACTTCGATTGGATGGCGCAGAATCGCGAGCGAATCCTGGCGGAGTGGTCGAAACGATACGACTCGAAGTCCGCGGCTAAGAATTGAACCACTGCTGACAGGCCTCGCATCTGCACCGCGCCTGATGCGAGGCCTCCACGATCAGAACAGGATCAGGTTAGGTTCATCCAATGAGAGACATCGCATCTACTTCAAATGGCCCGGGTTTTGAACGCGGTGCATTGCCGCCGTATCTCCGGATTCGGGATCTCACGAAGCAGTACGGCAGCTTTACCGCGTTGAGGAATATCAACCTCGATGTCCAACGCGGCGAATTCATATGCTTCCTTGGGCCGTCTGGCTGCGGCAAAACCACTTTGCTCCGTGCCATTGCAGGCCTGGATCAACAGGATGGGGGCCGGATCGAAATGGGCGGACGAGATGTTTCGCATGCTCCACCCGCGGAGCGCGACTTCGGGATCGTCTTCCAATCTTATGCTTTGTTTCCGAATCTGACTATCGCCGCGAATGTAGGCTACGGACTCGTGAACCGGCGCCAACCAGCGGCCGACATTAAGCGTCGTGTGGATGAGCTTTTGGCGCTCGTCGGTCTGCCCGATCAAGGTACAAAGTATCCGGTCCAGCTTTCGGGCGGGCAACAACAGCGTGTTGCGCTCGCACGAGCCCTTGCGACCTCTCCCAACCTCCTCCTCCTCGACGAGCCGCTCTCCGCTCTTGATGCGAAGGTCAGAGTCAGGCTCCGGGAGGAGATCCGCAATCTCCAGAAGCGTCTTGGCGTCACAACCATCATGGTGACTCATGATCAGGAAGAGGCGCTGACGATGGCGGACCGCATCGTTGTCATGAACCACGGCCTTATTGAGCAGATTGGAACGCCATCGGAGGTGTATCGTGCTCCGACGACAGCTTTTGTTGCTGATTTTGTTGGGAGCATGAGCTTTCTTAAAGCCAAAGTCGGCCGACCCGGAACGGTCAGAACTGGCGCTCTGGACCTCAACTACAACAGCACGCAACCTATTCCAGCTGGGACTTCGGTCACGCTTGGCCTTAGACCGGAAGAGATTCGGGTCCGGGGGGTTCAACCGAGCGATGCGAATGCCTTCCCGGTTCAGGTCGAAAGTATCGAGTTCCTGGGATCATTCTGCCGCGCGCGTCTTAAGCCAGAGTCCCAGGCCGGTGGGGCGCTGGTCGCTGACTTTTCAGCCAATCTGATGCGCGACCTCAATGTCACGCAGGGACAGAGGATCCTGGTTGCGCTTCCGCCGGAGTCGCTACGCGTATTCGTAGACAGCAAACAGGGATGAGCTCATGAGCCAGGTCGCCCTTCAAACCACAACGAGTGAAGTGAGCCCACGGGTGCGGCGGAGCATCAACGAGGATCAGGTTGCTACTGGCCTCATCGCCGTCATTGGTGTTACCCTGATATTGATCATCGCGCTGCCACTGTGGGCGCTCCTTTCCAAGAGCTTTCAGGGTGCGGATGGATCCTTCGTAGGCCTCTCTAATTATCGAACTTATTTCACCACCCCGACGCTCGTCTCTTCGCTCTTCAACAGTGTTTGGGTTGCAGCGCTCTCAACGACGATCGTGATACCACTTGCCTTTGGCTATGCCTATGCGTTGACCCGCAGCCAGGTGCGAATGAAGGGGCTCTTCTACGCTGCGGCTATGCTGCCGATCTTTGCTCCCTCTCTCCTTTCGGCAATCTCTCTCCTTTATATCTTCGGAAACCAGGGCTTCCTCAAGCATGTCCTAATGGGTGCATCGATCTACGGACCGATCGGCGTTGTCGTCGCGGAGGTTTTGTATTGCTTTCCGCATGCTGTGCTCATTCTGGTGACGGCCCTTGCCTTGGCCGATGGGCGGTTGTACGAGGCTGCGGCAGTCCTCGGAACACCGCGCACGCGAGTCTTTTGGACGGTAACACTTCCTGGTGTGCGATACGGCCTTATCAGCGCAGCGTTCGTCGTATTCACGCTCGTCATTACGGACTTTGGCATTCCCAAAGTCATTGGTGGACAGTTCAGTGTTCTGGCGACCGATGCCTACAAGCAGGTGGTGGGCCAGCAGAATTTCTCAATGGGCGCTGTGGTCGGCATGCTTCTCCTAGTGCCTGCGGTTCTTGCCTTCATTGTCGATCGGCGCGTGCAGCGCCACCAAGTAGCCCTGCTCTCCGCCCGGGCGGTACCCTATGTCCCCAAGCCGCATCGCAGTTCGGATGCAGCCTTTACACTCTATTGTGTTGTGGTTGGTGGCTGTATCGTTTCGACATATGGTGTCGCCGCCTGGGCATCCTTTATCCAGTATTGGCCCTATAACCTGTCTCTGACATTAGAGAATTACGCTTTTGACAATGTCGACACGAGCGGATGGTGGCCCTACCTGAATTCCCTTACAATGGCTACGGCTGCGGCCGTGATCGGGACAGCGCTTGTCTTCACAGGTGCGTACCTCCTTGAGAAGGTGAAGGCGTTCCCAGGTGGCCGAGCCTTTGTCCAGCTTCTCGCGATGCTGCCGATGGCAGTTCCGGGACTGGTCCTTGGACTCGGTTATGTCTTCTTTTTCAATGCCACCTGGAACCCTCTCAACGTGCTTTATGGGACGCTGGCGGTGCTCGTTATTAACACCATCGCACATTTTTATACGGTGGCGCACATCACCGCCGTGACAGCACTGAAGCAGATTGACGGCGAGTTCGAGGCTGTCTCCGCTTCTCTGAAGGTGCCATTCTGGCGGACCTTTCGCCGAGTTACGGTACCGATCTGTATGCCGGCGATTCTGGACATCATGGTCTATATGTTCGTCAATGCCCTTACGACAGTCTCCGCCGTCATCTTCCTCTACGGAGCGGATACAAAGCTGGCCTCTATCGCAGTTGTGCATATGGATGAGGCGGGCGCGATGGCGTCTGCCGCTGCAATGGCAACGATCATTATGGCAACAGCGATCCTTGTGAAGTTGCTGCATCTTCTCCTGAACCGCCTCGTTTTTGGACGGCTTCAGGCTTGGCGACAGCGATAGGAAACTTCGGAGCAATGAGTATGTTGAGCCTCCACGCCACCGAGCCTATCCACCGCGTCAGTGAGTCAGAGGGTGATACTAATCTCACTAATCGTCGGCGTACTTGGCAGGTGAGTGCCCTCGATGACAAATCACGCGCGCTTCTCGCCCGGGATGAGAAGAGCTTCTTGCGCCAGTCGGTTTCCACGCCATGCCTCAACGCTATTGCCAAGGCAGAAGGCATATGGATCGAAGACATCGCTGGCCAGCGGTACATGGACTTCCATGGCAACAATGTTCATCATATCGGCTACGGCCATCCCCGCCTGAAGGCCGCGATTGCTCGCCAGATGGATGAGTTGCCTTTTGCACCCAGGCGTTACGCCTGCGAACCTGCGGTGCTGTTGGCAGAGAAGCTTGGGTCCATCGCGCCAGGTAGCCTTTCTAAGGTGTTGTTCACAACCGGAGGCTCCGACGCAGTCGAGGTGGCGGTCAAGATCGCACGCACCGCTACAGGCCGATTCAAGACGTTGTCGTTCTGGGACGCGTTCCATGGTGCTGGCTTTGGGGCAGCGAGCCTTTCCGGCGAGGCACTCTTCCGGTCCGGGCCAGCGGCGCCCGTTGTCGCTGGGGCGCAGCATGTGGCTCCGTTCGGATGCTATCGTTGCCCCTATGGTCATTCAACGGACGCGAATGGGCATCCCAATCTCGATCATTGCCGCATGGCCTGCGCTGCGATGGTGGATTACGTGCTGTCTCGCGAGGGCGACGTCGCGGCTGTTATCGCCGAGCCGGCCCGCGCGGTGCCGTACACGCCTCCTCCAGGTTACTGGCGCGCTGTCAAGGAGGCTTGTGCCCGTCACGGTGCACTTCTGATCTTCGATGAGATCCCGACTGGATTGGGTAAGACCGGCCGGATGTTCGCGTGCGAGCATGACGAGGTCGTCCCCGACATTCTGGTGATGGGCAAGGGTCTTGGTGGCGGTATCCTGCCGATCGCAGCCGTTATCACCCGGTCCGAGCTGGATCTTGGCGCAAATTATGCCTTTGGACACTATACCCATGAAAAAAATCCTGTGACCACACGAGCAGCTCTCACTACGATCGAGATCATTGAGGATGAGGGGCTCGTCGAGAATGCTGCCCGTGTTGGAGACATGGCTCTCGAACGTCTGCTCGAGATGAAGCGGCGGCTGCCCAATATTGGGGATGTACGGGGGCGAGGCCTCCTCCTCGGAATCGAAATTGTGAAGTCCCAACAGGACAAAGAACCTGCTTCTGACCTTGCCGAGGAGATCCTCTACCGCGCCCTTGATCGCGGTCTGTCGTTCAAGACCACAATGGGTAACGTACTGACCCTCACACCCCCTCTTATTACGACAGAGTCCCAGATGCTCCGCGCCCTCGATATTTTGGAAGAGGCGATTGCTGGATGTGGAGCCCGTAACTAAGGCTCGTCCAATCTAGCTGACAAACGAGAAGTCGTCACGAGTGCCGTTAAGCGGGAACCATGCTGACCAGTTCTAAAGACACTTTATTGCTCCTTAGACTTGATCCAAGGGATGAAAGTGGATGGCTCCGGGAGAAGCGCCATGGAAGAGAAGATCTACGACGTCCCGTCCGAATGGACCCACCGCGCCTATCTGGACGCTGCCGGCTATCGCGCGAAATACGAGGCTTCGGTGAAGAACCCGGACGCCTTC
>NZ_JBVVAJ010000052.1:0-24494 GCF_055792805.1 Microvirga sp. HS2
TCCAAGTGTTCGCTGAGAAAGCGCTAAGGGCCGCTCTTGGCACGCCTGAGACCTAAGCTCGAAGTCAGCAATCTTCGTCGAACCGGACGTCCCGAAAGCATAGGGAATCTCGGTTCCTGACCCGATCCAGACCTTCATTGGCCAGTTCTCCGGCAGAGCCATTTCCAAAGGACCTTGGCTTCCTGGTTTCCGTCCTGCGGATGACGGCATCGGAATGAGAGCGAGCCGCTGCGCCTCAAACTGTTGAGAACCCGCCCCAAACGATCAAGCAAGGCGCTCTCGCTGCGGTGTGCCTGATGCCATGCGGTCAGCCCAAGCCCGTACGAGGCCTCAGGCGTCTCTGCCTTCGCCTTGATCGTACGGGGGCGACGTGCCGGTGCCGCTGCTGATGGCTTTCCCGACATAGAACTTCATCTGAACGTCGAGGGGCAGCTCGTCCGGGCCGTTGCAGAACGCCACCTCGACGGCGTCTCCTTCGGCCCGCCCTCCGCGCCAGTGATGTCGGCTATACCCGATCGCTGACTTTCCGGACCGGCGGGATCGTCCAGGTGCCGTCGATGATCGAGGGGCTGCTCTCGTTCGGCCAGTACATCCGCAGCATCAGGATAAACTTGCCGGCTGGGGCCGGCAGCCAGTTCGACTCCTTGTCCGCCCCGGGCGAGTCCTTCTGGATGTAGAGGTCGACCGAGCCGTCCGGGTTGGCCTTCAGGTCCTGGCGCGCGCTGATCGAGTAGCGGTTGATCGGGTTGGGCACGAAGAAGTAGGAGCCGTCGTACATCGTCAGCGACCAGAAGCCCTCGACGGGCGGCAACTGGCCCTTGGCAAAGCGCATGACGTACCTGTTGGCCCCGTCGTAGGCCTTGCCCTCAGCATCCTTCTGCGAGGTCGGGTAGACGGCGTCCTGCGGGCGATTGGCCCCGAGGCCGATCGCCGTCACAAGGGCCCGCATCAGGTAGTCGGTGCCGTAGATGCCGGTCTTCGTCGTGAAGCCCCAGCCGTCGATGTCGTGGACGTCCTTGTTGATCTTGAACTGGATCATGATCCGATCGTTGGCGATCTCCGGAATGCGCTTGGCGAAGTCGGCCCGCAGCTTGCTTGCATCGAAGTCCTGGCCGGGCACGAGCCCGATCTTGGCGAACTTCGCCAGCGCAGGGGCATCGGCCGCCGACGGCGGGTTCGTCTTCATCAGCTCGGCCAGCAGGATGAAATATGCCACCGCGTCCATGCGGTTCACCTGGTCGCGCACGGCGGTCTTCATGCCGATGGTGGGATCGACCTTGCCGGCCGGCGGGGTGTACGGCTTGCCGTAGGCGCTGAGCGGCACCAGCTTGACCTGGTCCTGAAGCGCGTGCACCTCGGCGTAGTCCTCCGGCGTGCCGGTGCAGTAGATGCGGCCGAGCAGCCAGACGATGTTGGTGGGCGACTTGTACTCCTTGACGCCCGCCGGCAGCGTGCCGCTCCAGCCGGGTCCGGTGATGGCATAGGTCTGGGCAGCGGTGCCCGTGGTGCGCTTGCCGGGAACCTGGAACACCGTCGTCCAGCCGTCCAGCATCGGCATGAGGTAGTAGCGGTCCTTCATGTCCGGCAGGCTCAGCACCCAGGGTTCCTGGCCAACGTCGAAGAATGCCGTCGTGTAGAGAGTGTCGGCATTCGGCGCGGTCACGTCGCGGAAGGTGGCGTCCGGATACTGCCGCAGCTTGATGATCTGGCCCATCGGGGCCCGGGTGCCCTCGGGGGCGGCCACGTTAGTGATGACCCGACGCGTCATCTCCATGGTGACTAGCGGGTAGCCGTAGATGTAGGCGTCGGTTGCCAGCCAGAAATCCTCAAGGCCCTCGTCGATGCCCAGCAATTCGCCCAGGTGAGCCTCGCTGACGGTGCTCATCGTGGTCCCGGCGAGCAGGCCCAAGGCACCGATCGTTGCCTGGCGGCGGGTCAGCTTCATCGTCATGACAAATCTCCGTTGCGTGTGGGATCCGGGAACCGCGCGATCCTTATTCGGCACGCGGGCGAACCTTCATGTGGTCTGCTCTGTGTTACGCCTTGACCCCGAGGCGATGCCGACCGGCCACTGGTCAAACGGTCCGGCTTGGCTCGCCGCGAAGGCAGGCATGTTGTGATCCTTGCCGAACCAAGAGGCGGCGAGAAACCGGGCGGCGGGCGAGGCTTTCTTCATGTCCGCGATCCTCGGTGAAAGGCGGCAGGACAGGCTCCCGGAGTGCAAGCCGAAGGAGATCGTCCTCGGCTCACGGACATGCGTCTTCTCGAATGTAGAATGGATCGGTTCGCGGCAGCGTGCTTGACAGGATCGGACATGGGCTTGACCGCAGTGGACAGGTGTCGCCCCCTAACGCCGAAGAGCTGGTGGCCCGACCGGTCCGGTCTCCCCTTGCTCTGTCGGTGTCTTTTGAAGGGAACAACGCTCCCTCGAAACCATGGACATCGTTGCTACTGGATTTGACTACCCTGGAACGACCATGGCACCTCAAACGACCGGAATTGGCACTAATCGGAAGAAACGCATTAGTCCGCTCGTCCGACCGTAACGGATATTCGCGAAGGGCAGGGGGCTTTCAGAGCCTGCCTTGTTCCTCTTGACACGCCTAAGCGCTGGCCGGACATTTGCTCGAGCATCCCAACCCGGCTTGCATCGAGAGCACTGCTATGACGATCGATATTGACCAGCTGACCGAGGCCGAGCTGATCGATCTCAACCACCGCATCGTCGAGCGCCTGCGCTTTCTCAACCAGATGCGCGCTCATGTGGAGATGTTGGAGTTCAAGATCGGAGACCGGGTTAGCTTCCAGCCGCCCGGCCAGGGTCAACTCGAGGGCATGCTGACGCGCTACAACAAGAAGACCGTGACGGTGATCACCGACACCGGGCAGAGATGGAACGTCTCGCCCACCGTCCTCAGCAGGGTCAAGCCGACCAAAGACGCCACCACGCCTGGATCCAACGTGGTTCTGCTACATCAGCGCTGATACGAGCTCCGATGGGTTTGATCGAAGGTCGGGTCGGTTTGCGCGACGATGTCGCTAGCGTAGGGACCGACGACGATCCTCGGCCGACAAAGCGTCATGCGGGTTGCGGGTGGGCAGGAACAGCAAGGCGACGAGCTGGCTGACAATCTCATCAGGCGAGCGCTTCAGGATCAGAAACATCTCCTCAAGACTGGTTGAGGATGCATACGGCGCCTGAAGGCGCGTATCCTCACGGGATGTCCATGGCCTTGAGCCAGGAGATGCCGTCTCGCGCGAATTCCTGCGAGTGGTTGGGGTTGGAGAGCATGAGGTTTCGTGGGGCAGGTATGAGGCGCTTGAGCGCAGCCCTGTTGACGAGCCGGTAGCTGCGTTGGGAGGGCGGGAGCCTGAAACAGATCTATGACCCGGTGCCCCGCAGATCCTTATACTCTCCAACAAGCATCAGCTTGGCGCTTCGTGAGAAGCCATGGTGCTGCCGGATTAGCCGTCTTTACTCTCGACTAATTTGATTTGCAATACAAACTATTTTCGCCCATATCGGTCTGATGCCGACAAACTCCTCCTCTTCCCGGTTCCGCTTCGGCTTCGAGTTCTCGGTGCTGGCCCGTCAGTGGCGCCGGGCAATTGACAAATGTCTGGAGAGAGCCGGTCTCAGCGATGCGACCTGGGCTCCATTGATCCACCTGCAGGAAGCGGGTGACGGCATCAGCCAGAAGGATCTCGCCGCCCTGGTCGGCGTCGATAGTTCCAGCCTGGTGCGCCTGCTCGACATTCTGGTCAATAAGGGGCTGATCGAGCGGCAGGTGGACGAGACCGACCGCCGCGCTAGGCTGATCTTCCTCACCCAGGCCGGGCACGAGGCTGTCGCCGAGATCCGCACGGTCCTCGCCGAAGCGGAAGCGGCACTGCTGCGTGATCTGAGTGATGCTGAGCTCGACGCCATCATCGATGCCTTCAACCGGATCGGCAAGCGCCTGCAACCGAACCAGGACCAGCCATGAAGCCCGTCGGGACACTCTCACGTTTCGGATTCGATCCAGTCCGCCTTCGTTACTCGCTCCGCACGGCCCTGGGGTCCTGTCTCGCCTTGCTGGTCGCCTGGCTCCTCGGGCTGGAGCATCCGCAATGGGCGGCCATGACGGTGTTTGCCGCCTCGCAGCCGACGCGCAACATGCTCGTCGAGAAGAGTTTCTTTCGGGCGGCTGGAACCCTGGTCGGAACGGTCGCAGGCGTGCTGCTCGTTCTCGTTGCCGACGGCCAGGCGGTGATCCTGGTCCTCGGTCTCGCCCTTTGGATCGGTCTCTGCACGTGGGCGGGCAATGTCCTGCGCGGGTTTGTGGCGTACGGGACGATCCTCGCCGGCTACACCGCCGCCATGGTGGCGTTGCTCGATACCGCCCATCCGGATCATATCTTCGCCCTTGGCACGGACCGTCTCCTGACCGTGCTGACAGGCGTCGCCACCGCGCTTGCGGTCGGTCTTCTCCTGGCCCCGCGGAACGCGGAGGACGCGATCGTCGCGCGGGTGCGGCATCTGTCGGCCCGCCTGCTGCATCTCATGGCGGCGCGTCTGAGAGGCGTGGGGGAGGGGAGCCTGGATGATCAGCGCACCATCCTCCGCGAGATGGCGGCCCTCGACGAGGGCCTCGATCCGCACGGGGCAGGCTCCCTGCGGTCACGCCGCTCCGCCCGGACGCTCCGCGCCGTGATCGCCGCCCAGGTTTCCACCCTGCTGTGGCTCAGGATCTCGGAGACCATCCCCGTCGTGGAAGGGGTCAGCGAAGCGCTCGCAGAAGCGGCGGATGCCCTTGCTGCCGCGGCACCGGGGGGCGAGGTCGTCCAGGCCCTCGAACGGGCGGCCGACCGCGCGGCCGGCGACCCAACCCTGCACGAGGTGATCCTGCGCTGGGAAGGCGCCCTGCGGGACCGCCTCGGCGTCAGCGACGGAGAGACGAAGCGTCCGCGCGTCGACCATCCGGTCGTCCTGCATCGGGACTGGGTCGGTGCCCGACATGCCACGATCCGCGCCACGGGCCTCATGCTGCTCCTCGGCGCCATCTGGGTTCTGACAGGATGGGCCGCCGGTCCGTACCTCCTGCTCGGGACGGCCGTCATGGTGACCTTATTCTCCACTTGGGAGAACCCCGCCCGCATCATGACGGCCATCCTGATCGGGCAGATCTTCGGCGGGATTGCGGCGCTGGCCTGCCGCTGGCTCGTCTGGCCCTTCGCCGGCAGTGAGGCCGAACTCATCGTCATGATGATGCCGTTCATCCTCAGCGGGGTGCTGCCGCTGTCGCATCGCCGGACCATGGCGGGTGCCACGGACTACTGCCTGATCCTGCTCCTGCTGCTCCAGCCGTCCTATCCCTTGACGGGCCGGTTTACGGACTCCCTGGCCATGACGGCGGCCGTCGTCGCGGCGCCCCTGATCGCGCTGCTCGGGTTCCGGCTCGTGTTTCCCGCGGACGCCCGCAGGCGGATGACGGTGCTCATCGGGATGATGGTGCGCGAGGTGCAGGACCTGGCCCGCGCGCCAGATGCAGCCAAACACCATCAGCTCTGGCAAGCTCGCCTCTACCATCGCCTTCTGAGGCTCGTCCGCTGGTCGGAGAAGGCTGGAGACGGGCATCCCGATGTGGAGGAGGGGGGCCTTGCCGTGTATGCCCTCGGGTTGACCGTGCTTCACTTGCAGCGCCTGCGCCGCGAGGAGGCCTTGCCGCCTGGTCTCATCCGCGCCGTCGATGCCGTCCTTCGGCGGATGGGACGCATTGCGCCCCAGCCGGAACCCGCCGTTCGAACCCTGGCCCTGGCCGCCGCCCGGCTGGAGCGGCGTGGCAGGCCGGAAAGCCGGCTCGTGCACTCCGCCGAAGCCCTGTCCCGAAACCTGCGCTTCTTCAGTCGTTCCGAACGGGGGACATGACCGTCGCGGGCCCTGATCGATCTGCACGCGGGGCCGACGAGCGTCGCCAAGACGCTGGCATTGGAGGACTGGTCTCAATCCGCTGGAGCCTTCGGGGCGAGCCCCTGCTCGGCCATGGCCTCCTCAAGGAGGTCATGGCGTTGAGCACCTGCGGGAAGCCGATGTAGGGGATGCAATGGATCAGGGCGCCGACGATCTTCTCCTTGGTCGGGCCCACGTTGAAGCCAACGTTGATGTGCAGCTTCAACTGCGGCTCGGTGCCGAGGGCGACCAGCGTGGCGATGGTTACCATGGTCTGCTCCTGCTGGGTCAAGCTCGTGCGGGAGTAGATGTCGCCAAAGGCGAAGGAGACGATGGAGTCGGCCAAGTCCGGGTCCAGGCGAGCCCATGGGTCTTGCGGTTGCGCCGGACGGCACCCTGCTGATCAACGGCGACGCCAATGGCACGATTGTCCGGGCGCGCACGAGGGATCCATGTCACTGACACGGCGCCGACTGACGGAAGCCAACGGTGCAGCAGGGAGCGCTCTGGCGATCCGGCTGCGTGGGCATCGGGAATGTGCCGGGCAGCCAAGCCGGTTTCGAGAGCTGCCGGGGGAATGACCTCCCCCTGACCTTATGTCAGGTTTCGCGTGTCAGGCGTCAGGCTCGGGCCGCTTCAGGGACCGGATGCGGGAGGACAGGTCCGTCGTGCCGGCCTCGTCGGCGAGCCGGGCAGCCTCCTCCAGCGCCTGGTTCCAGACTGCCCGGGCCCGGCTGGCGCGCTCCAGAAGCGCCGAGACATCGACGGGGCCGGAACCCGTCCCGGTCCAGGCCGGAGGGTCGCTGGCCGGGAACGATTCCTGGCTGGCCTCGTCCACGGGATCGAGGTCGTCGCGCTTCGGTTCTTTGCTCTGCATGATGCTCCTCCCATCTTGCCCCATGCATTTGGTGCGCCGCGGGTTTGCCCGCCGCGGCTGCTCATCAGGTCTCAGGCGACTGCTGTCCCGAGCCGGCCTCCAGCTGCGGCCACAACGCTTCGAGGTTGTACCCGGCCTCCGATGTCGTCTGCAGGATCTCGTGGGGTGACAGGCGGTCGCTGGCCGCCAGCGCCCACAGGGTCGTGGAGCGCGTGCCGGTGCGGCAGAAGGCGAGGGCAGGCTTCTCCGCCCCGCTGAGGGCCGTCCGGAACGCCTCGACCTGCTCGCCCGACATCTGGCCCGGAGGGACCGGGATGTGATGGTACGCAAGGCCCAGGCGCTCCGCAGCCGCCGCGAGTTCCTGGCTGCGGGGCTGGTCCGCTGCCTCGCCGTCGGGGCGGTTGTTGATGACGGACCGGAAGCCCGCCGCAGCGGCTTCCGCAAGATTCTGTTCCGTCAGCTGATGGGCAACCGAGATGTTGGGCGTCAGCTTCGTGACCTTCACGCGATATCCCTTCAAGAGATTGAGCACTGCTGCTCCACTTGGTGCGACAAGGGCAGTTGGCCAGCCCCACCGGCTCGCCGGAAACCCTCGTAGAGGTCTTGATTGCGCCAAGGCGCTCACAACCAAGATCGGCTCCTGTGCGTTGGAGCAGAAGAAGGAGACGGCCATGGCGCAACGGGTTCTGATCACCGCCGGGGCTTCCGGCATCGGCCGCGAGATGGCACGGACCTTTGTCGCCACCGGCGCCAAGGTGTTCGTCTGCGACATCGACGCCGCAGGCCTGGCCAAACTGGCCGAGGAGATCTCCGGCTTGGTCACCGGACCCTGCGACATCTCCCGGCGCGAGCAGATCGAGCGCATGGTGGCCGAAGCAGCCGAGGCGCTGGGCGGCCTCGACGTGCTGATCAACAATGCTGGCATTGCCGGCCCTACGGCCCCGGTCGCTGAGCTCGATCCGGAGGCTTGGGAGAAGGTTCTGCAGGTCAACCTGACCGGCACCTTCCACGTCACCCGGCTGGCCATTCCCCACCTCATCCGCGCAGGAGGTGGCGCCATCATCAACATGTCCTCGGCGGCCGGGCGGTTCGGCTATCCGAACCGCAGCCCCTACGCGACGAGCAAGTGGGGCCTGATCGGCTTCACCAAGACCCTGTCCATCGAGCTGGGCGAGCACGGCATCCGGGTCAACGCCATCCTGCCCGGCGCGGTCGACGGCCCCCGGATCCAGAAGGTGTTCGAGGGCCGCGCACAGGTGAGCGGGCGCAGTGTCGAGGAGGTGAGACAGGAGGCGATGGCAAACCAGTCGATCAAGGCGCTGGTCGATCCCCGCGACATCGCGGCCCTGGCGGTCTTTCTGGCCTCGGACGCGGGCAAGGCGATCTCGGGCCAGCTCCTGCCCATCGACAACGACATGCAGCGGCCCTGAGGAGATTGCCCATGGCACAGAGCCTGCGCGAGCGCCTGATCGGCGCGTGGACGCTGGAATCCTATGTCGAGAAGCCGGTGGACGGATCGGAAGCCGTGCACCCGCTCGGCGAGGGTGCAACGGGCATCATCATGTACACGCCGGGCGGCTACATGTCGGCGCAGTTGATGCGGGCGGGCCGAACACCCTTCGGGAGCGGCGACTGGTTCAACGGCACGCCGGCGGAATATCAGGCGGCGGCGTCCTCCTACATCGCCTACTCAGGGCCGTTCCACGTCGACGAGGAGCAGCAGACACTCACCCATTCCATGTATGTCTCGTTCTTCCCGAACTGGACCGGGCAGACGCAGCCGCGCGCGGTCGAGCTCGATGGCGACGTGCTGCGCCTCAGCACCGCCGTCCCGATCCAGTCGGCAGGGCGAACGGTCATGTCCTACCTGCAATGGCGGCGCGCTCGACCAGAGTGACCGACCATACCGGAATGCCTCACGCATCGCGGGGCAGGGCGGTGTAGACCCGCACGATGAACTGGTGGAACTCGGCCATGTAGGTCCGCAGGAACTCGCGCGTGGACTCGTTGGTGACCTCGCCCGCGTCGGTGATCAGGGCGGATAAGACGCTGCCGAGCGAGGCCGAGTGGGAGTTCGCGGCCCGCGGCGGGCTGGAAGGTGCCACCTTCGTGTGGGGTGACGAGTTCGCGCCGGAGGGGCGCATGATGGCCAACACCTGGCAGGGCGAATTCCCATGGCAGAACCTCGCGACGGACGGCTACGAGGGCATGTCTCCGGTTCGGGCGTTCCCCGCCAACGGCTACAGTCTCTATGATATGGCCGTCAACGTGTGGGAATGGACCGGCGATTTCTTCAGACCCAGCCACCGCGACGCGGCTGCCAAACCGTGCTGCATTCCGCGCAATCCGCGCGTCCAGTCGTCGGAGCCGAGCGATACCATGGGCCAGCCCGCCGCCCAGATCCCAAGCAAGGTGCTCAAGGGCGGCTCGCACCTCTGCGCGCCCAATTACTGCCTCCGTTACCGGCCGGCGGCCCGCCAGCCCCAGATGATCGATACGTCGGCCTGCCACATCGGCTTCCGCTGCGTGGTTCGGAAGTGAGAGGCTGATCACGACAGGGGCGGCCTTGGGCGCTGCGGCGCACGGAACCGTCACGCGGCAAACATTGTTCCTACCGGATTGCGGTCGCCTTGAGAGGCCCCATGTCCGAGCTGCTCCCAAGCCTTCTGAACGTCGCGGTGCTGGTCTTCAGCGTCAGCAGCATGCTCTCGGTCGGCTTCAGCTATACCCTGCGGGAGATCCTGGACCCGCTCCGCGACCTGCGCGGCGTTCTCCTGACGCTTGTCGCCAACTTCGTCCTGGTTCCGCTGCTGGCCTCTATCGTGGCGCGGTTCCTCCCGCTCGATCAGGCGGCGCGGATCGGCCTGATGCTGGTGGCCACGGCGGCCGGCGCCGCCTTCCTGATCAAGCTGACGCAGCTCGCCAACGGCGACACCGCGTGCGGCGCCGGGGTGCTGGTGCTGCTCCTGGTGGGCACCATCCTCTACATGCCTGTCGTGGTGCCGCTTGTTGTCCCGGACGCCACGGTGAGCGCCGCCGCCATCGCCGTGCCGCTCGTCCTGACCATGCTTCTGCCGCTCGCAGCGGGCTTGTTCATTGATGCAGCTTTCGAGCCCCTGGCAGATCTGCTGCAACCGATCGCGAACATGGCATCGAGCGTTGCTCTGGTGGTGCTGGTCGCGCTGACCTTCCTCGTCAACTTCCAGGCCATTCTGGACACGTTCGGCACCGGCGCCATCACGGCGGCGGTTCTCGTCATCGGTGGTGCCTTCGCCCTGGGTTATCTGATCGGCGGCAGTGACGCCGGCAAGCGGGATGTGATCGCGCTCGCCACCGCGCAGCGCAACATGGCGGCGGCGACGGTGGTCGCAACCCAGAGCTTCGACGATCCGGACATCCTCGTCATGGTGGTCGTCACGTCGATCGTGTCCATGGCCGCCCTGTTCCCGATCGCGTGGTCGTTGGGCCGGCGTCAGAAGAAAGGTGCCGAGATGGAACTCAGGGATGTGGCCGTGCGCCGGAAAGCGCCGCTCGTCTGAGGCGAGTTCATGCGGAGGCGGACCGGGGTTTTCACCATGGCCATCTGGCAGGATCCGCGGCTAGGATCAAGGGAGCAGCATGATGACGACCCAGAATAAGACAACGCAGTCCAATGCCTCCGGAAAGAGACCGCAGCCTGGAACCCGACCGAACATCCTGGTCCTGTGCATGGACCAGTGGCAGACCCACATGCAGGTGCCCGACGCGGTGGCGTTGCCGGCGCTGCGGCGCCTGGAGGCGCAGGGCGTGAGCTTCGACCGGCAGTACTGCACCGTGCCGATCTGCACGCCCTCGCGCGCCACCATGTGGACCGGCGTCCACGCGATCCACACCGGCCTGTGGGACAACACCAACTTCGCCTGGACCGGCGAGCTCACGCACGCGATCCCCACCATCGGGCACATGCTGCGCGACCAGGGCTACCACACCGCCTTCAAGGGCAAGTGGCATCTGTCGGAGGTGCCCCACCGCGAGGACGGCCTGGAGCGCTACGGCTTCGCCGACTACCAGCAATGGGGCGACATGTTCGGCGCGCCGCTCGAGGGACAACAGCTCGACGGCGCCGTCGCGTTCGAGACCGTGGATTGGCTCGAGCACAGGGCCTCCCGCCTTGATCGGCCCTGGCTTCTGGTGTGCAGCCTCATCAACCCGCATGACGTGATGTTCCTCCAGACCGATCCGTGCCAGCAGCCGGATCCGGAGGGGCTGGCGGCGGGCGTCCAGACCACGGTGCAGCAGCTCGGCTGGTTCGAGCAGGAATGGGACATCGCCCTGCCGGACAACTTCGAGGACGACTACGGCCTTCAGCCGCCGGGCGTGCGGTACTACAAGGAATACGTCGACCTGAACTATGGCCGCATCCCGGACGAGCGCCGGGATCTCTGGCGCAAGCACCGCAACTACCTCGTCAACTGCATGCGCCTGGTGGACGCGCAGTTCAACCAGGTGGTCGCGGCCCTCGACCGGCTCAATCTCTGGGACAGCACCGTGGTGATCTTCACCGGCGACCACGGCGAGATGAACGGCGCGCACCGCCTCACGCAGAAGGCCAACATTCCCTTTGAGGAGGCGGCCGTGGTCAACCTGACGGTCTGCGCCCCGGGCGGACCGCGGGGACAGCGCACGGCGGCAATCGGCTCGCATCTCGACCTCGCGCCGACGCTGCTGGCTTTCGCCGGCCTCGATGATGACGAGATCCGAAGCCGCTATCCCCACCTTAAGGGGCGCAGCCTTAAACCCGTGATGCTCGACCCTGGCCAGGACGGCCCGCGCGGCAGCTCACGCGCTCCGGGGGATGGTGCCCTGTTCTGCTGGGACGGGCTCAACGCGCTGGACAACGAATGGTCGGTCTCGGGGGCGCTGAAGCTGCTGACCAGCACGGCAAGCGAGCCCTCGAACGAGGAGGACGAGCAGGCGGGGCGCAGGGCGCGCCTGCATGAGGCGGGACAGTTGTATGGTGCCCCGGACTTCTCGCGGAGGGCGTATTTCCGGGCCGTGTCCGATGGCCGCCACAAGCTCGTGCGCTGGTTCAGCCCGCTGGAATACGCCAACCCTGCGACGCTCGACGAGCTCTATGCCGGCGCCGACATCGCCCTCTACGATCTGGAGAGCGATCCTGGCGAACTGGAGAATCTCGCCCATCCCGACCACCCGCGGCATGATGCTGCGCTCGTGCAGAGCATGCTCGCCAAGTTGCACGCGCTGGTGCGGCACGAGATCGGCGACGACCGCTGCCCGTTCGACCTCGACATGTTCGGCACCCGCGAGGTCATGCATCGCGAGCCCGCGGAGAAGGCAGGGCCGACATGATCCAGTCCATCGTGAATGAGGTCCGGCTCCTGCTGGGACTGGACCTCGATGTGGGGGATGTCGACTCCGTGCAGATGGCGCTCCGCGCCATCGCCATCTACGGCATCATGCTGGTTCTGGTGCGGCTGGCGAGCAAGCGCTTCCTGAGCAAGGCCAGCGCCTTCGACGTTGTGGTCGCCATCATGCTCGGCTCGATCATGAGCCGGGCAATCAATGGCTCGGCGCCTTTCCTGCCCACGATCGTGGCGAGCGCCGCGCTGCTGGCCTTGCACTGGCTCTTCGCGACCCTGGCGGCCCACACCTCTTTTGGACCCCTGGTCAAGGGGGAGCCCCGGCTGCTGATTAAGGACGGGGAGGTTCAGGAGGGCGGGCTGCGGGAGGCCAAGTTGTCAGAGAATGACCTGAAGGAGGCCCTGCGGCTGCAAGCGGGAGACTCCAACCCCTCGAAGATCAAGCGCGCTTATCTCGAACGCAGCGGCCGCATCAGCATTGTCCCGTTCACGTCCGAACCGCAGGTTCTGGACGTTTCGGTGGAGGATGGCGTCAAGACGATCAGGATCAGGCTCGAATAGCCTGTCACGACAAGGACGCCAGGTGAGCGGCCAAGCGTCGGTATTGTCAGGAGATCTTTGAGCAATGGCCGGGTCACCCACCGAGACGGAGCAACCTTCCGAACAAGGACCCGAGTTCAACCTGCCGGGGCTCGGCGACTTGCGCGACGCGGTGGCCAACCACCTCTGGCCGAAGCTGCCGGGCGGGGCCTCCCTGCGCCGGGACGGGCTCGCCGGGCTGAGCAGCGCGATCAGTAATGTGCCCGACGGGATGGCCAACGGCGTGCTGGTGGGCGTCAACCCCATCTACGGCCTGTACGCCACCATGATGGGTCCGGCGGTGGGCGGCCTGTTCTCCGGCACCCAGCTGATGATGATCTCAACCACTGCTGCGGCGTCGCTGTCAGCGAGCGAGGCCCTGGGTCGCCTTGGGGGCGCGGAGCGTGCGGCCGCGCTTGCTGTCATGGTGATCTTGGTTGGTGCCTTCCAGATCGTGTTCGGTCTCCTAAGGTTCGGGAAGCTGATCCGCTTCGTGTCGTACTCGGTCACGACCGGCTTCCTGAGCGGCGTTTCGGTGCTGCTGATCCTCAACCAGCTTCCCGTCGTCACCGGCTATGAGGCCGAGGGCGGCAACCGGATCATGCAGACAATCAATCTTCTGCTCCACTTCAAGGAGATCAACCTGGTGTCGCTGGCCCTGGCGATTCTCACCCTGGTGCTGGCCGTTCTGCTGCCGCGCACGCCCTTGAGCAATCTCGGCCGTCTGGTGGCGATCATTATCCCGTCCGTGATCGTGGCCTTGTTCGGTCTTGGCAGCGTGGAGGTTGTCCGGGACGTCGGCGAGATCCCGCGCGGCATCCCGATGCCGGTGCTGCCGCCTTTGTCCAGCATCACGTTCGATGTGGTCACGGGGGCCTTGGCGGTCGCGATGGTCGTTCTCGTGCAAGGCGCAGGCGTGAGTCAAAGCGTGCCCAATCCGGATGGGTCTCGCCGAAGCACGTCCCGCGACTTCACCGCCCAGGGCGCGGCCAATGTCGCTTCCGGCCTCTTCGGCGGCCTGCCGGTCGGCGGCTCACTCAGCGCGACCGCGCTCAACGTGATCTATGGCGCCCAGTCGCGCTGGGCGGTGGTGTTCGCCGGCGTGTGCATGGCGCTGATCGTCATGCTCTTCCCCGGCCTGGTGTCGTATATCGCGATGCCCGCGCTCGGCGCCTTGCTGATCCTGGCGGGGGCCACCAGTCTCAAGCCGCAGGAGATCCGCGCGGTCTGGACCACCGGCTGGCCATCGCGCATCGCGGGAGGCGCCACATTCCTGGCCGCGCTGTTTCTGTCGGTCCAGATTGCGGTCGGGATCGGGGTGGTGTTGTCGGCGCTGCTGTACGTGAGTCGGTCCTCGACCGATGTCACGCTGGTCCGGCTGGTGAAGCGGCCCGACGGCGAGATCGAGGAGCACGATCCGCCCGCGCGCCTGCCGACCAATGCGGTCACGGTGATCGACGTCTACGGTCACCTGTTCTACGCCGGCGCCCGGACCCTGGAGCGGCTGCTGCCGAGTCCGCAGGGCGCGCAGAACCCGGTGGTGGTGGTGCGATTGCGCAGCCTCACCACCGCTGGCGTCACCCTGATGGAGGTGCTGGCCCACTATGCCGACAAGCTGGCGGAGGTGAACGGGCGGCTGTACCTCAGCGGCATCAATGAGCGCGTGCATGATCAACTCGTCCGCACGGGCATGCTCCACCTGAGCGGACCGGTGCAGATCTACGAGGCCACTCCCATTCGGCTGCAGTCGACGCGAGAAGCGGTCGCGGACGCCCAGGTCTGGCTCGTCGGCCGAGGCACGGAAACTGAGGCCGGCGAGCGCCAACGATGAGCGCCTCTGACACAAGCTCGCATACCGGCAGGGCACCGCGGCGACGCTGGGCTCGCTGGGGCAAGGACATCATCGCCGCATTGATCAACGCCATCGTGAGCGTGCCCGATGGTCTGGCATCGGCAGCCCTGGCTGGGGTCAATCCAGTCTACGGTCTCTACACCAGTGTCGCCGCGCCAATCGGCGGCAGCCTGCTGGTCAGCGCGCAATTGATGCAGATTGCGACTACCAGCGCGTCGGCGCTCGCCGCGGGCCAGGCCATCGCGGGCTACCCTCCGGCGCAGCGGGATCAGGCCCTGTTCCTGCTGGTTCTCCTCACTGGCGCATTTTTGACTATCTTCGGCCTGCTGCGCCTCGGGCGTCTGGTCCGTTTCGTGTCTCACGCGGTGATGACCGGTTTCCTGAGCGGCGTGGCCGTCGTGCTGGTCCTCGATCAGCTCGCTCCCCTGGTGGGGCTGAACCCGCAAGGCGCGAATGAACTGCTGCAGTTCATCGACCTCTCACGCCAGATCGGGCAGCTCAGCGTGCCCACGCTGCTGATCGGCCTGCTGACACTCGGCATTCTCATCGGCCTGGAACGCACGCGTCTTTCGAGCTTCTCCTCGCTGGTTGCGATCATCGTGCCGTCGGTGCTCGTCGGGTGGCTCGGTTTGGGAACCGTTCAGCGTGTCTTCGACGTAAGCCCCGTGCCGCGCGGTCTCCCCAAGTTGACGCTGCCGGATTTTGCACTGCTCACCCCGGACCTGCTCCTGTCGGCGTTTGCCATCGCGGTGGTGATCGCGCTGCAGGGCGCCGGGGTCAGCCAGACCGTCGAGAATCCCGACGATAGCCGGATCGATCCGTCGCGGGACATGCTCGCGCAGGGCGTGGCGAACGCCGCCAGCGGTCTTCTGTCCGGCATTCCCGCCGGCGGTTCGGTCGGCCAGACCGCCCTTAATGTCAGTGTCGGAGCGCAAAGCCGCTGGGCGGGCGTTCTGGCCGGAATCTGGATGCTGGGCATCCTGTACCTGGCGTCGGATCTGATCGGCCAGGTGCCGATGACCGTGCTGGCGGCGCTGATGATCATGGCGGGCATCGGCGCCGTCGACCTGCGGGAGGCGCGCTCGATCTGGAACGTCGGCGGTGCGGCCCGCTGGGCGATCCTGGTCACCTTCGTCGCGACCCTGGTGCTGTCGATCCCGCAGGCGGTGGCGCTCGGGGTGCTGCTCACCAGCGTCCTGTATCTCTTCTCGGCGGCGAAGGACGTGACCGTGCGCGCCCTGATCCCGCTGGGCGACGGTCGCTTCACCGAGGAGAAGCCGCCCGCGCGCCTGCCCAGCAACGCCGTGACGGTGCTCGACGTCTATGGAAGCCTGTTCTTCGCGGGAGCCCGGACGTTGGAGGATTCGCTGCCCGTCATAGAGGATGCAACGAGGCCCGTCGTTGTCCTGCGCCTGCGCGGCCGGACACGGGTCGGAGCGACCCTGATCGAGGTGCTCGACGAGTACGCGGACGACTTGGCCGAGGTTGGGGGACGGCTCTATCTGAGCGGAGTCGACGACGAAGTGGCCGCTCAGCTTCGCGCCACCGGCAAGCTGGATCTGGAACAGGACGTTCACATCGTGCCGGCCGGTCCTGTCCTCGGCGCCTCGACGGTGCAGGCGTGGACCATGGGCAGCGCGTGGCTCGGCGGCACCCATCCCGGACCAACGGAGACGCCGACGGCACAGGGTCCGGGACCGTGAACCGTGTCCGAGCGGCATCGGTCGTGTTGACGGCGTGAGGCAATCAAGGCCTCTTGGCATGGAGGCGGAGGTCCAAAGGCCCATGACCGGCATCTGGCCCATCCTGAGCACAGTCCTGGCCCTCTATGCCCTTGCGACCGGCATCTTCCTGATCTCGGAGAACCGGCGGCCGCAGGCGACGCTGGCCTGGATGCTGGTGTTCGTCTTCGCCCCCGGAATCGGCGTCCTGGTCTACGTCCTGTTCGGCCGGGGCCGCAGAGCCTTCAGCAAGCGGCGCAAGCTCCTGATGCAGGATATCGAGGGCAATCTCCGCCCGCTCCTGGAGCCGATCCTGGCGCGCCAGGATGCCGAGATCGCCCGACTTGAGGGCCAGGGCCCAAGCCGCAGAAAGCTGATGATGCTCGTGCAGCGCAACTCCCGTTCGGGCCTCAGCCGGCGCAACCGGGTGCAGATCCAGCAGGATGCCGCCGTGTTCTATCCCAGCCTGATCGAAGACATGAAGGCGGCGCAACATTCGATCCACCTCCAGTATTTCATTTGGGCCGCGGATCTGTTCACCGAAACCTTGAAAAGGATCCTGACCGAGAAGGCGAGGGCAGGCGTGAGGGTGCGTCTGCTCTACGACTCCATTGGATCGCGCGCCCACCTGAGCCGGGCCTATCTCCGGGACCTGCGCGCGGCCGGGGTCCAGGTTGCGCCAACCTCGCCTCCTTACCAGTTCCATACGATCAGCTACCGCAACCACCGCAAGATCACGGTGATCGACGGCACCATCGGCTACACCGGCGGCATGAACATCGGACAGGAGCATCTCGACGGGGGAGCGGGGTTCGACTCCTGGCGCGACACGCAGGTGCGCATCGAAGGGGAGGGCGCGGCGCTGCTGCAGGCCGTGTTCATGGTGGACTGGTACAATGCCGTCCAGGAGAACCTGTTCTCCGCCGATTATTTCCCGTCGCAGGCAATGGAGCCATCGGAGGGTGATGTCCCCGTCCAGATCTTGACCTCGGGGCCGGACTCGCAGTGGGCGGCGATCCGCCAGCTCTACTTCGCGATGATCGTGAGCGCGCAGCACCATGTCTATCTGCAGTCGCCCTACTTCATCCTCGATGCGAGCATCGCCGAGGCCCTGAAAGCGGCGGCCCTGTCGGGCGTCGACGTCAAGGTGATGCTCACCGCGCGGGCCTCGGGCGACCCGGTCCCGGGTTGGGCGGGCAACACCTTCATTCTGGATGTCATCAACGCCGGCGTGAAGGTGTTCCTCTACGAGAAGGGCTACCTGCACGCCAAGACGATCAGCGTCGATTCCGAAGTCTGCTCCGTCGGGTCGACGAACATCGACATCCGCAGCTTCAGCATCAACTACGAGATCAACGCCGTGCTTTACGACGCGGGGCTCGCGCAGGAGCTGGAGGCGGCGTTCGAACAGGACCTCGCTTACTGCACCGCGTTCGACCCTGGGGGATATCGGGAACGCGGCGCAGCCGTCCGGTTCCGGGATTCGGTCGCACGGCTCCTCTCGCCGCTGTTGTGACCACAGGAGATCTATCCCGCAGCTTCAGAGTTGAGCGCTGTCGTTTCCGGCCGGACATCCAGCGGATTTGCGGAGTCGGCTTCCTGTAGGTTTGGACTGGTGTTCGCCGCCTGCTGCGGGATCTCGAAGCGCCTTTCCTCGGCCTTGTGGAAGTACTGGCTCGCGACGAACATTCCCTTGGTGGGACGGATGGGTGGGATGCAGGTCAGCAGCAGGAACGGCAGCGTCGTCACGCCGTGAACCCACAGGGACGGTTCGTAGGTCAACTCGATCCACACGCCGAGCGCCATCGCCGGGATGGCCATGGTGGTCATGACGAAGAAGGCGGGACCATCGGCCGGATTGGCGAAGGAGTAGTCGAGGCCGCACGCCTCGGAGCGGCGGGCAAGGGTCAGGAAGCCGTTGAACAGGCGGCCCTTGCCGCACCGGGGGCAGCGGCACATGAGACCGTGCTTGAGGATGGCATCCTTCGCGCTGAGGCTCGTGGTCATGTTGGATCCTTCAGAGGTAAGCCGGGCTCCGATCCGGAACGTTGCGCCTGCGGGCCATGGGCTGTGGAGGAAAGGTCATGGGCGCGTTCCCATATTCATGCCGCGGCCAGCCTGTCCCGGACAGGCAGGACCCTGCCGCCCAAAGCCCGCATCCGCTCGGTGAGAACGCGGACATCATGGTCGGGGATTTCCGCCACCAGCGCCGCGTGCCCAGGCGGCAGATGGCGCGCAACCTGCCCGATGAAGGCCGCCGCGCCGTCCCGACGGATGAGATCGGCGCCATGGCCGACCAGCGCCCCTCCGGCGGCCCCAATCGCAGCCCCGACCGGCCCGACGGCCGCGCCGGCCACCCCGCCGATCAGCGCCGTCGCCACGGTGGCGATGGCCCTGTCGGCGGGCTTTGCCTTGAACAGCCATTGGCCGGAGGGCTCCTTGACCACGACGGCCATGCCCGACGGAGTGATGTCGTCATCCGCACGCAGGGCTCTCAAGGCCTCGGCTCCTTCCAGGGCCCTCGCCTGGTCGGGAAAGATCACTGCCATAAACTGGTTCATCACTGTCTCCTGTTTTGTTTGGTGTTCAGCGCCGAGCACTCCGCCGCGTTACGGACGGGGTCCATCGCGCTCCCCGGCTACGGCGCGTGAGCCGGACCGCCCCTGCCGCTCCTGCTCGATTTCAACAATGGTCTGGTCGGCCGGCCGCGGCCGGTTGGCTGATGTCAGCTCCAGCAGCTCCGCCTCATCCAGGGTTTCCTTCTCCAGCAGGCGCCGGGCGGTTGTTTCCAGCGGCCCGCGCCGCTCGGTGAGGAGAGCCACCGTTCTCTCCATCACGCCCTGCACGAGGGTGCGCACCTCGTCGTCAATCGCCGCGGCAGTCTTGTCCGAGTAGGAGCGCTCGCGCGCGCCGTTGCCGAGCGGGTTCGGGCTCAGGAACGAGCGCTCGTCCTTCTCCAGGGCGACGTTCCCGAGCCTCTCCGACATGCCGTAGCGCGTCACCATCGAGCGGGCGATGTCGGTCACCCGCGCCAGGTCATCCGCCGCTCCGGTCGAGAGATGCCCGAACACGATCAGCTCCGCGGCCCGTCCGCCGAGCAGCACCGCCATCTTGTTCTCCAACTCCTCGCGGGTCATCAGGAAGCGGTCCTCGGTCGGCCGCTGGATCGTGTAGCCCAGCGCTCCGACGCCACGGGGAATGATCGACACCTTGTGCACTGGATCGACGCCGGGCAGCGCCAGCGCCACGAGGGCATGGCCCATCTCGTGGTAGGCCACGACCTCGCGCTCCTTCGGATTCAGGAGCCGGTTGCGCTTTTCCAGGCCGGCGACAATGCGCTCGATGGCGTTGTTGAAGTCCGCCATCGTGACCGCGTCGGCCCGGCGCCGCGTGGCGAGCAGCGCCGCCTCGTTGACGAGGTTGGCCAGATCCGCGCCGGTGAAGCCTGGCGTCAGGGCCGCGACCTTCTCCGCGTCGGCATCGGGAGCGAGCTTGATCTTGCGGGCATGCACCTGCAGGATCTGCACGCGCCCTTGCTTGTCGGGTCGGTCCACCAGCACCTGCCGGTCGAAGCGCCCGGCGCGCAGCAGCGCCGGATCGAGGATCTCGGGCCGGTTGGTGGCCGCCAACAACACCACGCCGATGCTGGAGTCGAAGCCGTCGAGCTCGACGAGGAGCTGGTTCAGCGTCTGCTCCTTCTCGTCATGGCCTCCGGCGAGCCCGCCGAGGCCGCGGGCGCGGCCGAGCGCATCCAGCTCGTCGATGAAGATGATGGCCGGAGCCTTCTCGCGCGCTTGGCTGAACAGATCGCGCACGCGCGCCGCGCCGACGCCGACGAACATCTCGACGAACTCGGAACCGGAGATCGAGAAGAACGGCACCTTGGCCTCGCCGGCCACCGCCTTGGCGAGCAGGGTCTTGCCGGTGCCGGGCGGGCCGACCAGAAGCACGCCCTTGGGCATGCGGCCGCCGAGGCGGCCGTACTCGTCCGGGTTCCTCAGGAAGTCGACGACCTCGCGCAGCTCATCCTTGGCCTCGTCGACACCGGCAACGTCCTTGAAGCTCACGCCGGTGTCCGATTCGACGTAGACCTTGGCCTTGCTCTTGCCGATCTGCATCAGGCCGCCGCCAAGACCGCCCCGCGCCGCCATGCGGCGCATCAGAAAGGCCCAGATGCCGAAGAAGATCAGGACCGGCAGGACCCAGGACAGGATGTCCCGCAGGAACGTGCTCTCGATCTGGCCGGTGTATTTCACCCCGTATTGCTGCAGCTCCTGCGCGAAGCCCGGTTCGACGCGAGTGGTGGAGAACAGCGTCTGGCCGCTGGGCAGCGGCTCCTTCAGCTTTCCTTGGATGAAATTGTCGGAGATGCCGATCTCGGCCACCTTGCCTCCCTGCAGGAGGCCCTGGAACTCGCTGTAGGGGATGGTGGCGATCTGTCCGGCCGTTCCGAAGAAGTATTGGATCAACAGGATGCCGAGGATCGCCGCGATCCAGTACCAGGTGTTGAACTGCGTGTTCTTGGTGAACTGCGGGTTCTTGGTCATGGGAACCTCCTGGGCCGGCGCCCGCGGGCATGTGGCCGGTGGTGTAAAACGTTCAGTGGAAATCGGAGGTCCGTTGGCCCCGACGCCATTGAGGCTGAGGCACGTCCGGATCGGCGGCACGAAGGGGTCTGCCGGCCCTGGCGCCAGTCATCGGCGATCCGAAGCCAGCTTCGGTGAGGCCAGACTGCCCAGAGCCATCAGGCGGGCAAGTGGCCTCAGCGGCGCGGTTTGAGCGCCACCCCGAATCCGACCGCCGCGAGGCCCTGGCTGGCAAGGTCCGCCGCGAGCACAGACGCCAGCAGCCAGGCACTGTCCACGGGCCAGCCCACAGCGACGACCATACCTGCCGCTATGGTGAGGCCGCCGGACAACGCCAGCCACCGCCAGCCCGTCTGCGGCCGAAGCCGAAAACTGGTCCGGGCGCGCAGGAGCCCTGACATGGCGAGCGCGAGCACCAGGCCGAGGGCTGCAGCTACGGAGGTCAATGCGGGATCGCGGACCGCAATGATGCCCGCGGCCCCGTACAGGGCACCGCTGAACAGCCAGGCGTAAAAACCGCCCCAGCCTGTCACCAGCATCGCGTGCAGGAGCTGGGCCACCGCACCGAGAACCATCATGGCCCCGATGAAACGGACCGGCGGAGCCGCGTCGACGAACAGGTTGGCGGAGCCAAGGGCGCCCAGCGCCAGTAGGGTGGTGCCGACAACAAAGCAGGCCCATTTGGCCGTGACCTCATCCCGGCCCATGGCCGGGTCCCAGCTGGGGAAGAGAAACTTCATTGTCCCGCTCCATCAAAAGGGTTCAGTAATTATTCAACAAATGATGATTTAATCACGGCCCCCGGCGCCTTCAAGGCGATAGCGGATGTGTCGCATCCCGGCCGGCATGAGCGACGCGACCGTCTAAGCGCATCCGGAGAGCGGGCTCAGTCCTGGGCCGGGAACCGGGCCACCGCCCGGGTTCCCCCGGCTCCACTGCTGGGGCCGATCTCCACGGTCCCGCCGAGTTGACCCGCGAGAGAGCGGATCAGGCGCTGGCCAAGTCCCCCCGATCCGCTTGGAGGCATCTCCGGCGACACGCCGACGCCGTCATCCGCCACGACCAACTCGAAGCTGCCGTCCTGCCGGGAGAAGCGGACGGTGACCGTTCCGGCCCGGTCGTCCGGGAAGGCATACTTCATGGCGTTGGTCAGGAGCTCATTGGCGATCAGGCCCACAGCCACGGCCTGCTCCTGCGGCAGAAGACAACGTTCCGCCTGCACCTTGAGCGCAACTGGCCGCAGGCCATGCAGCGCCGCCCGCAGGTCGTCGCAGAGTTCGGTGATGAAGCGGCCGATATCGACGACCGCCGCCTTGTCGGCCAGCCGCAACCGCTCGTGCAGGCGGCTTAGCACGCGAATGCGTTCGCCGGTCGAGGTCAGCGCGGCGCGGGCGGCTGGATCGGACACGGAGCGTTCCTGCAGCCGGACGAGCGCCATCAGGGAGGCAAGGTCGTTCTTTACCCGGTGGCCGGTCTCCCGCAGCAGCAGGTCCTTCTCGCGCTCGGCGGCAGCCAGCCGCTCGTTGGTTTCGGCGAGATCGTGCATGCTCGACCGCAGGCTTGCCACGGCCGTTGAAGCGGCCAGGCCGCTGAGCAGGAAGAGGATCATCTCGGCGGCGCGCGGCGCGGCGTTGAATGGCATGGTGGTGGGCGGCATCACGGCAAGGTAGAACGCGAAGGCAGTGCTCAGGAGGACCGTGTAGGCTCCGGTTGCCCGCCCGAACAGGGCGGCACTGATGAGGATAACGGCGAAGAACAGCAGAAACGGAAAGCCTGTGAGAAGGCCGGCCATCCACATGCCAATGAGGAGCACGGCCACGACTGCAAGCGTCGCCGTTCCATAGCTCTGCCAGGGCGGCCAGGCTCGGGTCCAGCGGGTATAGGTCAGAAGCGGGTGCATGGGGGCCTCGTGTTCGGCTGTTGTGCTGTGGTCGACGTCCGCCTTGGCGATGAAGGTCGTCGCCGCCCTCGACACGGCCGATGTCCAACCACATATTCAACACATGATGATTTGCTATTGGCGCAGCCACCCGGCCAGTGGTTCACCTTCGTGTGAGCGCGTCCGCCCCAACCCCTCTGAGGTCTCCTGGGCGTCCGGGTGCCACCTCAAGCCCATCCACGGAGTTCAACGCCGATGACGCAAACCCTCCAACCGACCCAACGCGGACGCGGACGGCCGCGCAAGTCGGAGGATCCGAAGCGGGACGAGATTCTGCGGGCCGCACGGCGGGAGTTTGCCCAGAATGGCTACGAGGGCACCAACCTGCGCAGGATCGCGGCTGATGCCGGCGTTGACGTGGCCCTGATCGCGCATCACTTCGGCTCCAAGCTCGATCTCTGGAAAGCCGTTGTCGACAGCCTCGCCGCACCGCTGCTGGTCGAGACCGAAGAGGCGCTCGCGGCATCCGACGACAGCGATGTTTCGGATCGGCTTCGCCGTGCCCTGCGCCGTTACATCGAAGTCAACAGCGACATGCCAGAGCTCGGCATGCTTGTGAGCCAGGCGATGCAGTTATCCGGCGAGCGCCGCGACTATGTCTACGACCGCCTCGTGAAGCCCCGCCACGATCAACTGGTGCCTCTCATCCGTGAGGCCATCGCGGCCGGCGTCATCCGGCGGCAGGATCCGGAGATGCTCTTCTTC
Organism: Microvirga sp. HS2; assembly: GCF_055792805.1. Taxonomy (NCBI): domain Bacteria; kingdom Pseudomonadati; phylum Pseudomonadota; class Alphaproteobacteria; order Hyphomicrobiales; family Methylobacteriaceae; genus Microvirga; species Microvirga sp. HS2. The sequence goes on from NZ_JBVVAJ010000052.1 coordinate 23,549, forward strand.
CTCCTTGCGACCTCGATCTCCACCTCGATGGCCATCCGGCCGCTCATCGCGCGCTTCTCGGAGGCGGCCGGAAGCATGGACCGGTTCCAGGACGCGCTGGAGCAGAGTGTGCTGGCCAACGTGTTGGCCATTTAGATGGCCCTCATGAGACTTGTTGCATGACCGTCAAGAGCCTCTCGGTGGCCTCTGGCTAGCGGCAGCTCGGGTTTCCGGCCTCGGGGATGGCCAGGAAGGTGATGCTCGCGGGCGCGAGCTCAACCCACCCCGCCTGAACACGGCTGCCCGGCAGGTCCGGGAGCTCGTCCCGGGTGCCGAGCCTCAGCTCCTGCCCGTTCAATCGGACGCTGGCTGAATCCAGCTGCGGCGCCGTCAACGTGTAGCCGTCCGCCGCTTTCGGGATCTCAAGCACAGTCGGCTGCGTCCGGCTGTTGTTGATCGCCAAAAGCGCGACGCCGCCGGGCGTGCCGCGCAGGCAATGGGCATAAACATGCCGGCCCTGCTGGATCGCGACACCCGCCTCAAGCACGGTCGGGCCCATCAGCCGCCGCCACAGCAGCGCCGCCCAGTAGTTCGGCTTCGGCTCCAGGGTCCTGTCGTTCAGCAGGCCGTAGTCGCTCGCCACCAGCGTGTTGTGGGCGACAACCCTGACCTCCTGCCTGGCGAGGCGGCCGAGCTGGTCGAGATAGCGGAAGGTGTCGAGGAAGGTGTTGGCCCAGGGGGCACCGTCATGTCTGGATGGCGCCCGTTTGGCAATGTGATTGTTGATGACGTTTGGGCCTAGCGGGGCGGGTGCAGTCATGTCTCCGGCCTTTGTGCGCGGTATGTCATGTCTGGATGGCGCCCGTTTGGCAATGTGATTGTTGATGACGTTTGGGCCTAGCGGGGCGGGTGCAGTCATGTCTCCGGCCTTTGTGCGCGGTATGTCATAACCGCTGGCCCTGATGTT
>NZ_JBVVAJ010000053.1:0-23909 GCF_055792805.1 Microvirga sp. HS2
ACCTGTTTGCGCACTGGCGCTTTCTGCATGGAAACGGCCGAACATCGGGAGCCGTATGACGCGAGAGTGTCACGTACGGTTCTGGGAGCGCGCGGGGGTGAGATTCCCCCGCGCGACTCGCCAGACATATATCAAGGTGCGTGGCCAATGGCGGTATTTGTATCGGGCCATCGACAGCAACGGCGACACGGTGGAATTTTGGTTTAGCGAACGGCGAAATTTGGCAGCCGCCAAGCGGTTCCTGCGTAAGGCCCTCAAGCGGCATGGCCGGCCCAAGCGCATCGTCATCGACGGCAGCCAGACCAATCGCGAGGCGATCCTGTCCTGTGACACGACAGATCGACTTCAGGATCGGTCGAGACGCCAATTGAAGCCGATCCTGATCCGGCAAAGTGCCTACTTGAACAATCGCATCGAGCAGGATCATCGGGCCATCAAGCGGCGGCTTCGCCCGATGATGGGGTTCAAGTCCATGAACAGCACTCGTGTGATCCTGGGCGGGATCGAGACGGTGCATATGATGCGCAAGCAGCAGGCGATCTACGCCCGGAATCCGCAGCCCTTACTCGCCGAGCAGTTTGAGAAACTCGCTGCCTGAAGCCAAGACACCGCTTCAACCACTCCCTCGCCTTCGCTCCAGGTTTGCGACACAGCCACCGGCTGACGTGGTCTTGAGGGGTGGCGCGGATGTACCGTCGCCTCTCGGCCCGTTCAGATGTCCTAAGTTCGAGACAGAGATCTGTTGGCCATTCCAGGAAGGTCGCTTCGACATCATCATTCCATAATCAGCCGTTCTGCGAAAATTGAGGCAAACCGATCCGTTGCCGTGGCGGTACTCATCGTCTGAAAGCCGCGTGGCGGACGGATCACGCCCTTGAGCGCGCCACGATCCGCCGCGATGACGTCGTTTAAGTACTTCGCGGTGCGGTGCCCGACATCCTTGGACAGCGGCCCTTCTCGCTGTAAGCGTCGGATGGCCTTCGGTAAGATGCTAGTTTGCCCGTCGTGATCGAGGACGGATAGACGCTCATCGTCTTCAGTGCCTTGCGCAAGAAACGATAAGCGGCGTTGGTCGTGCGGCGATCAAACAGCATGAAGGCGATCAACTGACTGTGCTTGTCGACCGCGCGAAACAGGTACTTCCAATTGCCTCCCACGTGGACGTAACTCTCATCCGCTCTCCAGGACCCTGAGCGAGGTCCCTGGTAGAGTCTGATCCGCTTCTCGATCTCAGGCGTATAGCGCTGAATCCAACTCTGGATGGGGCAAAGGCGACACCGCGCTCCTACATCATGTCGGCGAGATTACGATAGCTGATCCCGTACTTACAATACCAGCGTACGCACAGCAGGGCCGCGGATTTGTGGCCATGCCTGCTCTCTTCTGCGACCAAGGCCTCAGCAACTGAAACTTTCAGCCAAAGAGTTTACAACCGATTTCGGGGCGATAGTCACCTCCTGGTTTGTGCCACTCACGTCCAAATCGGGCAGTTCAATTATGAAGCGCAATTCGACAATTCCATTGAGATTAGGGCCGGGTATGCAAAAGTCGAATACGACATGCAATTGTGTCGACAAACAAAATACAATACGTATGCGTACAATGATCGCGGCTGGAATTTTTGGGTATATGTACGTCTGTTACGCAGGCATAAAGACTCGAATCTGAAAGATAACCATATGAAAGTAGATGTATTTTCTGGCTGTATCCCGGCGCTCATGACGCCATGCGCGGCCGACCGTACCCCGGACTTCGATGCGCTCGTGCGAAAGGGCCAGGAGATGATCGCGGCCGGCATGTCTGCGGTCGTCTACTGCGGCTCCATGGGCGACTGGCCACTGCTGACTGACGATCAACGCATGGAAGGCGTTGAGCGCCTCGTGAAAGCTGGTGTGCCGGTCATCGTCGGAACCGGAGCTGTCAATAGCGCCGCCGCCGTAGCTCATGCAGCTCACGCACAGAAAGTCGGCGCCCAAGGCCTGATGGTCATCCCTCGTGTCCTCTCCCGCGGCTCGTCGTTAATCGCACAGCGCCATCATTTCAAAGCGATTCTTGCCGCCGCCCCCGATCTGCCAGCAGTGATCTACAACAGCCCCTACTATGGCTTCGCAACTCGCGCCGACCTGTTTTTCGATCTGCGCGCCGAGCATCCGAACCTGATCGGATTCAAGGAGTTTGGTGGCATCGAGGCGCTGACATATGCGGCCGAGCACATCACTAGCAGGGGCGACGGTGTGACACTGATGGTTGGTGTTGATACCACGGTGTTCCATGGCTTCGTCAACTGCGGCGCCACGGGCGCGATCACCGGCATCGGAAACGTTCTACCCGGAGAAGTGTTGCATCTCTGCGCTCTCTCGCGCGCCGCCGCAATGGGCGATGTCGAAGCACGCCAGCGTGCAAAGGAATTAGAGCAGGCCCTGCATGTCCTGTCCTCCTTCGATGAGGGGGCGGATCTGGTACTATATTATAAGTATCTGATGGTACTGAAGGGGAACCCGGAGTACACACTCCACTTCAACGAAACCGATGTACTCTCAGCCAGCCAGCGCGGCTATGCCGAGACGCAGCTCGAGCTCTTCGATGCGTGGTATGCGCAATGGAGCAAGCAACTCGGTGCAATGCAGAAATACGCCGCCTGACGGTGATGCGGAAGGCCCGTCCGAATGGAGGGCCTTTTCCATTCCTAACCTGACTCACGGTGCTGATGTTGATGGTTTGCAGTCGCTCAGACTGCACAACCTCAATAGGAAAATGATGCGATACATTCGACGTATCGTGTTCCCTGCTGAGACACAGGAGCAAGAGAAACGCTCTTTGATCCTGTTTGATGCGTAGATTGTAGACGGTATTCTTAAAATCGACCAGGAATGGAGTTGTGCGAATGCACGCGCCCGAAGCGAAACTTCCATCGGCGTGCGAGTCATTGCCGGACTCGCGGATGCCATCCTTGCCCGTTCGTGCGTTAGTTGTCCTTTCCAACGGACTGCTTACTGTCGAACGCTTCACGATCATGAGCCTTATGGCTATTCTAGCCTTGCTGATCTTAGTAAATGTGTTCACCCGCTATGCGGGCGTGCCAATCTACTGGATTGATGAGTCGGCAGTTTACGCAACAGTCTGGCTCGCATTCATTGGGGCCTCGGCAATGACCCGGCTCCGACTCGACTTTGCCGTTACGATGCTTACCGAGCGCCTCTCTCCACAGGGGCAGAAGATTGCACGCGTTATCTCCGCCTTAGCAGTGGTTGGTTTCGGTCTCGGCCTCAGCATCATGTGTTGGCTGTGGATGGACCCGGTTGGTATCGCCCGTGCGGGTTTCGATGCCAAGGCTTATGCAGGCGAAACCTTCAATTTCCTTTACACCGAACACACGCAGACGCTGAACTGGCCGAGTTGGGTTGTCTATCTAGTTCTGCCGATCTTTGCTGTCTCCATGACGCTGCACGGCCTTGCCAACACGTTAGAAGATCTCGGCATTGCCAACAAAAGCGCCTTTTCGGGCTTCAGCGCTACTACTAGCGACGGAATCAACTGATGGTCACTTCCGCTGCTTTTATTGCTATTATGCTGACAGGCGTGCCGATCGGCCTCTGCCTTTGCCTTGCGGGCATCGTCTTTATCGTGACCTCCGGCAATCCAGTGCTATTTCAATCGTATCCGTTGCAGATGTTTAGCGGCGTCGACAGCTACGGCCTGATTGCAATTCCGCTCTTCATCCTGATCGGCGAGATCATGAACGGCGGCGGCATCACCCGACGTATCGTTGAGATGGCGATGGCTTTCGTCGGCGCGATGCGGAGTGGCTTGGCTTACGTGAACGTGCTTGCCAACATGTTTGTCGCTTCGATTTTGGGCTCGGCCACTGCTCAAGTGGCCATCATGTCACAGATCATGGTGCCCGAGATGGAGCGCCAAGGCTACGACAAGACCTTTGCGGCAGGCCTGACAGCCTATGCAGGAATGCTTGGCCCCATTATCCCACCATCGGTGATGTTCGTGGTCTACAGTGTTCTGGCCCAGGTGCCTGTCTCTGACATGCTGATCGCCGGTATCATCCCCGGGATCCTGCTGACGGTGCTGTTTTGCGCCATCATTGCCGTGATGGGATACATTTACAATTTTCCAGCCGGCGCACGCATGACGCCGCGGGAGCGAGTGATGACTGTTCTTCGCGCGCTGCCAACACTATCCATCCCAGTCGTGATCGTTGGCTCTATTCTCACTGGGCTCGCCAACGCCACGGAGGCGGCTGCCGTGGGAGCTATCGCAGCAGCGCTGGTTGGCCGCTACTGGACTCGCGAGTTCCGATTTTCCCAGGTCCCGGAAATGCTGCTGCGCTCCGGAATCTACTCGGCAATCGTTCTCTTCTTGGTTGCCGCAGCGGCAGTGTTTTCCTGGGTTCTAATTTTTGGCAAGGTCCCGCAGGAAGTAGCGGGTTGGATCCAATCGGTTGCTCGTGATCCGATCACCTTCATGCTTTTGGTGAACGTTATCCTCATTGTCATCGGTACTGTGATCGATGGCGTCCCCGGCCTGATCATGACGGTACCGATTCTCCTTCCGATCGCGACCGATGTCTATCACATAGATCCGCGGCACTTCGGGGTCGTCGTCGTGATCAACTTGGTGCTCGGTCTTCTCTCGCCCCCTGTCGGTCTCTGCTTCTTCGTAGCAGCAGCCGTCACTGGCGCCAAACCTGGCAAGATGTTTATCGTGACACTGCCCTTCTTTGTCATTGCCTGCCTAGTACTGATCCTTCTGTCCGTATGGCCGACCCTCTCTCTCGCCCTCCTCAACTAACCTGAACAAGCATGGAGTCTCGATCATGATGATTTCCCGCCGACATCTCTTTGCGTTGGCAGCCGGCGCTACCCTACCACTTGCAGCCCCGACGGTGCTGCGCGCTCAGAATCGCGAGTTCCGCCTCGGCATAATCACGCCTCCGAACCACCCCTGGAACAACGCTGCCTTAAAGGTTGGCGAGACCCTAAAGGCAGAGACTAACGGTCGCCTATCTCTCACCGTTTTCCATGCCGGCCAACTCGGCAATGAAGGCGCTATGATGCAGCAGCTGCAGTCGGGCGCTCTCGACATGGCGTTTATCCAGGCTGCCGAGCTTGGCTCCCGCGTTCCGGCCATTGCAGCAATCAACGCTCCCTACGTGGTGCGCTCTACGGAGGCTGTGGCGAAGCTTGTCCGCCACCCCGTTGCGCTCGGGCTGTTTGATTACCTCCCAAAAGAGACCGGCACCGTTGGCCTTGGCTGGGGCATTACATCGATCCGTGCAGTGTTCTCGGCCAAGGAGATCTCATCTATTGGTGATCTAAAGGGCATGAAGTTGCGGATTAATCCAACCCCGGCCTTCCGCGATTTTTACCAAATCCTGGGTGCTGCCCCCACACCCATTCCCACGCCGCAGGTGTATGACGCGATGGCCAATGGTCAGGTCGACGGCCTCGAGGCGGATCTCGACCTTGCCTGGAACCAACGATTTGATCGCGTCTCCAAGACTATCTTGCGGATGAACGCCGTTCACATGCCGATGGTGGCACTGGTTTCCGGAAGAGTCTGGACCAGCTTACCTGCGGCCGACCGCGAGCTGATTAGCAAGGCGACTCGTAGTGCTCTTGATGCCGAGATCGATGAAATTGTCTCGAATCAACCCAGCCTTCTCGACAATCTGTCGAAGCAATCGGTCAAGATCGTTGTCTCCGATGTTAAGGACGCTGAGCCAATCATCGCTGAGTATGACAAGATCTGGCTGCCGAAAGCTCCGGTTCTCGCGGAGCTGCGCAAGGTTGGCGCCACGCTCTAAGGCTCCGTTCCTACCGCCATTTATACATTGATGGCGGGTGTCTCACCCGCCGCCTTATGCTGCCGCCTGGTACTGCCCGTCAGGCGGCGCAGCTTTGCGCGCTGCCGTTAAACAGAAGCCCTAAGACGAACTGCAGTCACAAATGACAATTATATTTGCCACAACTTGGATGCTGGAGGGGCGCGCGTTCAAGCTAAATGCGGCCGTGTACACCGCGACAACTGTCATGGTGAACTTGATGCTAACGGTTTGGGTTGTTTTTAATACCGCGGTAGGCAGGATGAATAATACATAAGAGATCGGCGTACTCACCGCGCTCTTCATAAGCAATGAACGCAGATAGACCTAGGCCGAGGCCGTGCTGGGCGGGAGGCTTGTACCGGCAGGGTGAGGGATAGTAGAGCACTAACGGCACCTAGCCGCTGAAGAGTCTGTCATTACATCCGAGTCGAATCATGTCCTTTCACCGACTGGCCTTGGCCCAGAATCGGACCGCTCGCCTGACGCCGTGAGGCTGAACCCTTGCGGGACTTATGATCATCTGCTCGTGGCAGAAGAATACCAGGCGCTTTGCTTGCTTTTTCATCAAAGCCAACAGCTCTATATGTATGTACGTTTTATCGCGAACTATTCATTAGATGGTGAAGCCAGTTAGTGCCGCTATTGCAACACTCCTGGATGTAAATAGGGGATGTGAGGAGATTTCAGAATGCGCAAATCTGCCGCGAAGAAGTCCAAGGACTTAGATACCGTCCCCACAGAAGCCGCGCGCGCGAGAGGTTCTGGCGCCCGTATCGTCTATGAAGCACTCCGCTCGGAGATTCTCTCCATGGCTATCGCTCCTGGGAGCCCTTTGGATGAGGTGAAGCTGTCTGAGCGATTTTGTATGTCGAGAACGCCGGTTCGGGAGGCCTTGCATCGGCTGGCGGCTGACGGTCTGGTCGCCAGTTTGCCTAACCGCAACACCATTGTTACGGCCATCGATTTTGCACAGTTGCCAGCCTATTTTGAAGCTCTTTCGCTCATGTATCGAGTTACGACACGTGGGGCAGCGCAAAAACCATTTCGTGATCTCACAGCGGTCCGTGCCAAGCAAGCAGAGTTCGCAGCGGCCGTGATGGCTCGGGACGCGCTCGCCATGATTGAAGCGAACCGGGAGTTTCACGTCGCCATTGCCGAGATTCATGGCAATACCTACTTTACTAGTCTATTCGCCCGGCTCCTCGACGACGGCAGACGTATCCTGCGCCTTTATTATTCTTCATTCGATGATAGATTGCCGCGCAAATACGTCAAAGAGCACGAGCAAATTATCAAGGCTCTCGAGATTGGAGATGTCGAAGCGGCTGACCGGCTTTCTAGAATCCATGCTCTGCAGATCGTGAAGCAGATCCAAGATTTTTTGGCCCGTGATGTTTCATCCGAGATAGACCTCAGGTGAGGCGGCTGTGCGGGAACGCAAAGTCTCACCATTAGAAGTCATCATCGCGAACGGATGTGTCGGAAGCTTGATGTTTAAGAATTTCAGCCATTGTGCCGGGATCCTCAGTGGCGAAGGAGGCTGTTTTCGCGAGACGGAATTCTGAGCGTTTCGTGATCCTGCCCAGTTCTGTGGCCGCTCTTTCCGAGCGCTGGGTTATACCTGTGGGTTCCGTCGCAAACTTTTTGTTTCATAGTTTCAGCTACGGTAGCTGCCGTCACAGCAGCGGGGACAGGGATGTTCAAGGGCAGGCATTTTGATCGTTCGGTAATCCTGCTGTGCATCCGTTGGTATCTGGCTTACAATCTCAGCCTGAGGAATCTTGAGGAGATGATGACTGAGCGCGGCATCTCTGTCGATCACGCGACCATTCACAGATGGGTTGTTCGGTACTCGCCCGAACTGCTGAAGCGCTTCAACTCTCGCAAGAGAGTTGTCACCAGCAAGTGGCACATCGACGAGACATACATCAAGGTCCGCGGGCGTTGGATGTATCTTTACCGAGCGATCGACAGCAACGGCGACACGGTTGAGTTCTGGTTCAGTGAACGGCGCAATCTCACCGCGGCCAAGCGGTTCCTGCGCAAAGCACTTAAGCGCCACGGCCGGCCCGAGCGGATCGTGATCGACGGCAGCCCGACGAACCGCGAGGCGATCCTGTCCTGCGATACCGCAGACCGGCTCGAGAACATATCGCGGCGTGACCTGAAACCCATTCGCATCCGGCAAAGTGCCTATCTGAACAATCGCATTGAGCAGGACCACCGCGCCATAAAGAGGCGGGTCCGACCTATGCTTGGTTTCCAGTCTGCGGTCACTGCCCGTGTGATCCTGGGTGGAATCGAGATGGTTCCCATGATGCGCAAGCAACAGGCGAAATATGCCTGCAATCGGCTGCCGTCGCTCGCCGAGCAGTTCGAACTGCTCGCTGCCTAACGCGCTACCGAGCGTCAGCCCTTCTCTCGTCCCTTCTCCGAATTTGCGACGAAACCACTACGCGAACAAGTCGGTGTTTGACAATCCTTTCGGCGAAGGATGGACGATCCGCGGAAACGTCGACTTTCCGGTCACCATCGCGGGCCTCAGCGGTCATCAAGGATTTGTCGCCTTGTACAGCACCCAGAACGGCACGGATCTGGAAACCGTCGGCGATCTCTTCGTGCCGCCGCCGCCTCCGGGAGCCCTCGGCATCAAAGAGAACCGCCGCTATTTCGCCTACACCTTTGATCAGTATCTCTATCAGTCGAAGGAGAATCCCAAGGAGGGCGTTGGGCTGTTTGGACAGTTCGGTATCTCGGACGGCAATCCCACCAGGCTGTACTGGTCAGCTTTCATAGGCCTGGGCGGCACCGGCTTGATTCCGGGCCGAAGCCGCGACAACTGGGGCATCGGCTACTATTACGATGTCCTGAGCCCTGATCTGAAGGAGTCACTTGCCACCGTCCAGAAGATCCGGAACGAGCAAGGTGTGGAAATTTTCTACAACTTTGCCGTGACACCATGGCTCGTCGTGGGAGCCGACTTGCAGATCATTAAGCCCAGTCTGGCCGAAGACACAGCCGTCTTTACCGGCCTTCGCACCAAGGTCAATTTCTAGGCTCGACCTGGGCTATCAGCGCCTTCCGGCCCGATTGACCGGACCGCCGCGGTTCATGGGGGTTCCGGGGCGCACGCCGACGCCCCGGGCGCCGACGCCAGGGGTCACGACGGCGCGGCGCGCCACGGGGGCAACCGGACGCGCGATGCATCCCCTCGGCACACCGACGGTCGTGCAGTAGACGACCGCATTCGCGGGCCCGGCGGTGATGGGCACAACGGCCACGGCGGTGAGGGCTGCGAGTGCCAGTCCGGCGGGGGAGAAGAAAAGGCGAACCATGGCGTGCCTCCAAATCCGCGCCGTTTCGTCATCCGACGCTCAACCTCTTTTACGCTTGGCCGCCGTGCCGCGCCTTGAGATTTCGCAAGGCGGGTCTGGGTCGGAACGCGACCGTTCAATCTGATCGCGGAGGTGTTGAGCCGGCAGTGTGGGACCTTACGGTCCTGCTAACGAATGCTCTTGGTGCGCCGGGGTTCGTTCCGGCAGAAAGGTCCGGTTATGGCAGTGCGCCCCGAAGGCGCGGATCACCAGTGGAGGAGGATTCCACCCAGAGAGTTGTCGATTGATCTGGTAGCTGACGAGCGGTTTGGCCGGGTAACCGGACGGGCCGGAGCCTCGTGACAAAGGTCGCTGTAAGGCGGCTGAGCAATCCGATGGGCTGTAACGTGAGTGAAGCCTGAGCAGGCCTCGAAAGTGACAATGCGGATGCCGACCCTTCTGCCATTTGGGGAAGGCCGTGCGAGCGGGGAAGCAATCGACACATGCACCCGCTCGATCCGCCGGGGTAGTGGGCACGGCACGTCGGAAGGGTGATGCGGGTAATCGGGGGAGACCCGTTCTGCGCGAGGGTAGCGGCCTCAACGGTGTTGTCAGACGCCGGCCAGAGCGGGAGTCGGACAGGGTCATATGAGCGCTGAGGCCGGGTAACGCCGGCGGAGCAAAGGACCCTGACTTCTGGTGCGCTTTCGAAGCTGGTGAGGTGAGGGTGATTGACGATGAGTCTAGGAACACCTGAGAAGATCCGGATCCTTCAGAGAAAGCTCTATTGCAAGGCGAAGGCGCAGCCCGCTTTCCGCTTCTATGGGCTCTACGACAAGATCTGTCGCGACGACATCCTGCGTCACGCCTATGGGTTGGCCCGCGCCAACGCGGGGGCTCCAGGAGTGGACGGGATGAGTTTCGAGCAGATCGAGGCGCAGGGCCTGGAAGCCTGGCTGGCGGGGTTGCGCGAGGAACTGGTCTTGAAGACGTACCGGCCCGATCCGGTGCGGCGGGTGACGATCCCGAAGCCGGATGGCGGCGAGCGAGCGCTCGGCATTCCGACCATCCGGGATCGGGTCGTGCAAACCGCCGCAAAGCTCGTGCTGGAGCCGATCTTCGAGGCCGACTTCGAGGACAATGCCTACGGCTATCGCCCCGCTCGCGGGGCGGTGGAAACGGTCAAGGAAGTGCACCGGCTGATCTGCCGGGGCTACACCGATGTGGTTGATGCTGACCTGTCCCGCTACTTCGATACGATCCCGCACCGCGAACTCCTGCAATCGGTGGCGCGGCGGATCGCAGATGGTTCCGTGCTGCGGCTGATCAGGCTGTGGCTGAAGGCACCGATCGAAGAGCGGGATGCTGATGGAACCCGGCGCATGAGTGGGGGCAAGAGCAGTTCGCGGGGCACGCCCCAGGGCGGCGTCGCGAGCCCGCTGCTGGCCAACATCTACATGAACCGGTTCCTGAAGCATTGGCGGCTGACCGGACGCGGCGAAGCGTTCCGAGCCCATGTCGTCTCGTATGCCGACGACTTTGTCATTCTCAGCCGCGGTCGTGCGGCTGAGGCGCTGACGTGGACGAAGGCCGTAATGACAAGGCTTGGGCTGAGCCTCAACGAGGCCAAGACCTCGCTGAAGGACGCCCGCCAGGAGCGCTTCGATTTCCTCGGCTACTCGTTCGGACCTCATTACTACAAGGCGAACGGCCGACGGTATTTGGGCGCGAGCCCATCCAAGAAGAGCGTGCAACGGCTCAAGACGAAGGTCGCTAACCTGCTGACGCCCGGCCACACTGAACCATGGGAAGAAGTGCGCGACACGCTGAACAGGTCCCTGCGCGGCTGGTCGAACTACTTCGCCTATGGGACATCTCGTCCGGCCTTCCGTGGGATGGACCAGTACGTCACCGAGCGCGTGCGTGCCTTCCTCGCCCGACGGCATAAGGTGCATGGGCGCGGCAACCGACAGTTCACCTACGACGTGATCCACGGTGAACGCGGTGTGCTGGCTCTGGAACGCTTGCCCCGACCTGCCTCGCCGTGGGCCTTGCGATGAAGCCGGTCGGAGAGCCGGATGCGGTAGCGCCGCACGTCCGGTTCGATGAGCGGGGATGGGAAACGGGGCGTTGCCGCATAGCCCAAGCTACCGCGCCCATCCTCGACTCTACCTCCTGAGACGCTAGCCGGAGGGCAGCAATCCTCACGTGATCAGACATTCCGAAAAGTGGATGGACTTCACTGCGTGACCCTTACCGGACCATAGTCACCAAGCCAGATATTCTCTAGGCGCGAAACCGCCACCACCATTCCCAGGATGGGCATTAGCGCGCTACCCCGTACTCCCCACTGAAGCCAACGAGATACTGGTGCAGCCGGTCGATCACGATCGTCCGCGTGCTCGTGCGGCGCTCGATCAGCCCGATCCGCCGATAGACCTGAGGGTTTCCGAACGGGGCCGACACGACCTCGCCAAGGGCCTCCTTCAGGGCACTATAAGGCGCGACCGAGGCGCCGAGGCCGTGGACCACGCAGGCGACGACTGCGGTCATGGTGTCGATCTCCGCGATTGGGTTCGCAGCGATGCCGCTCCTGGCCATCTCGGTGTCGATCAACTGGGCAAGGCGGAACCTGCTGTTGAACCTTACGTACGGGAGCGCAGAGAGCATTTCCGTCGCAGGCATCTGCGGCGTGCCCGGTGGGGCGATCACGAACAAGGGTTCGTTGATGAAGGGACTCCATCTCAGCGCCGGGGGAACTCCGGAGTGCTCGGCCACCATTGCCGAATCAAGCCTTCCCGACACGACGTCGTTCAGGAGTTCGTCGCTATTGGCGACATGGAGCTTAATCTTGAGTTCGGGGTAGTCCGCCTTCAATGCGACGAGCGCCCGAGGCAGTAGTGACAATGCACTAGACCGGACGGATCCGATCGTGAACGTTCCGGTGATCGCCTTGCCAGAGATGGCGTCGATCACGTCGTCAGCGGATCGCACGAGGCTGTGCGCGGCTTCCAGCATTTGGAGGCCATGATTGTTGAGCGTCATGGGTCTGGTGGAGCGATCGAACAATTCAGCCCGAACCTCATTCTCCAAGGCTTGGATCTGCTGGCTGACGGCAGATGGGGTCAGTCCGACGGCATCGGCTGCCTTGGCAAGCGTTCCATGCTCCGCAATCGCGATGAACGTCTTTAGTTGACGGATATCCACTTGGCCGACCGACGAATTTTCAGAAAATCTGAACATAATTGTCAGAATTATTTGCTTTTTTCAAGAAAATCTCATGTTACGAATCTTGGCCAACAAAACATCGAAGGAAAAGCTTCGGGACATGGGAGGATATGACCCGGGGTGCGATAGGCTCGCTCCGCGTCCTCGCTCGTCCCGACCGAGAGGAGCGCATGGTCAGCCGCAACATCCTGGTCACTGGCCCCGCCATTAATGAGCAGGCCGTCAAGCTCATAGCCGACAACGGCTACAGCGTCGCTTATGTCCCTCCCTATACGAACGAGGACGATCTGGTCCGGATTGTCGCCGAGGTCGACCCGGTCGGGGTCGTTGTCCGGATGGGACGCTTCGGTGCCTCCGCGATCGATGCGGCCCCTTCATTGCGTGTCCTCTCCAAGCACGGTGTCGGAGTCGACAACATCGACGTCGATGCCGCCACCCGTCGTGAAATCCCCGTTGTCGTAGCAACCGGTGCCAACGCCCGCTCGGTCGCCGAGCATGCGATCGCCCTCATGCTGGCGACCGTCAAACGCATCGTGCCGCTCGACATCGGCCTGCGCGCCGGCCGATGGGAAAAGCCAGGTTTCTCGGGTGTCGAGGTCGATGGACTGACCATGGGCCTAGTCGGCTTCGGGGCCATCGCGAGGCACACGGCCGTCTATGCGAAGGCTCTCGGAATGCATGTCCACGCCTTCGACCCCTTTGCCGATGACGCAACCTTCGCCAATGCTGGCGTCACCAGGGATGCTGCCGTCGAGGACCTTCTCGCCGCGTCCGACATCGTCAGCCTGCATTGCCCGCTGACCCCGCAGACGCGCAACCTCCTCGACGACAAGGCCATCGGCCTGATGAGGCCCGGATCCTACGTCGTCAACACCGCCCGCGGCGGCCTGATTGATGAGGACGCCCTGGTCCGGGCCATCGACAGCGGTCACATCGCTGGCGCCGGCCTCGACACCTTCGCGACGGAGCCTCCCGTCCAGGATCACCCCTTCTGGAGCCGGCAGCAGATCGTCGTGACCCCGCACATCGGCGGCGTGACTAAGCAGGCCAACGCCCGGGTCGGGGTCGATGCGGTCGAGGGAATCCTTGCAGTCATCCAGGGTCGCGACCCCGGACGGGAGAGGATCGTCAACTACCGCGCACTCGCGAAGGCGCCGACCTGAGTGATCGGTGCGTTGAGCTTGCCGTGCCGGAAATCTGAGAGGAGAAGACGTTGAGCATAGGATTTAGGGTCCGGAACCGGGAACGCGCGGTCGACCGGGAATGGGTCGAGAAGTTCAAGGAACTGCCCGTCGCGAATGTCAGCGACAGCATGCATCGCATGAGCGCCGGCGGAGCGTCGCTTCGCCCGATGCATCGTGAGGGCAAGCTCGCCGGCCGCGCACTGACCGTGAAAGCGCCTCCCGGCGACAACCTGATGCTGCACAAGGCCATCGACATGGCCGAGCAGGGCGACGTCATCGTCGTGGATGCGGGCGGGGACGTCACCAATTCCCTCATGGGCGAAATGATGCTCGACCATGCACGCCGGCGCGGCGTCGTCGGCTTCGTCCTGAACGGCGCTATCCGCGACGCGGATGCCTTCCTGGAGATGAACGTTCCGGCGTACGCGGTCGGGGTGACGCACCGCGGACCGTACAAGAACGGCCCCGGCGAGGTGAACTGCCCGATCGCCATCGGCGGGATGGTCGTCATGCCGGGCGACCTGGTCCTCGGCGATGCAGACGGCGTGGTCGTCGTGCCGTTCGACGATGTAGCGGACGTCTACGAGAAGACGGTCGCCAAGCACGCCGCCGAGAACAAGCAGATGGATGCCATCAAGGCAGGCACGCACAAGCCGACCTGGTTCAACGAAACGCTTGAGAAACTGGGCTGCGAGCTGCCGTCATAAGGCAGCCTACGGCTCTGCCCGCATGAGCGTGTGTTCGGCACTCGCCATGCGTGGCGAGTGCCGGGGAAGGCCACGTCACCATCGGCTACACGATGGAACCTGAATGAGTTCGGAGAGGAACTCCGAAACGCTTGAGCGGTCATGGTGACCGCTATCCATGGGAGGAACGAATGAAGCACCTGATCCGGAATACCGCACTTGCTACGTCGATGCTGGTCGGCATCGGAGCCGCTCATGCCGAGTGGCCGGCGGACCGGCCCATCGAGATGATCGTCGCCTTCGCCCCAGGCGGCGGCACGGACGTGATGCACAGGACGCTCGCGCCCTACATCGAAAAGGAACTCGGTGGTAAGATCACCATTCTGAACCGGTCCGGCGCATCTGGTGAGATCGCGTACACCGCACTGACCCAGGCCAAGCCCGACGGCTACACGCTGTCCTCACTCAACACGCCGAGCTTCCTGACCATGCAGATGGACCGGAAGGTCCGTTTCGATCCCAAGAAGGTCTGCGTGGTTGCCCGCATTGTCGAGGATCCCGGCGCGTTCATCGTCCAGGCGAATTCACCGTTCAAGTCGCTCAAGGATCTCGTCACCTACGCCAAGGCCAATCCCGGTAAAGTTACCATTGGCACAACCGGCCAGGGAACGGACGAGCATCTCGCCCTGCTGCAACTGGAAAAATCCGCCGGCATCGATCTGACCCCGGTCACCTTCAACGGTGCGAACGAGGCGCGGACGGCACTGTTGGGCGGGCACATCATGGCAACGGGGATCAACGTCGGGGAATTCCTAGGCAGCGAGAAAGCCGCCTTCAAGGCCCTCGGCCAGTTCGCTGATCAGCGCGCCGTCATCGCACCCGACCTGCCGACGGCCAAGGAGCAGGGCTTTGACGTCATCATGAGCTCGGAGCGCGGCATCGCTATGGGATGCGAGGTTCCCGAGGCCATCCGGACGAAGTACTCGGCCGCCGTCAAGAAGGCGCTCGACAATCCGGAATTCCAGGCCCAGGCCAAGCAGCAGTCGCTGGCTCTCTCCTACAAGTCGTCGGAAGACTGGAACAAGGAACTTCCGGCAAGAGCGGAGCGGCTTGGTGAGGTCTTGAAATTGGCCAAGGAACAGAAGTGATGGCGGACCCACGCAAGGCTGGCAGCACCGGTGATCGGCCGGACCTCCTGACGGCCATCCTGTTCGTGGGTTTCGGTGCGCTCGGCCTCTGGGCCGGGCGCGACCTGACCATGGGCACCGCCGCCGCGATGGGGCCGGGGTACCTGCCCAGGATCGTCTGCTGGCTCCTGATCCTCGTCGGGCTGACCGTTGGCGGGATGGGCCTCTTCCGGCTCCGCGAGGACATCACGATCCCAAACCTCCGTCCTCTTGCCATCATCCTGCTCTCAGTCGTGGGCTTCGCGTTCATCGCCGAGTACTTCGGCTTCGTGGCGGCCTCCGTCTGGCTGCTCCTGGTCGGGAGCCTTGCAGACCGCGAGTCCAGATGGCGCGAGGTGATCCTGCTCACGGTCGGGCTGACCGCCTTCGGCGCCCTGGTCTTCATCGTCGGTCTCGGCGTCCAGATGCCGATCTGGCCCTTCTGAGGAGCGGAATATGGAATTCCTCGACCTTCTCATGCTCGGCTTCGGTGAGGCGCTGAACCCGACCAATCTCGCCTTTTGCCTGTTGGGAGCACTTCTCGGAACGCTGATCGGCGTGCTGCCGGGCATCGGCCCGACCGCAACGATCGCCGTTCTCCTGCCGATCACCTTCTATCTTCCTCCGCTGGCGGGCATCATCATGCTCTCCGGCATCTACTACGGCGCGCAGTACGGCGGATCGACAACCGCGATCCTCGTCAACCTGCCGGGTGAGGCATCATCCGTGGTGACGGCGATCGACGGCTACAAGATGGCCCAGAACGGCAAGGCCGGGTCGGCTTTGGCCGTTGCTGCGCTGGGATCATTCTTCGCTGGGACCGTCGCGACGTTCGGAATTGCCATCGCGGGCCCGACGCTCTCGTCATTCGCGCTCTCGTTCGGTCCTGCCGAATATGTGGCCCTGATGCTCTTCGGCCTGCTGGCCGCCACCGTCCTGGCTCGAGGGTCCGTCCTCAAGGCTACCGGCATGATCCTGTTCGGCTTGGTCCTCGGCATGGTCGGCATCGACGCGGCATCCGGCGAGGAGCGCCTGACCTTCAGTGCGATCGAGCTCTTCGACGGCATCGACTTCGTCGTCATTGCCATCGGTGTCTTCGGCTTCACGGAGATCATCGAGAATCTCGAGAACGTGGAAGCGCGGGGCGTCTTGGTCCGCAAGCTCAGCCGTCTCTGGCCGACGCGGGAGGACTTCCGGCGGGCTTGGCCGGCCGTCCTGCGTGGCACGGGCGTCGGAACCTTCCTCGGAATCCTGCCGGGTGGCGGTGCGACGCTGGCGGCATTCTGCGCCTACTCCCTGGAGAAGAAGGTCGCGAAGAATCCAAGAGAGTTCGGGAATGGGGCCGTCCAGGGCGTGGCTGGACCCGAAGCCGCCAACAATGCCGGCGCACAATCGTCATTCATTCCGCTGCTCACGCTTGGCATCCCGTCCAACAACATGATGGCGATGATGCTGAGCGCCTTCATCATCCACGGCATCACACCGGGTCCTACCGTCCTGCAAACCCAGCCGCAGATCTTCTGGGGCCTCGTGGCGAGCATGTGGGTGGGCAATCTGATGCTGGTCGTCATCAACCTGCCGCTGATCGGTGTCTGGGTGAAGCTGCTGACCGTCCCATATCGTCTCCTGTACCCGGCAATCCTGTTGTTCTGCTGCGTCGGCGTCTACAGCATCAACAACCGGATTTTCGACGTGGTGCTCGCCGCAGGCTTCGGGTTGCTCGGATACCTGTTCCGGAAGGCAAAATGTGAACCGGGGCCCCTGCTGCTCGGCTTCGTGCTCGGTCCTTTGCTCGAAACGAACATCCGTCGTGCTCTGGTGATCTCGCAGGGAAGCCCGAGCGTGTTCGTCGAGAGGCCGATCAGCCTTGTCCTGCTGCTGGCCACTGCCGCGATGCTCGTCCTCATGGTTCTGCCATCCTTCCGTAAGACCCGCGAGGAGGCGTTCCAGGAGGAAGAGGCATAGCCCCAGAGACGCGAACAACGGGACAGGGATCCGCATCTCGCGCACCCTGTCCCTCATCCACGAACAAGTTCATCGTTCATGTCCGACAGCCCCAAGCAGCCCGCATGCATCATCGTACTCGATCGCGATACGCAGTCCGACGACTCCAGGTGGCATGCGTGATGCGATGAGGAAGGGGTGGCATGGGGTCCGCGCGGCGTTGCGCGAGGCGAACTATCGCATCTTCACTATCGGAAACGTGTTCTCGCTGGTCGGGACCTGGGTTCAGCGGGTTGCGCTCGGCTGGCTGGTCTGGGAGCTGACAGGCTCGGGTGCATGGTTGGGTGCGATCGCGTTCGCAGACTTGTTTCCGATGGTCCTCGTGACCCCTCTGGCTGGCGCCATGGCCGACCGCACCGACCGGCTGCGGGTCACGCGTATCAGCCAAGCCTTACTCATGGTGCATGCGGGACTGCTCACCATTCTCAGTACGCTGGGACTGCTTACCCCAGTGCTTGTCCTTTTGCTGGCGCTGGTCGGCGGCATCATCACAGCCTTCAACCAGCCATTCCGAATGGCGCTTCTTCCCAGTCTCGTCGAACGCTCGAACCTGGTGAGCGCGGTCGCGATCAACTCCGTGGTTTTCAACGTTGCCCGATTCATCGGCCCCGCCGTTGCGGGGCTCGTGATCGCGAAGGGCAACCTCACGCTGGCGTTCGCGATCAATTTCGGTACGTTTGCGGTCTTCTCGTGGGCGCTTGCCAGGATCCGCCTGGTTGCCGTCGAAGACGTCCCATCAGCCAAAGGCGGATTGATCAGGTCCGTCATCGAAGGCTGGCGCTACACGGCCGGGCACCTCGGCCTCGGAGCCATGTTTTTGATGCTGGCGGTCATCTCGCTTTGCATCCGCCCCATCCTCGAACTCATGCCGAGCTACGCAGCGCTGTTCGGGTCGGGCGCCGCGAGGTTTGCGTTCATGACGTCCGTGATCGGCCTGGGTGCCCTGGTCGGGGCAATCTGGCTCAGTCGTCGGACCGACCCTGTGTCCGTAGCCACGATGGCCTTGTCCAACGGTCTTCTGATGGGCGCAGCCTTATTCGTCGCGGCGGTCGCACATCTGGAATGGCTGGGTGTCGTAGCCTTGTTCATCATGGGCTTCGGCATGGTCGTGAGCGGGATCGCCAGTCAGACCGTGATCCAGCTTGCCGGGCCCGATCACCTGCGTGGCCGGCTTCTCGCGCTGCACAGCATGATCTTCCGAGGTGGACCAGCCCTTGGTGCCCTGGCCCTCGGAATCCTGTCGGATGTCATGGGCATGAGGGGCCCCCTGGCAGGCGGGGCGATCATGACGTTCGCCTTCAGTGCCGTCGTTTACACTCGGCGCAAGGTCATCCTGAAGAGCCTCGATCTCTGAAGAGCGAACTCGGAGCAGGCGAAGGTAGGAGAAAGGAACACTTGTATGGAAACTTCCAATACGCCGCTTGGCCTCGAGCGTTCCTCGACGGATCTGGAATCGACACCTGTCAAGGGCACCGTGCCAACGCCGCCCGCCGCCCTTCCACGGCGCCTGCGCGCGATCCTGGCCCTTGACGATTTCGAGGTCGCGGCACGCCGCCACTTGCCACGGCCGATCTTCGGGTATGTGTCGGGAGCTGCTGAGACCAATGCCTCCCTTCGTGAGAACCGGTCGGCTTTCGAGGAGTTCGGTTTCGTCCCGCGGGTGCTCGTCGGTGTGTCCAAACGTACGCCGATGGTCGAACTGCTCGGGCATACATATGCCGCCCCGTTCGGAATTGCTCCGATGGGGATCAGTGCCCTATCTGCATATCGTGGCGATCTGGCACTTGCGCAGGCGGCTGGGGAGGCGAAAGTCCCAATGGTGATGAGCGGGTCCTCCCTCATTCCCCTGGAGGACGTCGCCAAGGCGAATCCGGCGGCTTGGTTTCAAGCTTATCTTCCGGGTGAACCTGATCGGATCCTCGGACTGCTGGAGCGAGTGGAGCGGGCAGGTTTCGAGACACTCGTGTTGACCGTGGACACGGCAGTGCTGGCCAACCGCGAGAACAACGTTCGAAGCGGCTTTTCTACGCCTCTGCGCCCCAGTCTGCGCCTAGCCTGGGACGGTATGATGCGACCGAACTGGACGCTGAATACATTTCTTCGGACGCTCCTGAAACATGGCATGCCCCACTTCGAGAATTCATATTCGACACGGGGCGCGCCGATCCTCGCCAAGAGCGTGATGCGGGACTTCGGCGCCAAGGATCATCTGAACTGGCGTCATCTGGAGCTGATCCGGGAGCGGTGGAAGGGGCGTTTGGTCCTGAAGGGTATCATGGCCAGGGAGGATGCCTGCATTGCCCGAGATAGTGGCGTCGATGGCATCGTAGTCTCGAACCACGGCGGCCGGCAACTCGATGGAGCGGTGTCTCCCTTACGTGTTCTGCCTGCCATTGCGGATGCTGTCGGAGCGACGATCCCCGTCATGATGGATGGTGGTGTCCGGCGAGGTTCGGACGTGCTGAAGGCCACCGCCCTCGGAGCGAAGTTCGTCTTCGTCGGCCGCCCGTTCTTGTATGCGGCCGCAATCGGAGGCGCGGCGGGTGTCAGCCATGCGATCAATATCCTTTCTATGGAGATCAATCGCAACATGGGTCTTCTCGGCATCAACTCACTGGGAGAAATGAGCCTGGATCGACTGATCAACCTCCGACATGTTGATGCCAGTAAGGTTTGAGATCCATGCCGAGCACCGGATCGGAAGGTCCGGATCTGGCACGGGGCTGACCTTAGTCTTACTTCCGCAATGGGATTGCGAAGCGACCTTCACGCGATCTCACTTGAGGGCTCAGATTGACCCAAATGCTGACAGTCCACCAGATGGAGCGATTGTTCCTTAAACCTACCAGATCTCAGGCCCTATCCTGATCTAAGGTGGACGAGTGCTTTCCAGCGCGGAGTTCACACCGGATGGGCGCTAGACTGCGTGCCCGACGAGTGAGCCGATGGCAGCGGTGGCCGCCATCGCGAACGCACCCCAGAACGTGACCCGGACGGTGGGCCTGAGAACCGACGCTCCACCCGCCCGGGCCCCCAGGGCGCCCAGGACGGCGAGGCCGGCGAGGGACCCCCCAGAGACGGCTGCTACCGTCCAGTCTGTCGAGGCCGCGACAGCGATCAGTAGCGGCAGGGCTGCTCCCACTGCGAAGGTCAGGGCCGATGTCAGTGCGGCTTGGATCGGGCGGGCAACCACGTGCTCCGAGAGACCAAGCTCGTCCCGAGCATGGGCGGCAAAGGCATCCTTGGCCATCATCTGCTGAGCGACCTGCCGGGCGAGCACCGGCTCGACGCCGCGATCCACATAGATCTGGGTGAGTTCGTCCAACTCTGCCTTGGGCTGCTCCGCGAGTTCGCGCCGCTCCCGCGCCAAGTCGGCGTTCTCCGTGTCGGCCTGGGAGCTCACCGACACGTATTCGCCGGCAGCCATCGACATCGCGCCGGCCACGAGCCCGGCTATGCCCGCCACGAGTACCTCGCTGGCTGACGTCGACGCGGCAGCCACGCCGATCATGAGGCTCGCGGTCGAGATAATTCCGTCATTTGCGCCGAGCACGGCCGCGCGCAGCCAGCCGATGCGCTGGATCAGATGAGTCTCGCGGTGGAGCGGATGCATGCTGTCCTCCTAGGACGGGAGAAGTCACCGATGGTCTGCCATGGCCGATTTACCCCCGGCCGGCAAGAGCCGGGCAGCGTTGAGAGTGAAGGCAAGTTTCGAACACACGTGAAGGCTGCCAACAGGGGGGCGCGTGCCGAAGGCGGCAAGGGCGATTCCGTGGTCGAGGCGGCCGGCGCGATGCCGGCGCCCGCCGCTTCATCCGAGGGCAAGACTGTCCGCGTCTGGGACCCGTTCGTCCGGATCTTCCACTGGAGCCTCATGGGCCTGTTTGTCCTCGCCTTCGTGACCGGGGACGAGAGCGAGTGGCTGCACATCCGCATCGGCTATGCCATCGCCGCTCTCGTCGCGCTGCGGATCGTGTGGGGCTTGGTCGGAACCCAGCATGCCCGGTTCAACGACTTCGTCCGCTCCCCCACGGGAGATCGCCGCTTACCTGCGCCAAGCTCTCCGATGGCGGGCACCACGCTATCTCGGCCACAACCCGGCGGGCGGCGTCATGGTCGTGGCCTCGCTCGTCATGATCGCGGGCATTGCGACCACAGGCTTCGCCATGACCACCGATACGTTCTGGGGCTCCGGGTGGGTCGAGAACCTCCACGAGAGGTTCGTCTACGCGACCATCGGGCTCATCGTCCTGCATGTGGCGGGCGTCGTCTTCTCCGGCCTGGAGCATGGCGAGAACTTGGTGAAAGCGATGATCATAGGACGGAAGCGGACGGCCTGAGCCCGCGTTTCTCACGGCGGATGCGGCAGTCGGCCCTCTGCCAAAAGACCACCGAGTGCCGAGCGCCCTAAGGAAAGCGAACCGCTATGGTCCTCAACCAAATCGCCGACGATAGCCAGGCCTAGTCCGGTGCCCGGCCGGGTTTCATCCAGACGGCCGCCGCGGGCGAGCGCGGTATTGATCAGCTCCTCCGGCACGCCCGGGCCGTCGTCCTCGACCCGAAGCATGATCGTGCTCCCGTCGCGCCGAGCCTCGAAGCTTACCGTGCCGGCCGCCCAAGTCGTCGCGTTCTCGGCCAGGTTGCCGAGGATCTCGGTCAGATCCTGGGTTTCCATCTTCACCCTGAGATCGTCGGGGGCATCGATCTCACATGTCAGCTTCTGTCCGTGCGGGGTTCTCCTGAGCACGCCTACCACCGCTCGGCGACAGGACGGACTGGGTGGACAGGTCCTAACCGAACCCGAGGGCCAGTCCGCGCCCGCACCAACTCACGCTCCACGTGCCGGCGCATCGCGGCGATAATGGATTCGATATCTTCGGCAAGTCGGACATCCCCGCGAGCCCTCAGCTCCTCCGCATCGGCGCTGAGGACCGTTAGCGGCGTCTTGGGACCGTGTGCCAAGTCGGCGGCCCGCGCCCGTGCTTTGGCGATGGCCTTTTCCTGCTCGTCGAGCAGGTGGTCGACCTCCGCCACAAGCGGGCGCAGGCCGACACCGACCTGGATCCAGACAGCGGGATCCGGACGGCTGCAAGAAGCGCCAGGGAGGGGATAAGATCGGAGGCAAACGCCAGACCAGCGGCATGGACTACTGCACGGTCGATGGCCACTACGGCGCGGATCGTCCCGTTCCCGAGGCTTGACGGCATGGCGATCCGGCGCTCAACCTCCAGAAGCGTGCCACCTGGGCCGGGGATCGTGTGCTGGTGGACTTCCGAGCTGGCAGGCATGTCAGGGGGCAGGGGCAGTATGCCATCCAGAGCGAACGTGACCGTAGTACAGTATTGGTTCCTTCCTCGGTAATCTGCCAGTAGGGCCCGCTCGAAGGTTGGAGGAACTGCGGCTCGGCCGCCATGCGCCGCTCGACATGCCGCTCGAACAGCAGCAGCCGGCCGAGGCCCGCCAGTGCGAGAGCGAAGATGATAGAGGCCGCGCCGGCGGCGAGAAGGCGCAGACTGAGCGAGCCTGCCTCATGTTGGGGCGGGCTCCGGCACGAGGTAGCCGAAGCCGCGATGGGTCTCGCTCAGTTCAACGCCGAGCTTGCGGCGCAGGCGCCCGACAAGCACCTCCAAGGCGTTTGGGTCGCGGTCATGTGCGTAGAGATGCTCCATCAGCTCTGTCGGCGGGGTCGCCCGCCCGCCATGGTGCATTAGGTAACTCAGGCAGCGGTATTCGAGTCGCGAGAGGTTGAGCGGTAGATCATCGACCATGACCCGCATCTTGCGTGTGTCGAGCACAACGGGGCCGGACACGAAGATTGGCGCGGCCCGGCCTGCGGCCCGACGCAGGATCGCCCGCACGCGGGCCAGCAGTTCCTCCGTGGCGAATGGTTTGGCGAGGTAGCCGTCGGTACCGGCATCTACACCCTCGACCCCGCTCGGCCCATGCCCCTCGCGCTGTCAGGATCAGCACCGGCAGGTTGCGTTTGGACACGCGCCACATCTTGATCACGGTGAGGCCGTTCATTTTCGGCATACCGAGATCGAGGACGGCCAGATCGTAGTCTTCGGTGTCGCCGCAGAACCACGCTTCCTCGCCGTCAGAGACATGATCGACGGCGTAACCTGCATCTGTGAGGACCGCCGTGACCTTGCGTGCGATGCGGGGTCGTCCTTGACGATCAGAATGCGCATCAGTGGCCCTCCCGCTTTAGGGTCGCGGCAGTGGCGGCGTCGACATGGATCTCCCGCAGGCGGCCGGCCGGATCGACCACCTTAAACTCGTAGACCCAGCGGTCGCGCTTGCGCTCGAACTCGACGCCCTGGACCTCGCCGCTGAGATCTGTCCGCACCCGCGTCAGGATGTCGGCTAGTCCTTTGCCACAGGGATCATGCAGGATAGAGCCGCCGTAGTTTGGAGCGAGCCTGCGTGGTGGTGAAATGCCAATGCGCCTTGGCTCTGTTGCGATTGCGCTCGGCTTCCCAGGCGGC
>NZ_JBVVAJ010000054.1:0-23696 GCF_055792805.1 Microvirga sp. HS2
CACGGATCTGGGGGTGTTTGCCATCGACAAGAAGGGCGGCACCGGCATGCGCCTGATCGAGCTCGCCGAGGGCGTCACTCTCGACGAGATCAGAGCCAAAACCAACGCCGCCTTCAAAGTCGAACTGAGCGGCAACCAAGCAACCTGATCGACTTTGCATCGCGAAGCTCTTTTCCAGAGGCGGCTTGTCCTTCAAGCCGCCTCTTGGCGTTTCTTGCGGTCCTCCTGTGTGCGGCCGCCATAGCCCCAGCTCTCCGCCGGGATCTCGTGAAGAACGATGTAGGTCTCCTCCTTCAGGTCGGGACCGAGGACATCTTTCAGAAGAGACATTTCCTCGGCGATGAAGCCAGCCTTTTCCGAAGAAGTGTTCGTTCCGGCCGTGATCAGCGCCTGAACATGCGCGGCGATGGGCGGCGGCTCGCACCCGATGCTCCAGCTCGCAGCATGCACCTGCTCCAGCAGCACCGACGTCAAGGCCGGGTTCTTGCCGAGCACCGAGCCCATCAATCGTGTCGTGCCCTCGTGAAGGGCGCGGACCTGATCGCCATGAAGGGACGGGGCGAGAATGGTTAGGCGAACGAACGGCATGAATGTCTCCTTGGCCGAGATTAAGGCCAAGGGAGGTTAGGGGGACATGACTGTTCTGAATAATTGATTATGCTCATCCGAACGTTTCGAATTTTAGAACGATCATGCGCATCAACCTTGAAACAGACATCTTGCGTACACTCGTCGCGATCTGCGACAGCGGTGGGGTCAATCGAGCGGCGAGCCTCATCGGCCGCTCCCAATCGGCCGTCAGCCTGCAGATCCGAAAGCTAGAACAGCAGGTCGGAATCGCGCTGTTTCAGAAGCAGGGCCGGGGGCTGGTTTTGACGGAGGCGGGCCACGTGCTGCTCGATTACGCCCGGCGAATCCTGGCCATGAACGACGATGCCGTAAGCGCCGTCAGGGGATTTGCCATCGAGGGGAGCGTCAGGTTCGGCATGCCGAGCGACTTCGCCGAAAGCTGGATGCCAACGGTTCTTGGACGCTTCAAAAGGGCTCACCCCGACATCCACATCGAGGCGAAGGTGGATCGAAACGCAGCTCTGCTGGAGGCGCTCGATACCGGCAAGCTCGATCTCGCCTTGGTTTTCGAGACGAACCCTCGCCCCCACGCGCAGATCCTGGCAACTCTGCCTATCGTGTGGATCGGTCCGCAGGGCGAACAGCCATGGCGCGACGGGAATTCCGTTCCCCTGGTTCTCTTCGAGGCTCCATGTCTGTTCCGCGAGGCAGGCCTTGATGCTCTCAACCAGGCGCAACACCCATGGCGGATCAGCTTCACCACTCATAGTCTCGCCGGCGCATGGGCCGCTGTCGGGGCGGGCTTGGGCGTGACGCCGCGCCCGGACATAGCCTTGCCGCCGCAAGTCAGGGTTCTGCGTGAGTCCGTGCTGCCCGTGCTGCCGCAGGTTTGCCTGTCGCTGCATGACAGCCACAATTCCAGGATGCCTGCCGTCAAGCGGTTTCGGGAGAGTTTGCTGGAAACCTTTCCCTTATGAAGAGGACGCGTCCGCCGCCTTCGGGCGCGCCTCTGCGCTGCGCACCAGCTGGATCACGGGCACCAGCCCGATGAGGACGATGACGAGCGCCGCGAGCGATCCGTCCTCGAACCGCCCACGCGAGGCATAGGTGTAGACCTGCGTGGCGAGCGTCTCCGTGTTGAGCGGGCGCAGCAGCAGGGTCGCCGGCAATTCCTTGATGCAATCCACGAAGATCAGCAGGGCCGCGCTGGCGAGCGCCGGGCGCATGAGGGGCACCTGAATCCGCCAGACCATTTCCTTGCGGGATGAGCCGAGTGTGCGCGCCGCGTCCTCGAGGCTCGGCGAGACGCGATCGAGGCCTGCTGAGAGCGAGCCCGTCGCGATCGACAGGAACCGCAGCACATAGGCGATGATGATGCCGCCTGCGGTGCCCATGAGAAGCAGGCCCAGCCGCTCGCCGGTGAGGCTTCTCCAGACCATGCCGATCAATCCATCGATCTTCACCAGGGGCGTCATGAGCCCGAGCGCGAGAACCGTGCCGGGCACCGTATAGCCCAAACCGGCCACGAACAGGGTGCTCTTCGTCAGGGGGGATTTCGCGATGCGGGCGGCGGAGACGAGCAGCATGGCGAGCGCCAGGACCGCGAGCGTCGCCGTCACCGACAGACCGATGGTCGTCAGGAGATGCTCGATAAACTCTTCGTCGAATTGCGAGACGAGGCTGCCGCGCAGGATCTCCCGCACCAGAAAGGCGAGGGGAACGACGAAGCCGAGGACGACCGGGATGGCGCAGAGCACGGTCGCCAGCAGCGCCCGCCCGCCCGAGAGCGGCTCCGGATGCACGACGCGCGAGCGCTTCGCCGAGGTGGCGTAGCGCCGGTCCCTGCGCCCATAGCGCTCGATCAGGATCAGCCCGACGACGATGGCCAGCATCACGCAGGCGATCTGCGCTGCGCCCGGGAGGCTGCCGCGGTTGAGCCAGGTGTTGTAGACGGAAACGGTGAGGGTGCGAACGCCCAGATACTCACTGGCGCCGATGTCGTTCAAGGCTTCGAGCAGCGCGAGAGACAGGCCGACCGCGAGAGCGGGGCGGGCGAGGGGCAGGGCGATGACGCGGAACAGCTTCAGGCGGCTCGCTCCGAGAACGCGCGCGACCTCCAGCATGCTCGCGCTCTGGGTCAGGAACATCGCACGGGCGGCGATGTAGACATAAGGGTAGAGCACGGCGGACATCACGATGATGCAGCCGTAGAGGGAGCGGACCTCGGGAAACCAGTAATCGGAGCGCGAGGTCCATCCCATCGCGTCGCGCAGCGCCATCTGCACGAGGCCGGCGGAGTCGAAAAGCTCCACGTAAATGTAAGCCGTGATGTAGGTCGGCACCGCCAGCGGCAGGGGCAGAAGCCACACGAGGATATTGCGGCCCGGAAAACGATGCGCCGTCACGAGCCAGGCGGATGTGATGCCCATGGAACCCGCGACGAGGGCGATCCCGGCGAGCAGGGCGAGCGTGTCGACGATGCTTGAGGGCAGTACGTTTCGAATGAGATGCGGCCAGATTTCCGCATCGCCCTCCGCCGCAATTCCGACCAGCGCGGCGATCGGCATGAGCACGAGCAGCCCCACCGCAGCCACGGCGGCGGAGAGCCACCACGGGATGCGCTTTGCCGCCCGCCAGGAGGCTGGGCGAAACAGGAGGTGGGATTCAGCGGTCGCTTTCAATGTGAAACGGCGCTGCCGTCATGGGCAGCGCCTCCTGCTGTGAGAGCAGCTTCAAGACTGCTCATCGGTTATTGATCGAAGCCGACCTTGTCGACCATTTCGCTGGCCTTCTTGCGCAGTTTCGCGATTTCCGCAATCGGCACATTGTCCGCCTTCAACTCGCCGAAGGAGGCGATGGTCGGATGGATCGGGATGCCGGCCTTAATCGGATATTCCGAATTGGCCTCGGCGTGGATGCGCTGCGACTCGTCAGAAACCATGTACTCCATGAATTTCACGGCATTCGCCTTGTGCGGCGCATATTTGGCGAGCGCGAGGCCGGACACGTTCACATGCGTGCCGCCGCCTTCGAAGGTGGGAAGGATCACGTTGATCGCCTCACCCCACTTCTTCTGTTCCTCGTCCTTGCCGTTGCGCATGAGCGAGACGTAATAGGTGTTGCCGATGCCGATGTCGCAGACGCCGGCCAGGATATCCTTGGCCTGCTCGCGGTCGCCGCCGGATGGCTTCCTGGCGAGGTTCGCCTTGACGCCCTTCAGCCATTGCTCGGCCTTGTCCTCGCCCATGTGAGCGATGGCTGCGGCAAAGAGGCTGATATTGTAGAGGGCCTGGCCCGAGCGGGAGCAGATCTTGCCCTTCCACTTGGGATCGGCGAGCTCTTCGTACGTGATCTTGTCCTGCTTCACGCGATCCTTGGACGCATAGACCACACGGGCGCGCAGGGCGATGCCGAACCAGTGGCCCTCCGGGTCGCGGTAGGCGGCGGGAATGACCTTCTCCAGCGCCTCGGACTTCACGGGCTGCGTCACGCCGTAATCCTTGGCGGCCTGCAGGCGGCCGATATCGACGGTGAGGATCAGGTCTGCAGGGCTGTTCTCGCCTTCGGTGCGGATGCGCTCCTCGAGGCCGTTGCTGATGAAGATCGTGTTGACCTTGATGCCCGTCTCTTTGGTGAACTCGTCGAGGACGGGCTTGATGAGGCCGGGCTCGCGGGTGGTGTAGATGTTGAGGGATTCCGCAGCGAGGGCGGATCCGGCCATGGTGCAAAGAGCGGCGGCGCCCAGGAGGAGAGTGCGCGTCAATTTCGTCGTCAGCATTATGAAATTCCTTCACCAGCAGCGTCGAGCAGGTGCAAGCCCAGCCCGCAGATGACGCAACAATCACGTTCGGTGACGTTCGGTCAAGAAAAATGTGAGATAAAACAATAACTTATAGAGTTTCTAAACTGGCTCTCGATTAGAGAGATTCTAAGCTGAGACGGCTTGGCGAACGGGAGCGTGGTCCGGAGCGGCAGCCTTCAGGCGCGCCACTTCGGCCTCCAGGCGCTCCATGTTCTTGAACATGCGCTCACTGGTCAGGCGCAGGAAATAGAAGCCGAATTCGGGGTTCTGAAAGTAGAGCTGACGCACCTCGTCATAGGAGATGGTCAGCACCTCGCCGCCCTCCACGCATTCGAGCGTCTGCGTGCGGCGGTTCTCCGGCGACATGAAGCCCATTTCGCCGACGACCTGTCCCTGCCGCAACTCGATGTCGAGCTCATTCAGACGATAGCGGCCGGAAAGGGTGTAGAACATGCAGGCCGCGCTATCCCCCTTCGCGAACAGGATCTCGCCTGTCTTCACCGTGCGGCGGGTCATGAAGGGCTTGAGCCATTCCATCGAGAGATCGCTCTTCGAGGCCCGTTTCACTTGGCGGATCAGGCGGAGCATCTGATAGAGACGTACCGAATTGAGAGGAAGAAGGATCAGATTGACCGTGATGCTGGGATAAAGGCGCATCGCCAGCGCATAGGTGAGCGACACGGCATTCGTCGCGATTCCGATGCAGCGCAGGGGGATGATCGTACGCATCGCGCTGCCGGTGATCGCGAGAGCGGCCGCCAGCCACGCCAGTGCGTCGAGCCAGGTCAATCCGTGAAGCCAAGCCATCGGACCCATTTCCCTCTTAGTTTCGTAACGTCATATACCTACCATCCAGTCATGCAAATACCACAGCGTTGAGGATCCGCATCACGTAGTAACTCAGTTGATCTCTGAACTCAGGAAAAAGGCCCCGGATGGGGCCTTGAACATGCTTCCACGGTTGTGCCGGACGAGGCTCACGGGCGCGGCGGAACGAGTCTGTCGGGAACGCTCAGCCCCCGGCGCTGGGGCTGCGAGCCCGTGGTCGCAGGGACAGCGGAACCTCTCGGCGCGCTGCTGCCGACCGACGGCGGCGGAGGGAGATCCGTGCGTGGCAGCACGCCTTCGGGTTTTGGCGAGGCCGAGCATCCGCCGAGAGCCAAGCCCACGGCTGCAAGAAGGGAAAAGATCACTGTCTGACGCATGCATAAGTCCTCGGTATCTGTCGCTGGAGCATCGGACGTGAAAAGTGCACTTGCACTTCTGGGAACCGTCCGATGCTGCCTTCTTGGAAGAGCGCATCACGGGATGCGGCCCCGAAGGGCTGCACGATGCGCTTAGAGCTAGGCCATATCGGCGGCAAGTCGAGCGATCAATCGCCTAAATTCCTAGGGCGGGGCTCCCCCGGCGGATGTTGAGACCTACCTTTGTACGAAGGTTCGTTACTGCCGCTTGAAGAGGAGATCATGGGACTCGATCGGGTGAAGATGAGGACAGGGCCACTTGGCGGAGGAGGCATCCGGATACTCGGCGCCGCGCTAATGTTGGCCGTCTGCAGCGGGGCGGCCGAGGCGAGATGCCAGGATTCGCCCGGTCCCGGCGTCGATTGGTCCGGATGCTCCAAGGCGCGTCTCATGTTGAACGGAGAGGATCTGTCGGGCACCAAATTTCAGCGGTCGCTTCTGACCCTGAGCGATTTTGCCGGCTCGAAGCTCGTGGAGGCTGATCTCAGCGAAACGGAGATCAGCCGGACGCGCTTCGAGAAGGCTAACTTGTCGAAGGCCAATTTCACCAAGGCTCTTGGATGGCGGGCGAATTTCGCCGACGCCATCCTGACCGACGCCGAGTTCTCTTCCGCGGACATGAACCGCTCCAACTTCGCCCAGGTTCAGGCCGCAGGGGCCAATTTCCAGAAGTCGGAGCTCAACCGGTCGGACTTCAGCGGCGCCAATCTGGAACGGGCCAACATGTCGAGGGCCGAACTCGCGCGGGTGATCTTTCAGCAGACGAAGCTCACGGGCGTCGATTTCAGTTATTCCAATCTCTCGCGGGCGCAGCTGCAAGGTGCCGTGCTGCAGGATGTCTCCATGGCCGGGAGCTATCTCTACCTGACGCAGCTGGCCGGTGCGGATCTGTCTTCCGTGAAGGGCCTTGCCCAGGCGCAGATCGACATCTCCTGCGGCGATGCGCAGACCAAGCTTCCGCCAGGACTGACGGCCCCGCAGAGCTGGCCCTGCAGCGGCGATGAGGATTGAGATGCTCCAGATCCGCAACCAAAGGTCAGCTTAACCGTTATCATTTTTGAGCCTCGACGGTCCCGAACAAGATTCTAGGAGCAGGCCCAGGTGACGACACTCAAGGAGTTCGAAGACGCTCTTCGCGAGCAGGGCATGCACATGGCGCTCGCGATTCTGGAGAAGCTGCGCGAGAGAGATCGCGGGAAGCGATCCGTCGCTCCGGCGCGGCGTATCGCGGGGCGTAAGATGACGCCCGAGCTCGCGCGGCGCATCCTCGAACTCCATGCGACCACGGAAATGACCCAGCAGGAAATCGCCTTCGAACTCGGAGTCAATCAGGGTCGTGTCAATGAGGTCATCAAGCGCGGCAAATGGCTGGAGGACGACCCGACTTCCCCCGAAGCGGTGGCGAGGGACAGGGCCAAGGCCCGGATGAAGGGCGCAACCGGCCGCACCCGTTCCGGCAAATCCGCCACTTCCGAAAAACGCCCCGATCGCAAGCCTGCCCGTCAGGCCCAGTTGAGCCTCGGAGATCTGTAGGTGGGGCGATTCGCCAAGAAAAAACCCTGCCCGGAGGGCAGGGTGGATAGTTGTCTCCTCGCCTTCGGTTGCTAACCCGAAAACACGATCATTAGGGCATGGCGAAAAGTTAATGTCAAATTAAACTGACACGCATGCTCATAGTATTAGAATTTATACCTCTAATGAGATTGGCTATACAAAAGGGCTACTACTTTTGCATCTAAGATATTGATGTGCTTATAATTCGGTGTTGCTTTCGCGCAATAGTAATTTTGACTTGGGAGGGCGTAAGTTCTTGCCGTGGATCCTCAAACAGGGGTTACGGTTATGAAAAAATGTGTATTGAGCCTACTTGCGGGAGTTGCAGGTGTTGCCTTCGCTGCAGCGACTGCTTCTGCGGCGGACCTCGCCCGTCCTGCTCCTCCGGCGCCGATCATGGCGGCTCCTCCGATCTTCACCTGGACCGGGTTCTATGCCGGTGTGAACGCCGGCTGGGGTTGGCGCAACGATAACAGCGAGTCCGTGATCGTTGGCGGTACGGTTCCCGGCACGTTGTTCTTCGACAACAACAATGACGGCGGCTTCACCGGCGGCGGCCAGATCGGCTACAACTACCAGATGGGCTCGTTCGTGATCGGTCTCGAGACCGATATCCAATGGGCGGACACCAATCAGGATGTGCGGGTCACCTTCAGGCCGGTCGGGGCTCCTGGAACCTTCATCCCCGGTGAGTTCAACAACAACCTATCGGATTGGTTCGGCACGGTGCGTGGCCGCGTCGGCGTGGCCTTCGATCGCGTCCTGATCTACGCCACTGGCGGTCTCGCCTATTCGGACAACGACACCGGCTGGACTGTCGGCGGCGGTGTGGAATGGGCGCTGCCGGTCAACTGGTTCGGCTCGTCGGCGGTGACCTTCGGCCTGGAAGGCCTGTGGCTCAGCTTCGACAACAACAACGACCACAACAACGGCTTCGTCGGGACCTTCACGCCCGTCGGCGGTCCGACCGTCAATGTCATCGCGCCCGACTTCGGGAACAACAACGACAACGAATTCTTCGTTGCGCGCGCCAAGCTGAACTTCAAGTTCGGCACGTACTGAGGCGCCTTGTATCGAAGAGAGGGCCCGGGCAGTTCCCGGGCCCTTTTGCTTGGTCCGGTCGGACAGCAGAAGGATTGGCCGCGGCCCGTCCGTTGTCCGGATCATGGCCGCGGCCTCGGCCCGTGTTTGCCCCCACGGGAAGCTAAGCCCTAGACCCTGAAAAGGTGACCTGAATGAGGCGCGAGCCTAGGAATAAAAATTTTGAAAAAAGTTTGGAACAATCCCAAAGGGGTCCACGTTAGTAAGGTTCTCCGGTCCTTTTTGCCCCTACGGCCGGACACCTTAGAGCACCTTCGGGTGCTTTTTCTTTTGGGCAGGACGGGTTCGCTCCGCCGACAACGGCGCTCTCTCAGAGAGGGGCGACGTCCGTTCCTCTACCCGCGCTCGTCCACGATGACCTTACCGTCAGCCGGGAGGGCGCCCGGCGCGACAAGCGTGACGATCCCCTTGAGCTTCGTGACGGAATGCAGCGTGGTCGCCACCTCCGTCGCCAAGGCGTCCGAGGCCTCCCCACATTCGGCTAGCAGGGTCATCACGTCGGTTTCATGCTCCCGCTCGACCAGCAGACGGAGACGTCCGAGTTCGGGATGCCGGCGGCCGATCTCGGCCACCTGCTCGGGGCGCACGAACATGCCCTTGACCTTGGTGGCCTGGTCGGCCCGGCCCATCCATCCCTTGATGCGCGTATTGGTCCGTCCGCAGGAGCTGCGCCCCGGCAGGACGGCGGTGAGGTCGCCGAGTGCCAGGCGGATGAAGGGGTGATGCGGGTCGAGAGTGGTGACGACGATCTCGCCGATTTCGCCCTCTGCAACCGGATCGCCCGTGCCCGGGCGCACGATCTCCACGATGAGGCCCTCGTTGATCACGAGGCCTTCGCGCGCGGAGGTTTCATAGGCGATGAACCCGAGATCGGCCGTGGCATAGGCCTGGTAGGCGTCGATGCCCCTGTCGGCGAACGCCTCCTGAAGCGATTTCGGAAAGGCAGCGCCCGATACCAGTGCGCGCTTGATGGACGAGATGTCCCGTCCCGATGCGGCCGCTCCGTCGAGCAGGATCTTCAGGAAGTCCGGCGTGCCGCAATAGGCGTTCGGACGATAGGCTTCGATCAGTTCCAGTTGCTGCTCGGTATTGCCGGGACCCGCGGGAATGACCGCGCAGCCCAGCGCCCGCGCGCCGGAATCCATGATGAACCCGCCCGGGGTCAGATGATAGCTGAAGGTGTTGAGAACGACGTCGCCGGCACGGAAACCCGCGGCAAAGAGACCGCGCGCCGCGCGCCAGGGATCGGATGCGGCGGCCTCCGGCTCGAAGATGGGGCCGGGAGAGGTGAAGAGGCGACCGAAGGATCCCGGTGCATCCGCAATCAAGCCGCCGAAGGGCAGGGCCGTCTTCTGCAGCGAGGCGAGTTCCGATTTCCGCAAGATCGGGATGCTGGCCAACGCCTCGCGGTTTCTGACGTTCTCGACATCGATCCCCTTGAGACGTTTTGCGTAGGCGGGTGCTTTGAGAGCGCTCCTCAGGATACCGGGGAGGCTGTCGAAGAGAGAGGCTTCGCGCAAGGCGAGATCGCGGGTTTCGAGATCGTCGTAATGATCTGCCAAGGCCTCTCCTCCGCTTCGCCGCGATCGCCCTAGAGCATGCCGCCGATGTCGAAGTGCGTGATCGGCGGCATGCAGGTCATGGTGGATGAGCCGTCTTGGCTTGGCAAGCAGGTTAGGCTTGCGCAAGGGCTCCGAATGTTCCGGATGTAGGCTCCGGCCCGAACTGGTTTGCGCCCGGGCTTCCCGGCTGGCAGAAGAGATAGATGAGGCCGATTGCGCCGACGAAGGGAATAAGGCCGACGAGAAGCCACCAGCCCGAGCGGTTCGTATCGTGAAGGCGGCGCGCTCCCGCCGAAAGGGTGGGGACAATCGTCGCGAGAGCCACGATCAGGCCCAACACAGGCATGCCGTTGAGCAGGATGGAATCCAGCAGATTCGCTACGATCGCCAAGACGATGACCGGCAGCATGAAATACCAGTATTCCGGACGGGACGAGCGGCCGGAAAATTCCGCGAACTTGCCAAGGCCGATTCTGACGGCCTGCTCCACATTCTTCCTCAAGACTTCGATGTTCATTGTTGCCCCCTTGGTTCAAGGTTTTCACATGAGTCGCCTGTGACTCCGTTTCTGTGCTAAAAATGTTATGCTGTTGCGTCAAGCTCTCGCCGGAGGCGCTATCTCTGCTAGGCAAGCCATCTCTTGCGGCGCTTGTAGCTTTTGACGTTGCGGAATGATTTTCGGTCTCCCTCGGACACGCCGAGATAGAACTCCTTCACGTCCTCGTTCTCCCGCAATGCCTGCGCGGGGCCGTCCATCACCACGCGGCCCGTTTCGAGAATGTAGCCGTAGGTGGCGTATTTCAGCGCCATGTTGGTGTTCTGCTCGGCGAGCAGGAAGGACACGCCTTCCGACGTGTTGAGGATTCGCACGATCTCGAAGATCTCCTCCACGATCTGCGGCGCGAGCCCCATGGAGGGCTCGTCGAGCAGGATCATGGAGGGCTTCGACATCATGGCCCGGCCGATGGCGCACATCTGCTGTTCGCCGCCGGAGGTGTATCCCGCCATCGAGCCGCGCCTTTGCTTCAGGCGCGGGAAGTAGTCGTAGATCGCCTCCAGGTCGCGCCGGATGGTGGCGTTGCCGTCCTTGCGCGTGAAGGCTCCGGTCAGGAGGTTCTCCTCGATGGTGAGGTGGCCGAAGCAGTGGCGGCCTTCGAGAACCTGGATGCAGCCGCGCCGCACCAGCTCGTTGGGCGAGAGCTTGTCGACACGCTCGCCCTTGAACTCGATCGAGCCCTTGGTCACCTCGCCGCGCTCGGCATGGAGCAGGTTGGAAACCGCTTTCAACGTCGTCGTCTTCCCCGCGCCGTTGGCCCCGAGCAGGGCCACGATGCCGCCCTTGGGCACGGTGAGCGACACGCCTTTGAGCACCAGGATCACATGGTCGTAGACGACCTCGATGTTGTTGACGGCGAGGATGGTTTCGGCAGGTTGGTGCTGGATCTGAACAGCGCTGCTCATGGGCGTGTCCTCTGCTTTCTGCCTCCCGTATGGGAGTGCCAGGGTTGGGGCTGTCGAGGCCTCCCATCGTCATGACCGTCCCCGAACTTGATCCGGGGATCAGTCCCGGCCATCCACGCCTCACGGGCGTAGTCGCTCCAAGGCGTGGATCCCCGGGACAAGCCCGGGGATGACGGAAGGGCTGGATCAGCTCGCCTTGTCGCAGGCTTCCGTGCGCTTGGGCCAGCCGGCGTTCTTCTCGGCGTAGTCCTTCGCTGCGGCATCGAGCTGAGCCTTCACGCGGTCGGTCATCGGCTCGATGGGATCGGAGATCTTCACCCATTTCGCGCCGTCCCATTCCTGCATGAAGGCGGGGCGGTGGCCGTTGTGGTCCGCGCAGCTGAGCGTGAGGGTCTCGGTGAAGCCCTCGAGCCCGAGCTCCTTCAGGCGGGCCGGATCGAGCTTGATGTTCTCCATGCCGCGACGCACGTCCTCGCCGGTCACGGCCTTCTTTCCGGTGACCTTCTGGGCCATGGCGATGCCCTCGGCGATCAGAAGCGAATTATAGACGCCGCGGTTGTAGAGAAGCTCGCCCACCTTGTCCTTGGAGGCCTTGGACAAGCCCTTATCGACCACGAGCTTCTGGATGTCCTGGAGGGCAGGGAAGTTCGTGCCCACCGCATGCCAATTGAGCATCTTGAAGCCCTTGGCGCCGGCGCCACCGCTCTTCGCGTCGTCCTCGCTCGGCCACCAGACGGAGTAGAACTTGTCCATCGGATAGCCCGAGCGGACCGCTTCCTTCACGGCCGCGCCGTTCATGGAGCCCCAGCCCCACATGATCATGTAGTCGGGCCGGTCGCGGCGGGCGCTGAGCCATTGCGAGGACTGGTTCTGCATGTCCTGCGCGGCCACCGGATAGAGCGCGACCTCGAAGCCGATATCCTTGGCGAGTTCCTGCAGCAGCGGGATCGGCTCCTTGCCGAAGGCCGCATCGAGATGAATGAAGCCGATCTTCTTGCCCTTCAGCTTTTCGAGCCCGCCTTCCTTCTGGCCGATGTACTTGATGATCATCGAAAGGCCGTCCCAGTAGGTGGCCGGTGGATTGAAGACCCAGGGGAAGATGTCGCCGCGCGCCGAAGCGGAGAGGCCGTAGGCCATGGAGAGGATCGGGATCTTGTCGACCGACGCGCGCGGGATCAGCGGCAGGGTGATGCCCGTCGACCACGGATTGACGATGACCGGGTTCTTGCCCTTCACCGCCTCGTAGCACTCGACGCCCTTCTTGGTGTCGTAGCCGGTCTCGCATTCCTCCAGGACGAGCTTCACCCCGCCGATGCCGCCGTCGCGCTGGTTCAGCATTTCGAGATAATCGTGCATGCCGTCGGCGATGAAGGTGCCGGAGCCCGCGAAGGCGCCCGTGCGGTAGGTGAAGAGGGGGACATAGATCGAATCCTGCGCGAAGGCAGGTAGTGCCGTGCCGGCGAGCATCGTCGCGACGGCCAATCCCAGGCTCATTGTGCGAAACGACATTCTCGTTTCCTCCCGTTGTTGGTCCGGCTGAGCCGGATTTTTTCAGTTTCCGTCTCCTTTTCGCGCGGACCGTCAGTAGGGGAACGGCCAGACGAGGAGCTTCTGCTTGCCGATCTGCCAGAGCCGCGCGAGGCCGTGCGGTTCGACGATCAGGAAAAAAATGATGAGGGCGCCGGTGATCATGAACCGCAGGTGCTCGATGGTGTCGGAGCCCACCGAAATCCCGAAGGGCGACAGCAGGGCGGGAAGCACCATGCCGAGGACGATCGGCATGATGAAGATGAGCGCCGCGCCGAAGAACGAGCCGATGAGGCTTCCCAAGCCTCCGATGATCACCATGAAGAGGATGAAGAAGGACTGGTTGATGTTGAACACGTCGTATTCCGCGCCGCCGTACCAGAGGAAGACGAGGAGCGCGCCCGCGACGCCGCAGTAATAGGACGAGACCGCGAAGGCGAGGAGCTTCGTCTGGAGCGGGCGGATGCCCATGAGTTCCGCCGCGAGGTCCATGTCGCGGATCGCGATCCACATGCGCCCGATGCGGCCGTGGACCAGGTTAGAGGCGAGCCAGGTGAGCAGGATGACGATGGTCAGGACCAGGAGATAGCGTGTTTGCGAGGTGGCGTTCGGGCCCATGATCGGAACGCTGAAGAGGGTGCGCAAGGGCGCGTCGAGCGCGCCCGAGACGTTGTAGTTCACGAGCCATGGAATGCGGATGAAGCACCATTGCAGGAAGAATTGCGCGGCCAGCGTCGCAACCGCGAGATAGAAGCCCTTGATGCGCAAGGAGGGCAGGCCGAACAGCGCGCCGACGGCGGCGGAGAAGAAGCCCGAGACGAAGATCCAGACGATCACGTTCACGCCCGGAAACGCCGTCATCAGCTTGTAGCAGGCATAGGCCCCCACGCCCATGAAGGCGCCGGTGCCGAGCGAGAGCAGGCCCGTATAGCCCGTGAGGATGTTGAGGCCGATGGCGGCGAGCGAGAACACCAGGAACGGGATCATCACCGCCTGAAGCAGGAAATCGCTGCCCAGGAAGGCGAGGGCATAGGCCCCCACGATGATCAGGCCAAGACCGATCCTGTCCTGGCGCAAGGGAAAAATCGCGGAATCGCTGACGTAATTCGTCTTGAACTGGCCTGCCTCGCGGTAGAACACGTCGGCGTCTCCTTAAATGCGCTCGATGATCTTCTCGCCGAACAGCCCCTGCGGCCTGTAGAGCAGGAAGAGGAGGGCGATGACGTAGGC
Source organism: Microvirga sp. HS2 (assembly GCF_055792805.1). Taxonomy (NCBI): domain Bacteria; kingdom Pseudomonadati; phylum Pseudomonadota; class Alphaproteobacteria; order Hyphomicrobiales; family Methylobacteriaceae; genus Microvirga; species Microvirga sp. HS2. The sequence goes on from NZ_JBVVAJ010000054.1 coordinate 14,052, forward strand.
GAGCCACGTCTCGATGCCGCCGCCCACCAGCGGGCCCCAGTAGAACTCGCCGAGCTTCTCGCCGACGCCAATGATGAGGCCGCCGAGAATCGCTCCCGGAATGGAGGTGAAGCCGCCGAGGATGAGCACCGGGAGGGCCTTCAGGGCGATGATCTGCAGCGAGAAGGACACGCCCGAGCGCGCGCCCCACATGATGCCCGCCACGAGAGCCACGAGGCCCGCCGCGAACCAGACGATCACCCAGATCTGATTGAGCGAGATGCCGACGGACAGCGCGGCCTTGTGGCTGTCCGCCACCGCGCGCAGCGCCCGGCCGATCCGGGTCTTGGAGAAGAACACCGCGAGCAGCCCGATCATGAGGGAGGCGATCACCGCCGCGGCGATGTCGAGATGCTGCAGCCGGATGGAGCCGCCCAGCGCCTCGATCTCCGTCGTGCCCTGAGGCAGGAAGAGCGCATCCGTGATCATCTCCCGCGGATTGCCGCCGAAGATGAGCTCGCCGAAGCCGATGAGGAAATAGGTGAGGCCGAAGGTGGCCATGAAGAGGATGATGTCGGGCTGGTTCACGAGCGGACGCAGCACCACGCGCTCGACCGCCATGGCCAGAACGAGCATCGCGACGGCCGCGAGGATCAGCGCCAGGAAGGCCGGAACGCCTTTCTCGTAGAGCCCCACGAGGATCAGGGCCGCGAACACCACCATGATGCCCTGCGCGAAATTGAACACGCCCGAGGCCTTGAAGATCAGCACGAAGCCGAGCGCGATCAGGGCGTAGAGCACGCCCGAGACGAGGCCTTCCCAGAGAGTCTGAAGCAGGAGGTCGGGTGCCTCTCCCATGAAGAGGAAGGGTTCGACGAAGACTTTGTAGAGGATGTCCATCGGCTTCCCCTCAATGCGCCACGCCGAGATAGGCGTCGATCACGCGCTGATCGCGTTTCACCTCGTCCGGCGTGCCGTCCGCGATCTTGCGGCCGTATTCCAGCACCACGACGCGGTCAGACAGGTCCATCACCACGCCCATGTCGTGCTCGATCAGGGCGATGGTGGTGCCGTATTGCTGGTTCACCTCCATGATGAATCGCGACATGTCCTCCTTTTCCTCGAGGTTCATGCCGGCCATGGGCTCATCAAGGAGCAGCAGGTCCGGCTCCATGGCGAGCGCGCGGGCGAGTTCCACGCGCTTCTGCAGGCCATAAGGAAGGCGGCCCACGGGGGTTCTGCGGATGTGCTGGATTTCGAGGAAATCGATGATCTCCTCGACAAAGCGGCGATGCTCCACCTCCTCCTTCATGGCCGGGCCATGGCGGAAGAGCTGCCAGAAGAAGTTCGACCGCATCCTGATGGAGCGGCCCGCCATGATGTTGTCGAGGGTCGACATGCTCTTGAAGAGCGCCACGTTCTGGAAGGTGCGGGCGATGCCGCCGCGCGCCGCCTCGTAGGGGCGCATCTTCGGACGTTTCACGCCCTTGAAGGTGATGCGGCCTTCCGTTGGATAATAGAAACCGTTGATGCAGTTGAGCATCGATGTCTTGCCCGCGCCGTTGGGACCGATAATGGCGCGGATCTCGCTCTTGCGGATGTCGAAGGACACGTCCGTCAGGGCCTTCACGCCTCCGAAGCCGAGAGACACGTTCTCGACGGCGAGCAGCACGTCGCCTTTAGCGAGAATGGGATGGTCGGGTGCCCTCATTCTGCGGCCTCCGGCAAAGTCGCTGTCTGTCGCACCGGATAAAGCTTCATGTCCCTGATCTTCACACGGGCGGAGATCACGCCCTTGCGTCCGTCCTCGAAGGTGACCTCGGTGGAGATGTCGGCCTCGGGCGAGCCGTCGTAGAGCGCCTGGATCAGCGGTGCGTAACGTTCGGCGATGAAGCCGCGGCGCACCTTCTGGGTGCGGGTCAGCTCGCCGTCGTCGGCGTCGAGCTCCTTGTGCAGGATGAGGAAGCGCCTGATCTGCGCGCCGCCCATGCGCGGCTCCGAAGCCAGCGAGCGGTTCACCTCGTCCACGTGCTTCTCGATCATCTCGTAGACGCGGGGGTGGCCCGCCAGCTCCTGATAGGACGCGTAGGTGACCCCGTTCCGCTCGGCCCAGTTGCTCACCGCCACGAGATCGATGTTGATGAAGGCGGAAACGTAATCCCTGCCGTCGCCGAAACAGACGGCTTCCTTGATGTTGGGATAGAACTTCAGCTTGTTCTCGACGTATTTCGGCGGGAAGAGCGATCCGTCGCGCATCTTGCCGACATCCTTGGCGCGATCGATGATCTTGAGATGCCCGTCGGCGTCGAAGAAGCCAGCGTCCCCCGAATGAACGAAACCGTCGGGGGTCTTGGTTTCGGCGGTCTTCTCCTCGTCTTTGTAATAGCCCACGAATACCCCGGGCGATCGGTAGAGAACCTCGCCGTTATCTGCGATGCGGATCTCGACCTCCGGGGCAGGGCGGCCCACCGTATCGGCGCGGATCTCGCCGTCGGGCTGCATGGTGATGTAGACGGATGCCTCCGTCTGCCCGTAGAGCTGTTTCAGGTTTACGCCGATGGAGCGGTAGAAGCGGAAGATCTCGGGGCCGATGGCCTCGCCCGCGGTATAGCCCACCTTCACGCGCGTCATGCCGAAGCGGTTGCGCAGGGGAGCGTAGACGAGCACGTTGCCGATCTGCCAGAGCAGGCGATCCCACGCGCTCACGCCGGGTTCCCTGTTGAGGATCTTCTCGCCGACCTTGTTCGCGTGCCTGATGAAGAAGTGGAACATGCGCCGCTTGAGCGCGCTCGCGTCCTCGATGCGCACCATGGTGAGCGTGAGGATGCTCTCGAACACGCGTGGCGGGGCGAAGACGTATGTGGCGCCGACCTCGCGCCGGTCCTCGGCCACCGTTTCGGGGCTTTCGGGACAATTGACGCACAAACCCGCGAGAAAAGCCTGCGCATAGGAGAAGATGTGGTCGCCCACCCATGCGATCGGCAGGTAGGCCAGGATTTCGTCCGTCTCGTCGAGATGGTCGAAGTCGCAGCCGATCCGGGCCGCCGCGATCACCGCATCGGAGGTGAGCATCACGCCCTTCGGGCGGCCTGTGGTGCCGGAGGTGTAGAGAATGATGGCGAGATCCGAGCCTTTGCCGTCCTGCATCTCGCGGTCGAGCGCTGCCGCTTCGCCCGCATCGCCGAGCCGCGCACGGCCCTCCTCGATCGCCGACGCGATGGAGTGCAGACGGCTGTGGTCGTAATCGCGCAGGCCCTTCTCCTCGTCGTAGAGCACACGCTCGAGACACGGCAGCTGGTCCGAGACGGCGAGAAGCTTGTCCACCTGCTCCTGGTCCTGCACCGCCGCATGGGTCACTTCCGCATGAGCGAGCACATAGGCCATCTCCTCGGCCACGGAATCCGCATAGACCGGGATCGGAATCGCGCCGAGCCACTGGGCGGCGGCGATGGTCCAGTAGAGGTGAGGGCGGTTATAGCCGATGACGGCGATCTTGCCGCCTCGCTGGAGACCGAGCGCCTGAAGCCCGCAGGCATAGGCGCGGACGATGGCGTAAACCTCGGCCCAGGTCCAGGATTGCCAGATGCCGAGATCCTTGTGGCGGAAAGCGGTTCGCTGGGGGCGAATGCGCGCATTCCGCGCCAGCAGCTTGGGGAACGTATCTTCGCGCGAGTCCGCAGCCGCCGTCACCGACGTCTCCTCCCTGGACACCACATGCCGGGCGGCATGTGGGTTGGCCTCGTTTCCTCTAGCGCGCAGCTTGTGAACGCCGCGCTTTTATCTTCCGGTCTGTCGCCGGTTGCTCTTTTCGAGCGCTATGAAGAGGTATTCTGTCGCCCCGCTCCGGCATCGGCAAGGGAGGCTCACCCATACCATGGGCTAATATGCCCGCGCGCGTTTTCGGGGCAGGCGCGCGGGGCCTTCGGCGACGGCTACGGCAGAGCCGTCAGCGCCGCGGGCTCGATCTCTTCCGCCGAGACCAGTCGTTCGGCGCCGACCGTGTTCTTGATCCGGTAGACGGGAATACCCCGCTCTTCGGCGACCATGCAGACGATGCAGTAGATCCGACGGTCCGCATAGCCCGTCGAGGGGCGCGTGATCCGGACAAGTTGGCCGATATGAAAAGCATTCATCGTCAGCGCGTCCACCATTCTCCAGAACGTCACGGGCACGGCTGTATGAGGCGAGGCCGTTCGCTGGCCCGGTCAGGTTCCGTGCGATTCCGGATGAAGGATGATGCCTGCGGCACAACGATGACAATGGCCCATTCCGTCGCGGCGACTTTCACAGGCGCACAGGAATGTGAACGGGCCGCCGCACAGGGATCTGGCTCCCTCTTGCGGCGCTGCGGGGATGCGGAAGGCAGGCGAACCCTTCCGCATCCCTCACGATGCAGATGAATCGCTTATTGGGTGGGCTTGGCGGGAGCGCCGCCCGGAGGCGGATTGGCGGGGGTTGTGCTGGCGGGGTTGTTCTTGTCGGTGCTGCCGGTCTGGTCGGGGCCGTCTTCGCCGCAGGCCGTCAGGGCAAGCATCGCGAGAAGGGGCAGGATCGTTCGAATTCGCATGCAAGGCTCCTTTGCAGATCTCCTGTCATGCCGCGTCAACTCCGGGTCGGCGGGAAGGTTCTCCGCCGTGGCGCGCGGAGGATTGCGCCCGGCGCAAGGCTGTGGCTTCGGATCATCGAGAAGGGAGGCCGCGCCCAGGTTGTATCCAGGAGCGCGGCCTATGCCGTGCAAGCCCCCATGCACGGCATTGTTCTTTTAGAGATGTCGTTGGCCTGCGAGCGGAAGAGCCGCCTCGGTCAGCGCGGATGCCTGTAACTCATCGAATGACGCGACTGAACTGGGGAAATATACTTATAGCTTTATTTTTATTCGAAGTGAATCTTTTTTATTGGGACAGAATTCTAAATATTTGCGTTCGAACCTTGGCCGTATTCTTGCGGCTTTACTGCGCAGCCTCCGATCAGAGCGTTCCCCCAGGGCGGGAGCGTTGTGCTAGCCGGAGGCTTTGCGGCAGGTGTTCCGTCACGGGGTACGCTGATTGCACGGAGGCCCGTCTGAGAATGCGAAACGCCTTCGCCTCCTTGATCTTACCGTAAGGAATGTGCATACGGCCAAGCTGTGTTAAGTAAAGCTTAGCCAGCGGGTGCGGCGTCGAGGCGATAGATGCGCTTTTTCTTGATCCTTGCAGGAATGATCGGCTGTTCACTGGGGCCCGCCGCGGCTCAGCCACGGGCGCCGCGTGCCGACTGCCCGCCCTATACTTATGCAAGCGGGGCCCATTGTTTGAAGAGCGCCCCGGATTCGCTTCGAAACAGAGGCGTCTGCCCGGCAGGTTACATCAGCACGGCGGATGGCGCTTATTGCGTCCTGGCCTCGCGGCGGGAATGGGTGAGGGTGAAGTCGAGCTGCCCGGCAGGGTTCAAGCCGAGCCTCGGCGGGGAATTCTGCATCCAGGAATAAGCGGCTGACGCTTACCGGCGCCACCAGCAATCCGTCATCGGGACGGTCGTCTGGCTTCGATGATTGTAGTAGGCCTGCTCCGCCCGACTGTAGCTCCAAGGCTCATCGTTGCAATTCCGACCGAAAGCTCCGAGGTCGTTCTCGAAGGTGACCCATTTGAGCTGCGAATCCGGGCACTGCCCCTCGTATTGGAACGCGATGTTGCCCATCCGGGGATAGCATCGCCGGGCCTCCGCCAGAGCTTCGCCGGACGTAGCGAGGATCAGTATCGAGAAAGCTGCCAGTTTCAGCATGTCGAACCTGTGCGGATGCGAAAGGCCTCTGAGAACCGCCCATCCCGCAGCCGGGGCGAGCTTGGCCGTACCGGGCGCCTTCTAGCATCAACCTTCCTCTGCGTCATGCGTAGAGAGATCATTCCGCAGTCCAAGCCTGGCAATCCAACGAGGAAAGGCGATCCCGGGCAAGGGGCGTTTCGATGCTCTGCAGCAATCCTGCCGTTCCATAAGAAAAAAGCGCCCCTTTCGGAGCGCTTCGGGCTGTTGAGGCCGTCGATTGCCGTCCTAGTCCTCCCAAGACAGATAGGGATAACGGCGCTGAGCAATCTTGCGCTGCCGAAGCGCTTCCAGCCAGCTCGAGCGCAACAGGCGAAGGAAGTTGACGATGATCATAGGGGGCCTCCAGCTCTGACCCCACAATAGGAATTTTGCTGCAATGCGGTAGATAGGTAAGGACAGATGACCTATGTCCGGGTGGCATAGACTAAAGTATAGATCTGCTGTCCGTGGACCGGGACCTCCTCAATCTGAGCAGCATAAGATCCCTCACGCAATCTTCGCGTCACCTTTTCAGAACATCGGAGCCTCGGGCGAAAAGCCGGCGTCAGTGGCTAGGGATCACATGGCTTAAGGGCGCGTGAACGTTGATGGATCCGCGCCGTGCGGAAATGCGGCTCACAGCAGTTTTGAAGGTGCATTGTGCTTATTGGTTGCTTGACGCCGCATAGGAATGTCGTTGAGGAACTCAAGTAGATCCGGGAGCAGGTTCATAACCGCCGCAAGCCTCCGTATCGGTGAACCCAACGGCGTCCTGGTTACTGATGCTCTTCAACTCGTTTGCATTCCTGCTCGTCTTTCTTCCGGTCTCCCTGGCGCTATACTGGCTCGTCGAGCGTTTCCGGCCGCAATGGCGGCTGGGCCTCCTTCTCGCCTTGTCGCTCCTGTTCTATGGCTATTGGGACTGGCGCTTCGTCCCGCTTCTCGCGGTCTCGATCCTGGTGAACTGGCTTGTCGCGCAGGCATTTCTGCGAACGGGACAAGGCCTGTTGATCATCTTGGCTCTCGTCGGAAACCTAGTCGTCCTCGGGATTTTCAAGTACTTCAACTTCTTCGCCCGCTTGGCGGATCTCGTTCCGGGGATCGCGGTTCCGACATGGGACATCGCTCTGCCGCTGGGGATCTCGTTCTTCACGTTCCACCACGTGATGTACTTAATCGACCTGAAGGCCGGGCGTGCGCCGCGTTACGGCCTTCTGCGTTACGCGCTTTACATTGCCTTTTTCCCGCAAGTGCTCGCCGGTCCGCTCGTGCGCTGGAGCGAGGTCATGCACCAGTTCGAGGAGCGGCCTTCCAAGCGCCCTGACGCGGCGGAGCGTTTCGGGCGCGGTTTCATGCTGCTCGCGCTGGGCCTCGTGAAGAAGGTGTTCATCAGCGATCCCCTGGCCGAGTACGTCAATCCGGTTTTCGCCCAGGCCGCGGCCGGGAATGCGGTGTCCGTGGCCGCGGCGTGGCAGGCGACCCTCGGCTTCACGTTCCAGATCTATTTCGACTTCTCCGGCTATACGGACATGGCCATCGGCATGGCCCTGATGCTGGGAATCGTCCTGCCGCAGAATTTCGACAGGCCTTATCTGTCCACGTCCCTCCAGGATTTCTGGCGCCGCTGGCACATGACGCTGTCCCGCTTCCTGCGCGACTATCTGTACATTCCCCTCGGCGGCAGCCGGAACGGCTTTGCCGTCCAGGTGGCAGCCCTTCTCGCGACCATGACATTGGGCGGATTGTGGCACGGAGCAGGCCTGACCTTCGTCGCCTGGGGTGTGGCGCATGGAGTTGGACTTGCGACGGGAGCGATCTGGCGCCGAGCCGGGCTGCGCATGCCGGCTGCCGCGGGTTCGTTGCTGACGATGCTGTTCGTCATGGCCACATGGGTGCTGTTCCGCGCGTCCAGCTTCGATGCGGCATTGCGGATCTATCAGGGATTGTTCGGGTTCGCGCCGCTCGGTGACGGGTTCAAGTGGCGCGCGATTGCCGCGGCGGCGGCTGTGGCTTGCCTCGGCCCGACGACCTGGGTCGCCATCAAGCTCATCCCGCCGCGCCGCGTGATCGCGGTCGGGTTCGCCATCGTCTTCATCGCGGTCCTGCTCCAGATCGGTGACGCGTCGAATTACGAATTCATCTACTTCCAGTTCTGACGGACGGCAGATCTTATGATCGCAGACGCGCAACATCATGCCTGGAGCCGCTTCGTCCGGTGGGCGGTTGGCTCCGCCGTCGGGTTGTTCCTGGCGGTCCTGAGCGGACTCTACCTCATCGATCCTTACGATACGGGCCGCTCGCCGCTCTCGGGCCCGTCCAACCTGCGTGGGCAGAAGGACGTCAATGCCACGGCCAGCGTCGGCCGCAATCCGAAGTTCGAGGCGGCGGTGATCGGCAATTCGACGATCGCTCTCGTCAATCCCTCGCGGCTGACGGCCCTCACGGGGATTCCCTTCGCCCAGTTGTCCGTGCCGGGAACCCTCATTCCCGAGCAACTCACGGTGATGGATTGGTACATGAAGCACCATGAGGGTACGGCGAAAGCCCTGGTGATCAGCATCAACCGGGACACGTGGTGCACGGGCAATCCCAAGCAGGTTGGCGAGAATCCGTTCCCGTTCTGGCGTTTCAGCAATTCCCTTTCCGAATATCTCACCGGCTTGCTCAGCGTCAGCAGCGTCGAGCAGGCGGGGCGGCGCATCGGCCTCGTCCGCAGCGCGAAGGCGCAATCGGCGGCCGATGGTTATTGGGATTACGAGCCATTCTACGCCGAGATCATGGCCGATCGTTCGCGCCGGCGCGCGGCGTTGTTCAAGGAGGGCAATGACCAGCGCGGCTATCCCGACGGATCATTCCCGGCCATTCGTGTGCTTGAGCAGAAACTCGAGACACTGCCACCCGACCTCTCCGTCGTCCTGGTGTTCCCGCCCGTATTCACGACAAAGCAGCCGCGGCCGGGAACCCCGCGCTACGTGTCGGAGCAATCCTGCAGGCGAGGTTTTACGAATTTCGCGGCGAGGCGGCCCAACACGGCAGTGGTGGACTGGTGGCTCGATCGGCCGGAACTTAAGAGCCTCGATTCCTTCATCGATCAGATTCACTACCGTCATCCGATCGCGCGGGGAATCGAGGAGGACATCGCTGCGGCGCTACGGGAGATCCGTCCGCGCGCAGAGTGACGCACGAACCGCCTAGCAGCGGGAAGGGGAGGAGAGAGCTGCTCTCTTCCCGAGGCCTTCAGCTCTTGGGAGAGATGCCGTACCGGCGGCACAGAGCGTCGGCGCGCCGCATCTGAGCTTGCATGATGGCGTCGCGCACCAGGCGAAGGACAGTGATAATGATCATGATGGCTCCTCAATCTGTGCCCGCACCATAGCCATTATGATGCGGTGCGGTAGATAGGTAAGCACAGGTGACCTATTCCTCTGGAGCATAGACTAAAGTAGGGGGCTTCTCTTCGGCGCGGTCCATAACCTCCCAAAAGGCGAGGGGCTCCCGTATGGGCTCAGGCAGGAGGTAGGTACGTCCACTCGATCCTATCCAGCGCCATCGCCAAACGTCGTCATCGCCTCTCTTGGCGCAGAGCTGCTCGCACTGCCGGTACCGTGACCAAAACTGCGCCGTCGCGGGATCGGTGGGCAGAGGGATACGCGGCCAAGCGCGCGGCATATTTCGGAACTTCTCGTAATAGAAGAACACGGAACTGTTTGGCTTCGTTTGTTGCTTCACAAAGCGTGGCAGCTTAACCATGCCGCTTCCGCTCTAGAGCAGATTCGACTTAGACGGGCTCATACCCGCAGTTCCTGATGTAGTTCTGGCACTCATTCGGCTCGAAGGCGTCCAGCAGTTCTCCGATGGTGGTCCAGAGCGCCTCCTTGGTACGTG
>NZ_JBVVAJ010000055.1:0-22904 GCF_055792805.1 Microvirga sp. HS2
TAAAACGGCAGCGGTCGCAAGCAGCGGCCGGCGTCCCGAGATCTTCATGGTCCTCATCATTCTCTCCTGTATCGGACCGTCTGGCGGATCATCGCGGTCCGTCATCGGATGAAGGCTTTGTACGCTTCGGCTCTCTGGTCTTATTTGTTGCAGCGCAAATGTCGGGTCGAATGTGGATGATCCTGGCGGGAATTTTCGGAGATTTGATCCAGATCAAGTTCACCGGCCCGGAAGCCGAAATTTCGGTTTTGTTGCGTGAGGTCAAAGATTGAGGCGCCGCGCCCTCGTAAACAGGCTCATGTTCATCATCCCGTGACGGGATGCACCGATTGCGACAAGCCACCTTGCGAGAGCCCCTATGAGAGATGACCTGAGAGCGCGCTACGGCGAAGAGCGGCTTCCCCGCTACACAAGTTACCCGACAGCACCGCATTTCTCCGACGCCATCGGGCATGAGGCCTACGCGCAATGGCTTGCCTCCCTGGAGGGCAGGACGACGGCTTCACTCTACCTCCATGTGCCGTTCTGCCGCTCCATGTGTTGGTACTGCGGCTGCCACACGACCATCACCCAGCGGGATGCACCGATTGTCGACTATCTTGAGGTTCTGCGCCGGGAACTCGATCTCGTCGCGGAGCGCCTGACAGGTCCCCTACCGGTGAGCCACGTTCATTTCGGGGGCGGCACGCCGACCATCATGCAGCCTGCCGAGTTCATGGATCTCGTCCACTTGATGCGGCAGAGATTTTCCCTCGACGATGGGACGGAGATCGCTGTCGAGATCGATCCACGGACGCTGACCCGCACCATGACGGCGGCGCTCGGGGAGGCAGGCGTCACTCGCGCCAGCCTTGGCGTGCAGAGCTTTGATCCAGTGGTGCAGCGCGCGATCAACCGCATCCAGAGCTTCGAACAGACCGCGAGAGCAACGGAAGGGTTGCGCGCCGCAGGAGTGCAGGGCGTCAATTTCGACCTGATCTACGGTCTGCCTCATCAGACGGTAGAGTCCTGCATCGAAACCGTTCGCAAGAGCGTAGAGCTTCGTCCTGAGCGCTTCTCGGTGTTCGGCTATGCGCATATCCCTACGTTCAAGAAGCATCAGCGCAAGATCGACGAGGCCGCGCTGCCCGACAGCGCTGCGCGTTACGAGCAGGCGGAGGCGATCGCCGGGGCACTGGCCGACGCGGGCTACCGCCGGATCGGTCTCGATCACTATGCACTGCCTGAGGATTCGATGGTGCAGGCCCAGGTCGACGGCGTCCTGCACCGCAACTTCCAAGGCTACACCACCGATCCCAGCGACGTGCTGATCGGCTTCGGCGCCTCGGCCATCGGCCGGCTCAATCAGGGATATGCTCAGAACGAAGTCGTGCTGGGCCGCTATGCCGAGCGCATCTCGCGCGGGGAACTGGCGACCGCAAAAGGCTATGCACTCACGGCCGACGATCGCCTCCGCGCCGACCTGATCGAGCGAGTGATGTGCGATTTCCAGGTCGACATGGCGCAGGTGTGTGGCCAGCATGGTGTAGCGCCCGAAACCGTCCTGCGGTCGGTTCCGCGGCTGCGGATGCTGGAAGGCGATGGTATCATCCGTCTCGACGGCAGCGTGCTGTTCGTCAACGACGACTCGCGCTTCCTGGTGCGGAGCGTGGCGTCGGCGTTCGACGCCTATCTCGGTCAGTCAGGTCGAACCCACAGTCGCGCTGTCTGAGCGGCCTGAATCAGCCGATAGGAGCCGGATTCGTCACGGCTCCTATGGGTCTCATCTTGTCTCTCCCATCGGATCGGATGCTCGTCCACCGCTGGGATGTTTTACGCGCAGGACCGAACGCGCAGCATCTCGCCTGTCTTCGCATCCCGCTCTTCGTGAACGGGGCATTCATGCCAGCTACGGTACTTCGGGGTTTCGCTTGCCCTTACGACAGGGCATGAAATCGGCACGGTGACGTATTCGTTCGTCAGGTGGTTGTAAGCATTTCTGTAGACGCATTCGGCGGAAGCGGGGGCTGCCGCGAGCAGGAGAAGGGCGGCAAGGGAGGCGGCTTTCATCGACATTGAGAGGTCCTTTCGTTCTTGTGTTGCTAACTCAGACGGCGGTGGCGATGGCGTGTTCGCTCCCGCCTCCCACTCCTAGACGCTCCCGAAGCAGGATTCGTGGCGCGACGAGGTCGGCCAGCGTCACCTCGTCGAGTGAGGCGAAGAAGGCTTCCATGGCCCGTCGCATGGAATGCGTGAGGAGACAGGCTCCGCTCAGGATGCAGGTGGTCGGCCCGTCTCCCAGGCACTCGACCAGACCGGTGTCGTCCTCCAGGGCACGTACGACCTCGCCCATGCGGATGCCGGAGGCAGGCTTGGCCAGCTTCAGGCCACCGGCACGTCCACGTACGCCCGTGACATAGCCGAGGCTCACCAACGTCTGCGCCACCTTCATCAGATGATTGCGGGACAGCCTGTGCCGTGCTGCGAGCTCCTCGATCGTCACGAGGCGCTCCTCCACGACAGCAAGGCTCATCAGCAGGCGCAGCGCGAAATCGGTGTGGGACGTCAGCTTCATGCGGCTTCCTTAAAGATGCGACAGCCATGCATCTTTTATCCCGAAACAAAGAGGAATGCTAGATGCATCTTTTATGAACCGCTTGGTGACGCCGATTTCCGGATCGAGCAGGGAAGGGAGATGACCCAAGGGCATGATGCGGGTTGCTCGGCGAAACCCTGGCAAAGACCCGCCGACCGAAATGGGCACCGCCTGCGAGCGGGCTTCGCGTCATCGCCAAGAGCGCGCAGCGCTCTTGCCCGAGGAGAGGTGGAACGACTTCAGAAACTGCGGGTATGGGCCCGTCCAGGTCGAAGTTGATCTAGGACGCCCATTCCTGACCCCACTCCATGACAATATGGTCGGGTGAAACTTCCCGGAACTGGCGCGTCGGAGGCACGAAATCCGCCGGTCGCACGGGGCTTCGGATCTCGGAATTCGAGATGGCTCCCTTCATGTGCCGCCGGGTGGGGTCCGCGATCGGCACGGCTTCGAGCAGCCGCTTGGTATAAGGATGCTGCGGGTTGCCGAAAATCGCCTCGCGAGGGCCGATCTCGACGATCTCTCCGAGATACATCACTGCCACGCGGTGACTGACGCGTTCGACCACTGCCATGTCATGCGAGATGAAGAGGTAGGCGAGCTTCATCCGCGCCTGCAGATCCAGCATGAGATTGACGACCTGCGCCTTGACGGAGACATCGAGGGCCGACACGGATTCATCGGCAACGATGACGCTCGGCTCCAGGGCGAGAGTGCGCGCGATACAGACGCGCTGCCGCTGGCCGCCGGAGAATTCGTGCGGGAAACGATTGGCCATGTCCGGCGACAGCCCGACATGATGCAAGAGCTCCGCGACCTTCTCGCGGGCCTGGGACCGGTTGGCGAGCCCGTTGATGAGGAGGGGAGCGGCGATCGCATCACCGACATTGATCCGGGGGTTGAGGCTCGCGAACGGATCCTGGAAGATCATCTGAATGCGTTTCCGGCGTTCACGCAGGGCTCGCGAGTCCAGTCGGAGCAGATCCTCGCCCTCGAGCAGCACCGAACCGCTCATGGGCTGCTGCAATCGCATGATCGAGCGGCCGGTTGTCGACTTGCCGCAACCGGATTCCCCGACGAGCGCGAGTGTCTCGCCACGCCTCAGGCTGAACGAGACCTTCTCGACCGCATGAACCCTGCCCTTGACCTTGCCGAACAGGCCGGAGCGGATCTCAAAGCGGGTGGTCAGGTTGGATACTTCCAGAACGGGCCGCTCCGCGGCGGCAACCGTATCCGGCGTTTCCGCCGGCACATCCGACAAGCCCGTGACCTTGTCGACGACCGGGAAGCGCATGGGCCGTCCTCGTCCCTCTATGGAGCCGAGCCGCGGCACGGACGAAAGAAGCGAGCGCGTATAAGGGTGCTTTGCCCGCGCGAAGATATCGTCGGTGTTTCCGCTCTCGACGGACTCACCATTGTACATCACGACGGTGCGGTCCGCGATCTCCGCCACGACTCCCATGTCGTGAGTGATGAAGAGGACAGCCATACCCTCTTCCTTCTGCAGATCCTTGATCAGCTGGAGGATCTGCGCCTGAATGGTCACGTCGAGAGCGGTCGTCGGCTCGTCCGCGATGAGCAGCTTCGGTCTGCAGGCCAGCGCGAGCGCGATCATCACGCGCTGGCGCATACCGCCGGAGAAGCGATGGGGATATTCGTGGAAACGGGATTTCGCCGCTGGAATGCGGACTTTTTCGAGCAGCCTGACAGTCTCGGCCTCGGCCTCCGACCTCGAGAGACCACGGTGCAGGATGAGCGCCTCGGCAATTTGGAATCCGACAGTCAGCACCGGGTTTAGCGACGTCATCGGCTCCTGGAAGATCATGGCGATCTCGTTGCCCCTGATCTCGCGCATATCCTCGTTCGACAAGGTCAGGAGTTCCCGACCCGCCAACTTGATGCTGCCGTCAATCTTGCTGCTGTTCGGCGGATTCAGTTGCATGATCGAGAGCGCGGTCACGCTCTTGCCGGAACCCGACTCGCCGACCACGGCGAGCGTTTCCCTCTCCGCGACGTCGAACGAGACATTGCGGACGACCGGTTTCCAAAGGCCGTCGACACGGAAGGCCGTGGTCAGGTTGCTCACGGAAAGGATCGGCTGACTCATCGTGTCCTCTCGGTCTGGTTCATCGGTGCGGCAGGGCAAGGAGGAGGGCTGCTTCCACGCATGGGGAGGCGGCTCTAGCGCGTGCCGATGCGCAGCCCGAAAACGCGCGGGATGGCGGCTGCGGCCTGCATCAGCAGGCCGGCCTTGGCTCCCTGTTCGTCGGCCTCCTCCGAGCCGATGATCCCCCAGCGGACGAAGCGTCCGCCGATGGTCCGGAACGGCTCAGGCGGCAGGGAAGGAACGTCGCGCGTGCAAAGAGGAAGCGTCGACCATTCGTCCTTGACCCCAAGAACGAGCGAGGCCAGGCACTGGCCGCCCATATAGGTCGGATTTACGCCGTGGCCGGAATAGCCGCAGCCGTAATGCACGCGCGTTCCCGGCACGGTACGGAAGAAGGGCAGGCGATCGGCAGAGATGTCGATCCCTCCGCCCCAGCTCTTCGCAACGGGTACGTTGGCAAAGGTCGGCAGCAATCGGCGAAGCGCCCGCTCCGCGCGAGCGGCCGAGGCTCTGTCCTGGGTCAAGGCGGGATCGGAAGTGCGGCCGTTGTAGCTGATCGGGCCGGAGCCCGAGCCCATGAGAATTCGCCCGTCGCGCGTCTTGCGGAAATAGTGGACGAACATTCTCATGTCGGCGAGCCCTTCGTCACCGTGCCACCCGGCTTCTTCGAGGGCATGCGGCGCGGGCTCGGTCATCAAGGCAAAGCTCGAGAACACCGTGACATGGGGCTTGACGTCGGGCCGGCGCGCAAGCGCGATATTCGTCGCCAGCACGACTTCGCGGGCGACGATCTGGCCGTTCGGCGTCCGTACGCGATTGGGCGCGCCGACGTCGAGACCCGTCATCGGCGTGTTCTCATAGACGGTGACGCCCGCTTCGATCGCCGCTTTGCGCAGAGCCCGCGCCAGCCGGGCAGGGTGCACATTCGCGCCCTCGGGAAGGAAAATGCCGCCGCGGAACATCGGCGACTTGCAGCGTTGAGCGACCTCGGACGGCGAAAGCGCGTAGACCGTGTCCGGAACCCCGAGCCGTTGCGCCGTCGCGATGTAGTTTGAGATCTTCGCGTCCTGCCCGGTCGAGGCCGACACCCGCATATTCCCTGCTTCGCGCCACCAGACATCACGCCCCGGGGCCGTTGCGAAGCGCCGGATGGCGTCTTGCGCTCGTGTTCCGGCGCGTGCGACGGCCAGAGCGCCATCGGCCCCGATATTGGCCTCCATCCCCGCAAGCGCCGACCAATAGCCGTGGACCTTGCCGCCGTTCTTGCCGCTCGCTCCCGATCCGCACAGGGAGGCTTCGATCAGGGCAACGGAGAGGTGAGGTGCGCGCTCTTTGAGCGCAAGCGCCGTCCACAATCCGGTAAAGCCGCCGCCGACGATCGCCACATCCGCAATCGCGTCGCCGGAGAGGGAAGGGGACGGCGCGGCGCCTCCCTCCGCTTTCATGGCGTCCGCGAACCACCATGAGGGATCGCCCGGATTGACGCTCGGGATGCGGTGATCAGTGGGCATGCGGCACCTTGCTGGACTGACTTTGGAGAAGCTGTTGCGCAGGAATGAAAACGCCCGCAACTGACGCTGCGGGCGTGGCTTGTCCGATCAGACGAGACCTTGAACCTGGATCTCGACGAGAATGGAATCGTGCGCGAGGCGGGCCTCGACGGTGGCGCGAGCGGGCGGGCATGCCTGGTCGACCCAAGCCTCCCAGGCTTCATTCATTTCGTTGAACGTGCTGATATCTTTCAGCCAGACGTTGCCGGTGACCAAGCGCGATTTGTCGGTTCCCGCCATCGCGAGATAGTGGTCGATCTGCGCGAGAATATCCGCCGTCTGTTCGCGGACGCCGCCGCTGCGGTCCTTGGCTGTGAGGCCCGAGAGGAAGACGAAACCATTCGCGACCAGGGCTTTGCTGAGGCGGCCGGTATTCTCGTGACGCACGATCATCTGATGATAACTCCAGTTGAAATGAACTTATGCTGCCGCAACATGCGGCGGCATTCCTTGGGCGCCCTGCCGGGCTTCAAGACGCGGCGGGCGGACTCAAAGATGCTTGTCCTGGATGTTGATGATCCAGATCAGCTTTGCTTCGGCGCTGTAGCGATTCTCCAGCTTGTGCGGGAGCGTGCTCTTGAACTGAAAGCTGTCGCCTTCGGAAAGCTCGGCGACTTCGTTGCCCACCGTCAGTTCGACGCGTCCGGACATGACGTAGCCGCCCTTGTCGCCTGGACCGCTCAGCATCTCCTCGCTTTCCGCTCCCGGAGGAAGCGTCAGAATCATGAAACGTAGATTCTCGCTGCTGCTGGGAGAGAGAAGCTCCTTGGTCAGGTGCATCTTGCCGGCAACGATGCGGGGGCGGTTGTCCTTGCGACGCACGAAGTGCAGATTCTCGGCCGAGGGGTTGGGCGCGTCTTCGAAGAACTGCCAGAGATTTACGCCGAGGGCCGAACGGATCTTCACCAGGGTGTTGATCGAAGGACTCGACGCGCCGCGCTCGATTTGACTGATGATGCCGGACGAGACCCCGGCCTTGGCGGCGAGCTCGGCGATCGTCAGCTTTCTGTCGGTACGCAGACTGCGCAGCCTTTGCCCTATGCCTTGCGACTGATCGTCCGGAAGCTCGGCTTCCAGGTCCGAATTGAGATTGGGCTTGGCGGTCCGTGACATGGTTCGCATATCCATTATATTGAATATGCGCTATACCGCCAACCGCAGTCCTGTGCAATCGGCGGCAGATGAGTTTTCAAGAATTTCTTTTGATACAAGCAAATTATGCACCTCCGAGAGATAGTTGCCAGGATAGCGAAAACCTGGGTTCGGCATATCGTCATCAGGATCTTGACGTTACGTGCAATATAATGAATTGATTGCACGTCGGGTTGGTGCAGCATGCGCCTTGTCTCCGATCACAACATGAAACGCATGGAGACGGGGCGCTCACGCGCGAACGCGAATGTCGCTTCCGACGCGGCCGGGGCCGCCGCGTCCAGCCTCACAATCTGCCTCAGGGGACCTGCCGAAGCACTGGCTTCGCAACAGAACCAACAACAAGGGAACGGAGAAACAGCATGTCGGATCGATCGAAGTGGAATGGCGGGATGGGTTTGGCGCTGCCGGCCATGCGTCGGCGTGATTTCCTGAGCCTGAGCGCTGCTGGTATCGCCGCATCGATCGGATTCGGGGCGCGCGCCCAGTCAGGTGCCGCCGTTCCGCCGCCACCCAAGGAGCGCAAGGGCCAGGTCGTCGTCGGTCTGTCACAGGAGCCGAAGTCCTTCAATCCTCTAATGCCGGGTGTCGAGGTCGACGAGGTCGTCTGGACCAATGTGTTCTCCTGCCTCTGGATGGCCCACCCCGACGGCACGCTCGTGCCGGATCTGGCCGTCGCCGTGCCGAGTGAGGAGAATGGCGGAATCGCCGAGGGAGGCTTGGCGTGGACGGTGAAGCTGCGCGATGACGTCGTCTGGCACGACGGCGCGCCCTTCACGGCGGAGGACGTCAAGTATTCTCTCGAGCTGATCATGTCGCCGGGCTTCAAGAGCCGTACGCGCGTCGGGCATGAGCTTGTTCGCGATATCGTCGTCAAAGGGCCGCACGAAATCTCATGGCGCATGGAGCGGGCTTTCGCGCCGTACCTCGCCCAACTCGCCAACACGCAGATCGTGCCGAAGCATATTCTCTCCAAAGCGGACGACCCGAATACGGCGGCCTTCAATGGCAGCCCCATCGGCACCGGCCCGTTCCGTTGGAGCGAACGCCGCCCGGGCGACAGCATCACGCTCGTCGCCAACGAGCGGTATCACGGCGAGGGACCCTATCTCGAAGGCGTCGTCCTCAAATACATTCCAGACATGACGGCGCTTTATGCGCAATTCAGGACAGGGCAGGTCGATTTCGTTCCCATCTCCGGCATTCCCGCGAACTATTATGAAGAGGCCACGAAGCTTTCCGGACGGAAGGTCGCTGTCGCGCCGAGCGGAAACATCGAGGTCATCATGCCCAACCTCGAACATCCTGCCTTCACCGAGAAGGCGGTGCGTCGGGCTCTGTATGCCGGTATCAATAAAGAGGCGATCGTCGATGCCCTTTACTATGGCGTGCCGAAGCCGACGGAATCCTACTCGCCCCGGGAGTCGTGGGCCTACAATCCCAACCTGCCCAAGCACGAATACGACATCGCCAAGGCCAACCGGATCCTGGACGAGGCGGGGTGGAAGCGCGGAGCGCGCGGTATTCGCGAGAAGAACGGCAAGCGCCTCGAATTCGACCTGTCCACCACGACGGGCAACGCGCTGCGCGAGCAGTGCCAGCAGCTGATGATGCAGGATTGGCAGCAGATCGGCGTTGCGATCAAGATCAACAACATGCCGGGTGCGGTCATCTGGGGCGATTTCTACGTCCGGTCGCAGTTCCAGTCCCTGCTGGTCGGTACGGCCTTCCGCACCGGCGTCGATCCGGATCCCGCGCCGCGCTTCGCCAGCGATGCGATTCCCGTCAAGGGCGGGAGCGGCGGCAACTATATGCAGTGGGTCAATGCCGATGCGGACAAACTGATGAAGGAGGGACAAGTCACCTTCAATCAGGAAAAGCGGAAGGAGATCTACTTCAAGGTCCAGGAAATCGTCCGTGAGGAGCTGCCGATCATGCCGCTGTTCCAGTATGCGCCTCTCGAAGGCATCAAGGACGGCCTGATCGGCTATCGCCCCAACATCAACCAACGCCAGAACGCCTGGAACCTGGGCAGCTGGTACTGGGCCCGCTAGAGCCTTTGGCGGCGAGGTGGAACCCCTTCGTCGCCGAACAATCCCGCAAAGCGAAGAAGAGAGCTGTTTCCACTTTTTCCTGGAAGCAGCTCTCATCCGCAACTGGTCGCGTTAGGAGCGTCATCGCGTGAGTGGCTTTCTCATCCGTCGCCTGCTGCAATCCATTGTGCTGCTTTTCATCGTATCGATGATCGGATTTGCAATTCTGCATCTGGCACCGGGCGGCCCGCTTTCGCAATTTGCGGCAAGCGGAGACATGACCCAGGCCGATCTCGACCGATTGTCCGCGCAGCTCGGGCTCGACCGACCTCTGCCGGTGCAATATGTCGAATGGCTCCGACGACTCCTCAGCGGCGATTGGGGCGTGTCCTATCGCGACCAGCAGCCTGTTCTGAAGATCATCGCGGCGCATATCGGCCCCACGATGGAGCTGATGATCAGCTCCACTCTGCTGGCGATGCTGCTGGGCGCCTGGATCGGCATCATCGGAGCGGTCAGGCGATATTCGCTGTTCGACAGTCTTGCGACGATCGGCGCGATGATCGCCCTGTCCATCCCGACCTTCTGGTTCGGGCTCGTCATCATCTATGTCTTTTCCGTGGGGCTCGGCTGGCTGCCTGCGGGCAACCGTTTCACGGTCGGTGACGGGTCGTTCCTGAACCGGCTGCACCATCTGATCGGTCCCTGCATCGTGCTCGCTCTCGTGAGTACGGCGGTTTGGAGCCGCTACATGCGCTCGTCCATGCTGGAGGTGATCAACCAGGATTATATCCGCACGGCGCGCGCCAAGGGATTGTCCGAGCGCTATATTCTCGTCAGGCACGCTTTACGGAACGCCCTGTTGCCGATGATCACGATCACCGGCCTTCAGGTGCCGACGCTGTTGAGCGGAGCCCTTGTCACCGAGACCGTCTTCACATGGCCCGGAATGGGACGGCTGTTTCTCGATTCCATCAGCTATCGTGACTATCCGACCGTCATGGGAATCCTCATGCTCACGGCGATCCTGGTTCTCTTGGGGAGCCTGATTGCCGACGTGCTCTACGGCATCGCCGATCCGCGGATCGAAAGGAGTGGGCAATGAACGCCGCAAATCCGTCTCCAGCACAGACGCTTGCCTCTGCTCAGCCATCCCGTTGGAGCAATCCTGCCATGCGCCGGTTCCGGCGCCACAAGCTCGCCGTATTCGGCGCGGCGACGATCAGCGTCATGGTGATCGCCTGCATCTTCGGGCCGATGCTGCTGCCTTACAGCGACACGCATATCGATATCCGCCAGCGCTTTGCGCCGCCTTTCGCCAGCTCCCACATCCTCGGCACGGATCCACTCGGACGTGACATTCTCGCTCGCCTCCTGATGGCGGGGCGCATCTCTCTTTCGGTCGGGTTTTCGGCCATGGCCGTGAGTATGGCTATCGGCATCTGCGTCGGAGTCATCGCCGGGTTCTATCAGCGCGTGATTGGAACGGCGCTGATGCGGTTTGTCGATGCGATGCTCTGCTTTCCGTCGATCTTCCTGCTGCTTGCAATCTCGGCGTTGATCGAGCCTTCCGTGCCCTCCATCGTGCTCCTGATCGCGATGACGTCGTGGATGGAGGTGGCCCGCGTCGTCGAGGCCCAGATCCGTTCGCTGCGCACGCGGGATTTCGCCATTGCTGCGGTGTCGATGGGGGCCAGCAATATGCGCATCATGTTCCGGGAGCTGCTGCCGAACGCCGTTGCGCCCATCGTGGTCGCTGCGACGCTCAACGTCGCCCACGCGATTCTGGCCGAAAGCTACATAAGTTTCCTCGGCTACGGCATCCAACCGCCGACACCGAGCTGGGGAAACATGCTGGAGAATGCGCAAAGCTATCTCACCAGCGCTCCGTGGCTGGCCATTCTGCCCGGGGCGGCTATCACGCTCGCGGTGACGAGCTTCAACTTTATCGGCGACGGGCTGCGCGATGCGTTGGATCCTCGGCTGGATGCACGGTAATCGTGGAGAGGATGGCACTGAGGATAAGCGAATCGACCATCTTCTCCCGGCGCGGCGCCCCTCATCAACGAATAGAGACAACATGACGAACCTTACATTCTTCAAGCTGGACGACCTGGGTGAAGCCCGTAATGGAAAACCCCTTCCTGAGCGGCTGGTGGAGGGTGATCCCCGGTTCAAGACATGGGACATCGAGACGAGTGCGGACGGCCGCGTCAGCGCAGGAGTGTGGGAAGCCACTCCGGGCGCCTATCGGGCGATCAAAGGCGACACCTGGGAATTCTGCTCGATCCTGTCCGGTGTTTCCGAGCTGATCGAGGACGGCAAGCCCGCCGTGCGCATCCAGGCAGGCGATACGTTCATCATGAAGCCTGGGTTCGAAGGAACATGGCGCGTGATCGAAACCACCCGAAAGCTCTGGGTCTCGCAAGATTGAATGTCATGAGTTTCGTCTATAAAGCCGAACCCGTGCGTGGAAGAGAATGGGCGAACCTGTTCGCACGTCGCGCACCGGATATTCCATTTCATGTCTGGCCTGAAACCGGGCCGCGGGAAGAGGTCCGTTATCTGGCGGCGTGGATGCCGCCGGAGGATATTTCGAAGATCTTTCCCAACCTGGAAATCCTGTTTTCCGTCGGAGCAGGCATCGATCAGTTCGAGCTGTCCGCGCTTCCGAAGCATCTGCCGGTCATCCGGATGACGGAGCCCGGAATTGTCGAGAGCATGGCCGAGTACGTCACCATGGCCGTTCTCTCGTTGCATCGGGACCTGCCGGTGTACATTCATCAGCAGCAGAAGAAGATCTGGCGCGAGATCCGGGTGGTGCCCGCAGCACAGCGCAGAGTTGGCGTCATGGGCCTCGGAATGCTCGGCAAGGCGGTCCTGCAGCAGCTCCGTCCTTTCGGCTTTCCGCTCGCGGCCTGGAGCCGGTCGGGAGGGCAGGTCGATGGCGTTGATACATTTGCCGGGCCTGAGATGCTGTCGGCGTTTCTCGCCCGGACTGACATTCTGGTGTGCCTGCTGCCCTTAACGGACGAGACACGGGGCATTCTCTCGCACGACCTGTTCGCGCAGCTTCCCCGCGGAGCCGCGCTCGTTAATGTGGGCCGGGGAGCGCATCTGGTCGAGACGGATCTCCTGCAAGCTCTGGAAGAGGGGCAGATCAGAGCTGCCATGATCGATGTCTGCGAGGAGGAGCCGCCACCGTCGGATCATCCTTTCTGGCACCATCCGCAGATCCTGCTGACGCCCCACATCGCCAGCATGACCCGACCTGAAACGGCTGTCGATGTCGTTCTGGAGAATATCCGCCGGCATGCCGCCGGTGAGCCTCTCGTTGGTCTCGTCGACCGCACGCGAGGCTACTAGGGTATTTTTCCCCTGCGCGCATGGATGGGTATGTTCGAGAGCGGCAGGCAGTCCCGCCTGCCGTGACTCGCGGGCAGAAGCCCTGGGCCGTCAGAGCCTCATTCGAGATCCGGGGCGCGAGCTGCCTGCTTCCGCCTTCTGAGCCGAACTCTCCTCGACCGTCGGATAGACGCCGGCCAGCACCTGATCGAAATGGCGGCGCAGGGCATTGTTGCAGCCGCACGACAACGTATCCAGCCTGTCGAGATCCCGCACGCGCACACCGCCTCTGCGCGTCTCCAGCAGGTGCCGCCGTTTCAGGGACTGGATGACCCGGCTCACATAGCTTCGGCCGACACCCATCATGCTGGCCAGCTGCTCCTGGGTGAGGGGAATGTCATGATCGCCCGTTCGATCAATCGCGGCCAGCAGCCATTTCACCGTTCGCTGCTCAATCGTATGGACCGCATTGCACGCCACCGACTGGAAGACCTGTGCCAGCATGCAATCCGCGTAACGGGCGAACAGATGACGCAGGCTCGGTGATCGGGTTTCGAATTCCTCGAGATCGGCCGTGGAGAGACGGAGGAACGGGCCCGGGAACTGGACCTCGGAACGGGCGAAAGCTGGAAGACGTCCTTGGCTCACAATCCCGCCGACTGCCCCCTCACGCCCGATCAGGGCCGTTTCGACCGTGAGGCCATCCTCGAGTTCCACCACGAACGAAACCAGACTAGGCCCGCACGGGAAGTAAACGAACCGGACCTCATCGCCCGGCTGATACAGCTTTTCTCCGGCTTCGCCCTCCCACTCCTGCAGCGAAGGCGCCACGATGGCCAAGTCTTCCGGTCTGAGAGCACTCAGCAGGTTATTGCTGGCAATCCTGTTCCTGAGGTGTGACGGGATCATTGCGGGCTGCATCAGGCGTCTTTCCTTCACCACTTCGGCAGGTCCAACGCACCAGGGCAAATTACGTTCAATTGTGAACATAGCGCCGACGATGTGTTCACATGTGGACAGACAGGCCCGCCACTCCTGTCTAAAAGGACGGACGAGCGCCCCGCCATAAGGGACACGCCGGAGACATGAGCCGGACGTCGACCCGATGAGCAGCATGAGGGTTGGGACGCCAACTCAGGCTTACCGAAACCGTTTACCTGTTGAGGCTTTCCATGACGCTTCCGTCGCATTCCGATGCCATCCCGATCCCAACAGGTGTCCCGGGCCTCGATGATATCCTCGCTGGCGGGTATGCCGCCAATCGGGCGCATCTCATCGAGGGGCGGCCCGGCTCCGGCAAGACGACGCTGGGGATGCAGTTCCTTCTCGCGGGTGCAAAACAGGGAGAGACCTGTCTCTACATCACCTTGTCCGAGAGCAAGCGGGAGCTTTTGTCCGTGGCCTCTCGCCACGGCTGGGCCCTCGACGGCATCGAGATCTTCGAACTGGTTCCGCCGGAACTGAGCCTCGATCCGCAACAGCAGCAAAGCCTTGTCTATTCTTCCGATCTGGAACTCGGTGAGACTGTGCGCATGGCGCTGGCGGAAGTCGAGCGGGTCAAGCCCAGCCGGGTCGTGTTCGACTCACTTTCGGAGATCCGGCTTCTGTCCCAAGGCTCCCTGCGCTATCGGCGGCAGGTGCTGGCTCTGAAGAGCTATTTCCTGCTCAACGACGCCACGGTCCTGATGCTCGACGACCTCACATCCGAGCAGGACGACCTCAACCTGCATTCGATCAGCCACGCGGTCATCCGCCTTGAGCAGATTGTCCCGGCCTATGGCTCGGAACGGCGCCGGCTCACGGTCACCAAGATGCGAGGCACAGCCTTCCGGGGCGGCTACCATGATCTCGTGATCCAGCGCGGTGGTCTGCGGGTCTTCCCCCGTCTCGTGGCGGCCGATCATCATACCTCGTTCGCGTTCGAGGCGATCCCCAGCGGCATCGATGAGCTCGACACCATTCTCGGCGGCGGCCTGAGCCGCGGAACGAGCACCCTCGTCGTCGGCCCTTCGGGCGCGGGAAAATCTACGCTCGCGCTCGGTTATCTCTGGGCCGCTCTGGAGCGAGGCGAGCCCGGCCTCATGATCAGCTTCGATGAGACCACTGGTATCCTCTTGCAGAGGGCGAAGGGCGTCGGCTTCGACCTGACGCCTCACGTGGAAGCCGGGCGTCTGCGCATCGAGCAGATCGACCCCGCCAATGTCTCTCCCGGCGAGTTCGCAGGCCGGGTGCGGGATGCCGTAGAGGAGGGCGGGGCCAAGGTCGTCGTGATCGACAGCCTGACCGGCTATCTGAATGCCATGCCGGAGCAGCCCTTCATTGTGCTTCAGATGCACGAACTCCTGACCTATCTGAACCAGCAAGGCGTGGTGACGATTCTGATCCTGGCTCAGCACGGGATGGTCGGCCAGATGGTCTCACCGATCGACCTCACGTACCTGAGCGACGCAGTCGTGCTGCTTCGTTTCTTCGAGGCTGATGGGCGCATCCGGCGGGCCTTATCCGTGGTCAAGCGGCGCACAGGCGCCCATGAGGATACGATCCGCGAGTTCCGGATCGACAGCCAGGGTTTGCGCGTTGGTCCGCCGCTGGAGCAATTCCGGGGTGTGTTGACAGGCGTACCAACGTTCGAGGGTCAGCGCGCCTCGCTTCTTGAGGAGCGTGAGACCGACAATGACGCAGGCCGATGAGGTATCCGTGCTGATCCTTGCCCCGCACGGGCGAGATGGCACGGTAGCAGCGGCCATTCTGGGCGAAGTCGGGATCAAAGCCACGATTTGCCCCAGCATCGAGGCGCTGGTTGCGGGCTTGGACATATCAGCTTGCGCTGTGATCACGGAAGAGGCGCTCCTCAGCGCCGATCGGCGGGAGCTCGCCGACTGGATCAATTTGCAGCCGCCTTGGTCCGACCTCCCTTTCATCCTGCTGACCTATCGCGGCGGATCACCGGTCGAACATCTGACCGAGCTGCTTGGGAACGTCACGGTTCTGGAGCGGCCCTTCCACCCGGCCGTTCTGGTCAATGCCGTACGGTCGGCCCTGCGGGCGCGCCAGCGGCAGAGAGAGGTGGAGGCCTATCTCAAGGAGCGGCAGCGGACGCACGAGCGCCAGGCTCTGCTGATCCGCGAGCTGCATCACCGGGTGAAGAACACCCTTGCCACCGTGCAGGGACTACTCGGGGCCACGGCCCGCTCGACGCGCTCCGTCGACGAGTTCTACCATTCGTTCGCAGACCGGATCGTTTCCCTGTCCAATACGCACAATCTCCTCACGGAGGACTACTGGCAGACGGCGCCGCTGATCGAGATGTTCAGGAACGAGCTGTCCCATTACGACGATGGCGCGCAGCGGCGGATCACCCTTGAAGGGCCGCCGGTGGAGCTTTCGGCCGATCTGGCGGTGCCGATTGGAATGGCAGTGCACGAGTTGACCACGAACGCTGCCAAACATGGGGCGCTGTCGGTTCCAGGCGGGCAGATCGCTGTGGGTTGGACGGTTCGGGATCTGGATGCAGGACGCCGGCTTGACATCGAGTGGGTAGAGCGCGGCGGCCCGCCCGTCGAGCAGCCGCGGCGGAAAGGGTTCGGCTCGACGCTTCTGCATCGGGTCCTGACTCACCAGTGCCATGCGGCAATCAGAATCTCGTATGAGCGCGAGGGCGTCTCCTGTCACATGGAAATCCCACTCGTCGAGGAACGGCTCGTGCCGCAGTATTGAGTGTCGCGGGACATGTCCCGCAACGTTTCCGAGGAGGGGCCCCTCGTCACGGCCTCGCCCCTGTGTCCGATGCTCTGGGACGATTGCGCAGCGCATAACCGAAAGAGAATCTGACGTCTCACCATACCCTAAAGAATAGGTCAGTCGTGCTGACCTATAGAGAAGATCTGGCGCTGGTTCGCGGAAGCGGTGGACGATGCCGCTTGATCCAGGGATTTTTTTTCTAGAATATCCTCGAAACAACACTGTACGCCCGCATCAGACGGGTGACGGGAAGGAGGGGCAGGGAGAAAGCGCATGCTTCAAGGCTGCCCCGCGTCTTGGCCATACCAGACGTCTGCCACCCATCGGCATGGGTTCTTGGAAACGCAAGCCAGTCTTCAAACCAGGCACCATGCATCCAGGCGAGAGCAGGCAGCCCATGGCTTCCGTTGAGATCCGCGACGTCCGAAAGGCCTACGGTTCCGCGCAGGTCATCCATGGTGTGTCTGTCGACATTCAGGATGGGGAGTTCGTCATCCTCGTCGGCCCCTCCGGCTGCGGCAAGTCTACGCTGCTGCGCATGGTGGCTGGGCTGGAGAACATCACGGGGGGCGAGATCCGCATCGGCTCCAGGGTGGTGAACAACGTACCGCCCAAAGAGCGCGACATCGCGATGGTGTTCCAGAATTACGCGCTCTACCCGCATATGACGGTCGCCGCCAACATGGCTTTTTCGCTCATGTTGAAGAAGGCGCCGAAATCGGAGATCAACACCAAGGTCAACCGTGCAGCCGAGATCCTCGGCCTGACGAAGCTCCTCGACCGGTACCCGCGCCAGCTTTCGGGCGGGCAGCGCCAGCGCGTCGCCATGGGCCGCGCCATCGTGCGCGACCCGCAGGTGTTCCTCTTCGACGAGCCGCTCTCCAATCTCGACGCCAAGCTGCGCGTCTCGATGCGCGGCGAGATCAAGGCCCTGCACCAGCGGCTGAAGACCACCACCGTGTATGTGACGCACGACCAGATCGAGGCGATGACCATGGCGGACAAGATCGTCGTCATGCATGACGGCATCGTCGAGCAGATGGGCGCCCCCCTCGAGCTATACGACAGGCCGGTGAACCTGTTCGTGGCCCAATTCATCGGCTCCCCGGCCATGAACATTCTGGAGGGTCGCATCGAATCTTCCGGCTTTGCCATGGGCGACCTGATGCTCCCGGTGGAGAACGCGCCGGCGGCTTCGGTCGGGCGACCGGCCTATTACGGCATCCGGCCCGAGCATTTCCGGCTGCACCAGGACGGCCTCGCGGTCGAGGTGGTCGTGGTCGAACCCACCGGCTCTGAGACCCAGGTGGTGGCGAAAGCCGGTGAACGGGAACTCACCTGCGTCTTCCGCGAGCGCATCAGCGCTCGGCCGGGCGAGATCATCCATGTCGCACCCGATCCGGCTCTCGTGCACCTCTTCGACCGAGAAACGGAGCGGCGCATCAACTGAGTTCAAGCACGTGGCTTAACCGGGACAGCCGCGCTTCTCGTCAGAAATCCCGGTCTGCGGAGGAAACGTACGATGAGCCTGTCTAGACGTGATCTGCTTCTTGGGACGGCAGGCCTGACTGCCGGCATGGCGGGAGCCCAGCTTTGGGGGGGCCGGCCGGCCTTTGCGCAAGGTGCTGTCCCTCAATACAAGCCGGAGCAGGGGGCCACCCTCCGCGTTCTGCGCTGGACACCTTTCGTGAAAGGCGACGAGGATTCATGGCTCGCCAACACTAAGAAGTTCACGGAAGCAACCGGCGTCGAGGTGCGTGTCGACAAGGAAAGCTGGGAGGATATCCGCCCGAAGGCGGCAGTGGCGGCCAATGTGGGCTCCGGACCGGACATCATGCTCGTCTGGTTCGACGATCCGTTCCAGTACCCGGATAAGCTCCTCGACGTGACGGATATCGGGACGAGCCTCGCCAGCAGATACGGTGGGTATTATGCGGGCCCGGAAGCCTATGCCAAGCAGAATGACAAGTTCATCGCTCTACCTCTGGCGGCTATCGGCAACGCCATTCTCTATCGCGAGAGCATGCTCCAGCAGGCCGGCTGGTCGAAGTTCCCCGAGAAGACCGACGAGTTTCTCGAGATGTGCAAGGCTCTGAAAGCCAAGAGCAAGCCCGCCGGCTTCGCCCTGGGCAAGGCGGTCGGCGATGGCAACAACTTCGCGCATTGGATCGTCTGGAGCCACGGCGGCAAGATGGTCGATGAAGGCGGCAAGGTCGTGATCAACTCGCCCGAGACGATCAAGGCCTTGCAATATGCCCGTGAGCTCTACCAGACCTTCATCCCGGGAACGGAGGCCTGGCTCGACATCAACAACAACCGTGTCTTCCTGTCAGGCGACATCTCGGTGACGGCGAATGGCGTCTCCCTCTATTACTCGGCCAAGAACGATCCGAAGATGGCGGAGATCGCCAAGGACATCCGCTCGACGGTGCTGCCCACCGGGCCGGTCGGACAGCCGGTCGAGTTGCACCAGACCACTTCGGCCGTGATCTTCAAGTATACGAAGTACCCGAACGCGGCCCGCGCCTATCTGCAATACATGCTCGACAAGCCGCAGATGGATGCATGGATCACGGCATCGAGCGCCTATTGCTGCCCACCCTTGAAAGGCATGATCGACAACCCGGTCTGGACCGCCGACCCGGTACACGAGCCCTACAAGCGGGCCTCCGCGACCCTGCGGGTCAACGGCTATGCTGGCCCTCTGGGTTACGCTTCGGCCGCCACGATGGCGGATTACGTGATGGTCGACATGGTGGCGGAGGCCGCGACCGGGCAGCGGACGCCCGAGGAGGCCGCCAAGCGCGCGGAGCAGCGAGCAAACCGCTATTACCGCGTCTGATGATCATTGAGGGCGGCGCGAGAGTGCCGCCCCTTTTTCTTTTTGAGATCGCCGGAGACGCCTCATGGCCGATGCCGCCCTTTCCCGGGCAGACGCGAAAGCCGCGCCAGCACACCCGTCGCTATTGCAGAGCAAAGGCTTCCTCGGCCTGCTCTTCATGCTGCCGGCTGCAGCCTTTCTGCTGGTTTTTCTGTCCTACCCTCTCGGGCTCGGCGTCTGGCTCGGCTTCACCGACACACGCATCGGACGTCCAGGCGTTTTCATCGGCCTGGAGAATTACCAGCTCCTGTGGGACGACAGCATTTTCTGGCTCTCGGTGTTCAATACCATCCTCTATACGGTGGTCGCCTCGGTTCTGAAATTCGCGCTGGGCCTGTGGCTCGCGCTTCTCCTCAACGAGCATCTGCCGTTCAAGGCTTTGATCCGCGCCATTGTTCTTCTGCCATGGGTGGTGCCGACGGTGCTTTCGGCCATCGCCTTCTGGTGGATCTACGACTCGCAGTTTTCGATCATCTCCTGGGCGCTGATGAAAATCGGGCTGATCAGCTCGCCTATCAATTTCCTGGGTGATCCTAACAACGCCCGTGCAACGGTGATCCTCACCAATGTGTGGCGTGGCATTCCTTTCGTGGCGATCACCCTGCTCGCAGGTCTGCAGACGATTTCACCATCCCTTCACGAGGCGGCGACTCTTGACGGTGCGACCTCCTGGCAGCGCTTTCGCCACATCACGCTGCCCATGCTCTCGCCGCTGATTGCCGTGGTGATGACTTTCTCGGTGCTCTTCACCTTCACCGACTTTCAGCTCATCTATGTCCTCACGCGGGGAGGGCCGCTGAATGCCACCCATCTCATGGCGACGCTGAGCTTCCAGCGGGCCATCCCGGGTGGCCAGCTTGGCGAAGGCGCTGCAATCGCCGTGGCCATGGTGCCTTTCCTTCTTGCCGCTATTCTCTTCAGTTACTTCGGGCTGCAACGCCGCCGGTGGCAGCAGGGGGGAGCCGATTGATGACCTTGAGCATCAAACCGAACAACCCTGCCATGAGCGACGAAAGCGTCGGCATGAGCTACCTCAACCGGGCTCCGCAGCGGCTTCTTACGATCTATCTGCCGCTCGCGATCTTCGTGTTCGTCCTGCTCTTTCCCTTCTACTGGATGACGATCACGGCCTTGAAGCCGAACGCCGAACTCAACAACTTCCGAGATTACAATCCTTTCTGGCCCTCCAATCCAACACTGCAGAACATCCGGTACCTGCTGTTCGAAACGTCCTACCCGAGTTGGCTTGTCAACACGATGGTGGTGGCAGTCGGGTCGACGCTCCTGTCCCTCGTAGCATCGGTGTTCGCAGCTTATGCCATCGAACGGATTCGCTTCCCGGGGTCGCGATGGACGGGCTTGGCGATCTTTCTGGCCTATCTCGTACCGCCCTCGATTCTCTTCATTCCTCTGGCGGTCATGATCTTCAAGTTCGGGATCTACGATTCGAAGCTTGCCTTGATCTTCACCTACCCGACCTTTCTCATCCCTTTCTGCACATGGCTGCTGATGGGTTATTTCCGCTCGATTCCGTATGAGCTGGAAGAATGCGCCCTCGTCGATGGTGCGTCACGCTGGCAAATTCTGAGCAAGATCATGCTCCCGCTCGCGGTGCCGGGCCTCATCTCGGCGGGCATCTTCGCCTTCACTCTGTCCTGGAACGAGTTCATCTACGCCCTCACTTTCATACAATCGTCCGAGAACAAGACCGTACCGGTGGGCGTGCTGACGGAACTCGTCCGCGGCGACGTATACGAGTGGGGAGCGCTGATGGCGGGCGCGCTCCTTGGCTCGCTGCCGGTCGTGCTGCTTTATTCATTCTTCGTCGACTATTATGTGTCCTCGATGACAGGTGCCGTGAAGGAATAGACCCGAGCGAGCAGTTCCACCGGAACGGCTGACGGCCCGAGTGCAGCAGGGCAGGGGATGCCGTCGACCTCTTTCGCCCGCCGCATAATGGTCGCCGACATCTCATGCAGATCGAGCCGCTGGGTGATCTCATCGCGTCGTGATGCTTCGGCAACAACACGAGGGATTGTGAAGAATCTCCGGGAGACAATCACATTCTGACCACATTGGGGAGCCAAGCGTGGCCGTGCCGTCCCAGAGCGTCTGTGTTTTCAGGATGGGCAAGTCAGGGGCAGAGACGAGGGGGCGCTCACAACCATGTACAGTCCAACTATCCTGGAAGCCTTCTTCCTCCAGCTCGTGAACGAAACCCGGACCAAAGCCGGCGTCCAGACACTCACCTTCGACGGGGAACTTCTGGCGGCCGCCGATGGGCACAGCGCCTGGATGGACCGGAACGACAAGCTCACTTATACGGGCGAGAACAGCACGACCGTGGGGTACCGCGCAACCGAGGCGGGCTACGGATACGTGAGCATCTCCGATAATATCGGCTACGTGAGTGGTCCCCTCAACGAGGCGACAGTCCGGAAACTCCATGAGATGATCCTCACGAAACCGACCGACTATGCGACGACAATCAGGGCCGGTTACGAGGAGATCGGGATCGGATTGAAGGCGGGCACGATCTACGGTGAGAACGTCGTCTTCGCCACATTGAACTTCGGTATCCCGGACGACCAAGAGCGTCTGGAACCAGACGACGTCGGGCCGACGGTTCCGGACGTGACCGACATCGACGACAGCGTCATCGCCGGCACCAGCCAGAACGACACCCTGTACGGCACCGCCGGCGACGACCTGATGTACGGGTACGCCGGCCATGACGTGTTCCGTGGCCTTGGCGGCAGCGACGTCATGTACGGGGGCACGGGCAACGACACCTATTATGTGGAGCAGGTGGGCGACAAGGCCATCGAGAGAGCAGGAGAGGGCGTCGACACGGTCTACAGCGCGATCACCTACTCGCTTTATGGACAAGTCGTGGAGAACCTCACGCTGACCGGAACCGCGAACCTGAACGGCACCGGCAATACCCTGCACAACAGGCTGACGGGCAATGCGGGTTCCAACATCCTCGACGGCGGCGCCTTGAACGACATCCTGAACGGAAAGGCCGGCAAGGATGTCCTGATCGGCGGTTCCGGCAGCGACATATTCGTGTTCGAAACGGCCATGGAGGCCCATGGCGACACCATCGTCGACTTCGAGCACGGACTCGACCGCATCAATCTAGTCAGCATCGACGCGAACTCGGGGCTGGAGGGAAACCAAGCGTTCACCTTCATCGGCACGGAGCGTTTTCACAACGTCCCCGGGGAGCTGCACGTCTACCATCTGTCGGACGGCAATACCTACATCTCGGCCGACAGTGACGGTGACGGCATCGCGAACTTCGCCATCAAGGTGCTCGGCTGGCACACCTTCACCAGCCCAGACTTCGTGCTGTGATGCGGACGAGGGATGTCTCATTAGCTGAAGATGGGGATGAGCTGCTGTTTTGCCGGCGCGATTGCCCGGCCTTTCGCCCAACCTTTAACGTGCGTTGTGGCGTGGGCCGTTTCCGGAGGTGTTGGCGTGCTGGTGTGGTGTGTGAGTTGGTTGCGGGGAC